>JAFGOB010000057.1 GCA_016926695.1 Dehalococcoidales bacterium | reverse complement strand
GTATGTAAAGTGGCAAGGGAAACAGGATTCAGGTCAAGCGAAGCTTGACCTGTAAAGTGCCACGGGCTCTGCCCGTGGGTATCTACAGCAGCTCAAAATAAGTCCGGCTGAATACTGCCATGCCGTGCTGAAAGCACAATTCTATAGCACTCCTTTTGTCTTGTGTGGGCTGGACAATCCGGAGCTTTATGAGCAGGCCAGAGATGCCTGGTTGAAGCAGGACACCCGACGGTTTATGGATTTAGACTATAAAAGAGGCGACTTAATGGCCAGGAACCTTCTGAAAAAATGCAGAGAGCATGGTATCACTAAAGCAGCACTTGTTTGTTGTGGAAACCTTCCGGAGATTATATGTGAAACTCTCTTGGAATTAAAAATATCTTACACTGTATTTGAACCAAAGATTACTGGCAAGGATAATCGCCAGCTATATGACAACAATCTGAAAGGTGTACTAAGTCCTCTCGAAAAATTATTAAGTGAGAACCTAATAAAGGAGGAATCTCATTTTCAAGATACTTCCGATGTAAACAAGCCGGTTTAGCAGACTTGTCCAAAATAACTTTTATAAAAGTAACATATTTCAATTATTTTTCTTTCAGAAATTGATGTAGAGGTCCCAAATACTTAAGTTGAGCTTGAAAAAACCGCCTCAAGTATCTTGGAAAGCAATGATCGTCAATGGTAAATAGCAGGGAGAAATATCAGGGTGAAATCCAGGGAAGAAAACCCGAAATAGCTATGGTGTTGGGAGGTGGGGGGTTAAAATCCCTGTCAGCGGTCTGCCTTTTTGAATTTCTGAACCAGGCCGGGATTAACATTGATCTGGTGATAGGGTGCAGCGGGGGAGGCATCATGGCAGCTATGTATGGCGCCGGATTCAGTTCGGCACAAATGCGTGAAGCCATTACAAAATCCGTGAACAAAAAGCTGTTTATGAATGTGGACCTTCGTTCTCTGGCCGGTATTGCCAAGCTGCCGTTCGGCAAATTCGACAAATCTTCCGGACTGCTGAAATCCCACCGGATCAGGCGAGTATATCAGGAATCCTTTGGCGACCGCAAGCTGGAGGACCTCAAACCCAAAACTATCCTGCAAGCCACCGATTTCCAGACCGGCAAGCCGGTGATTCTGGAAAAAGGACTGGTTGCAGACGCTGTTTATGCCTCCGGAGCTTTGTATCCCATTTTACCCCCGATTAGCATAGATGGCCGCTGGTATATCGATGGCGGATTCAGTGCCAATATTCCGGTGATGGAAGCGGTCAACCGTAATATGGATATCATCATTGCTATGATATTTGAAGAGGAATTTGAAGCTGATCCCCAGACCTTTATGGATTGTTATTACACCATTATGAAGACCGTTACTCGTGCTCTGGACAGGAGCCAGATTTCACTTTCGGTGGATATACACTCTTATGAAATCGTGGTCATTAATGTCCTTTTCAAAAAGTATATCCAGATCTGGGATGTAGGTGATATACCGCTGATAATGGAAACCGGCCGGAAAGCGGTAGATCAGAAGAAAGAGGAAATCGTGGCGGTTATCAGGGAATTTTCCCGGCGGGATACAGCTTGAGGCAGGATAGTTCAAATCCTCCCTCTTTATCATTTTTATCTACTCTGGATACTAACCCAACTTCCGCAGGTAAAGGTGAAAAAGAACTTAGAAAAAAAGTTTTTATCCTGGAAGTTTTCTTTTCAAACAAAAGATACGTACCTACGCTTTTCGAAAAAGCGATGGAGTGTAAAATTTGAGGCTAACATTTTTTTATTTAGCCTCATAACTGCGGAAATTCGGTTAGTCTCGGATAACCTTTCCAAAACTTGCTTCTTCATTTAGCTTGGACAAAGGTGCTTGTTCAGGTCAAAATAGTTGAAGCAAATAACACGAAGTTTTTACTACTCTACTGATCGATCCCGCGTTCAGGACTATGACCGGTATCTCTCCTGTGCCAGGGCCAGCGCTCCCAGCAGCCCCGATCTGCTGCCCAGGCCCGGCGGGACGATAAATTCCTCGATGTTGTTCGTGATCGAAGGCGCAGTAAGATATCCGTTCAGCGTTTTTAAGACCGCTTTTCGCACCAGGGAAAGCAGGCCTTCCTTCTGCATGATGCCGCCGCCCAGTATTATTCTGCTTGGGGACAGCGTCAATATGAAAGCCGCGATGCCGTCGGCCAGATATTCCGCTTCCATTCGCCAGGCAGGGTGGTCCGGCGGTATCTCCTCGGGGGCGAGACCCCAGCGTTCTTTTATGGCCGTTCCCGAAGCCAGTCCCTCCAGGCAGTCACCGTGATAGGGGCATGAACCCCTGAAAGGGTCCTTAACCCGATCATGAGGCAGGCGTAAGTGTCCCATTTCCGGATGGGTAAGTCCGTGCAGCAGCCTTCCGTTGACTATTGCTCCTCCGCCGATGCCCGTGCCTACCGTAAGGTAGATAAAATCGTCCAGACCCTGGCCGGCGCCCCAATTCCCCTCGCCCAGGGCGGCGGCGTTGACATCAGTATCCAGGAAAACCGGAATTCCCAGCGATTCACGGACTGCGCCGGCCAGGCTGATATGCCCCCAGCCGGGTTTGGGTGTTGACGTTATATATCCCCATGTCCGCGAGCAGGGGTCAAGGTCCAGCGGGCCGAAAGAGCCGATGCCCACGGCCAGCAAAAAATAATTTCTCATCTCCTGCCTGAAAAATTCCAGCGCCTTGCTCAATGTTTCGGCGGGTGTGGTGGTGGAGATGCGGTTCTCACCGCGCAGGTCGTCCGGTCCGTTTCCGACCGCGCAAAGGAACTTTGTTCCGCCGGCTTCTACCGCTCCGTATATCCCCTCTTTAGTTGGAGCCATGATATCCGAACCCTCCCGTTTCATACTTTCCTGTATTATAGCGATGGTCCTACTGTTTTGTAAGCTTCTTAACGTTTACCCGTTTCCCGCCCTGTGGGGGCATCTGCAAACAAAACACTAACAACTCAAAACGGATAACTGACCCGAGTGCAAAAAGGTATGAAAACTAAAATCCACCCTGTCCTGAGGATGCTGCCCGACGGGTGAAAAGGAAGCGTCGGTATCCAGCATGACATCTACAGAGACTGAAAAATAAATCAATAAACCTTTTTGCAGCAACGCCATAACTGTGAACTATGAACTGAAAACTGCAAAATCTGTTTTATTAGCCTGAGAATTGGCGTATAATAACCTCAAAATGAGCCCTGATGGTCTTTTTAGAGGAGGCTAATACCATGTATAAGACTGACGGCAATCTACAATCGGCTTTTGCAGGTGAATGCCAGGCTTATTGCCGCTATATACTGTATGCGTCGAAAGCCGAACAGGAAGGATATCCTGAGGTGGGTAGCCTGTTTCGCGCCGCTGCTGCGGCTGAAATGGTACATTTGAGGAATCATTATACGGTGATGGATGCGGTTGGAGCGACCAGGGATAACCTGCTGGCGGCGGCCACCAGCGAACACCGTGAAATCACCGGCTTTTACCCGTCCATGGTGGAAAAGGCCATGGAGGAAAAGGCGGAACGTGCCCGCCTTTCTTTTACTTATGCCCTGGAAGCTGAGAGAGTGCACAATTCCCTTTTCGAGGAAGCCCTTCAGAATTTTAAAGCCGGGCAGAAGATGGAAGAGCGGAAGTATTATGTTTGCCAGAGCTGCGGCAATCTGGTCACCGGAGAACCTCCGCAAAAATGTGCTATCTGCGGCCACGGCGCCGAGAGCTTCAAACAGGTGGGCTGATGGGGGTTGTCAACGGTCGCCCTCGTTTCCGGGGAGCGACAGGATTCCCGTGCCTGGTCCCGTTTTCCATCCTGTACCTTGATGATATTGTATTCCGGTGTGTATTCTGTGGCAGGCGTAAGTGGACGCTTATGCCTGATGCGAAACCGGATGGATAATTCCGGGCATTCTTCAGGTTCGCGTTGGGTAGCCGGGTATGACGCAAGTATCTGTCGCAGACCGGTATAATTCTATTATGTTTAACGTCAGAAAAAATGACCGTTTTAAATTGAAAATGCTCCGGTATGGAATTCATTTTTCGGCATAAAATTTTGTCGTTAAGTATAGATAAAAGTATGAGGGGATATCCATGGAAGAGTATGTACAGGCTGAGGCCTGCATCCGGGTAATGAATTCATATGGCGTGGAGTATATTTTCTTCAACCCGGGCATCGATACGGTTCCTTTCCAGGTGGCGGTATCGCGTTTGAAGGCAGAGGGTGAACAGTCTCCTGCCCTGGTGCTTTGCCTGGACGAGTCCGTGGCCATGGCCGCGGCTCACGGCCACTACATGGTCTCAGGCCGCCCCCAGGTAGTCCTGGTTCACAGCGAACTGGGAACGCTCCAGGTGGGAGGAGCTATGACCAATGCCCAGCGCGGAAGGGTGCCCGTCGTCCTCTGTGCCGGAGTACAGCCTTCCGCCCGCAGGGAAAACTGGCGCAGAGAGCCCTATGACCAGGCGGCTATCGTCCGCAACTGCGTCAAGATGGACTATGAGGTCAGGGAAGAAGAGAATGTGGCCGATGCCCTTGACCGGCTGTTCCGCGTTTCACTGAGCGGTCCCTGCGGTCCGGTCTATCTGGCTTCCCCCATCAAGACGCTTTTTGCCGGCCGGGGCGAGATCGGCCTTCCATCCCCTGCCGGAGCAGTCCCCCTCAAAAAGGCGGACCCTGCCGGACTGGAAAAAGCGGCGGAACTACTGGTATTGGCGAATAGTCCCCTCATAATGGCTGGCCAGTCAGGCCGTTATGCCGGATCCGTGGACCACCTGGTGCGCCTGGCGGAGACCGTATCCAGCCGGGTAATCAGCGGTACCGTAAGGATGAATTTTCCTACCACCCATTCCCTTTTCAGCGGGTTTGATCCCATTAGCGGAGGCACCAGGGGAACAGGACGCTACATTACCGGGAGCGATGTCCTGCTGCTGATTGACTACGATCTCCCCTATGCGGCCGGGCCTTTCGCCCCCGCACCCGGAGCGAGGGTGGTTTACATCGACCTTGATCCCGCTAAAAGGGATGCTCCTTTGTGGGACCATCCGGCGGAGGTCTTCATCGAGGCTGATTCCAGGCAGGCTATCCCCGCGCTGTTTGAGATGATAGAGCGCAGAATTACTCCCGAGAAACGGAGATATTACCAACAGCGTCTTATCGAGATTGAATATGAACATCTACAGCAGCGTATCGAAAGAAAGTCGAACGCTAAAAAACAGGCTGCTGAAAGGCCAATCTCTGCGGACTGGCTGGCCAACTGCATTTCAGAGATTGTAGAGGCGGACACGCTGGTACTGAACCAGACCATAACACACTCTTCACCGGTACTGGAACAGATCGAACGCACGCTTCCGGGAACACTGTTGGGCTGCGCAGGCGGCTCCATCGGCTGGCCACTGGGCGCGGCCCTGGGGGCCAAACTGGCCGCACCCGAAAAGGCGGTGGTGAGCCTGATGGGTGACGGGGCCTTTATCTGGGGGTGTCCCACGGCCACGCTCTGGTCAGCCCGTTCATACCGTGCCCCCTTCCTGGCCGTGGTCTTTAATAACATGTCATACGCTGCCATAAAAGGACTGGTACAGGCGGGATTCGGCCAGGAAAAGCTTACGGCTGAAAAGGGATTTGAAGCTGGGGTAAACATTGTCTCACCCCCGGACTATGCAGCCATCGCCAGGGCTTGTGGCGCTTATGGCAAGACCGTCTCGGAGCCGCAGGATGTTTTACCCGTCCTGGTAGAAGCCCTCGATCAGGTACGCGCCGGTCAGCCGGCGGTGGTGGATGTCAGGCTGGCATGAGTATCAGGATCAGGCTTTTTTACAGGGAGTTGCAAAGTCTGGCCGGCGGCCATGACTCAGTCACGGTGGAAGGCCAGACCGTCGGGGAGTGCCTGGAAGACCTGGTCAGACGCTATCCCGGAGTGGAAAAGCTGATATTGGATGACCGGGGCCGTCTGCTCAAATATGTCTATGTATACGTTAACGCTGAAGGCCTTAACAAGGCGGAGCTTTCAAGGGCTGTGACGGAGCGGGACGAGTTGATCCTGGCGGTCCTGATTACGGGGGGATAATCCTTACCCCGTCCCTGAATAAGGATAATGGGAAGAAGCGGCGTTATAGCATGCCGCAACTGGGTGGGGACTTACCTGTACGTGAAAGTAATATATGAAATATAATGGGCGGATAAGGCAGGTGAGGAATGCTTGAATCATCTCAAATAGATAAGCTGAAGGAAATAGCCGGTGAAAGGAATGTCCTGCTGGACAAAGAAGACCTGCTGACCTATTCCTATGACGGGACTACCATTTGGAGCCATCTTCCAGATGTGGTAGTCCTGCCTCAGACGACATTGCAGGTCACACGTATAATGAATCTGGCCTTCGAGAACAATATTCCCGTTACCCCCAGGGGCGGGGGTACCAATGTCAGCGGAGGCTCGATTCCGGTCAAAGGGGGCATTGTCCTATGTACGACTAAAATGAACCGTATTATCGGCATCAATAAGGCTACGCTGACGGCCGAGGTCGAGCCCGGTGTGATAATGCAGGACTTCCAGATCGCCCTGGCTGAAGAAGGGCTTTTTTATCCTCCGGACCCCCAGAGTGCGGCGGGCTGCACCATGGGCGGCACCGTGGCCGAAAATGCCGGCGGCCCTTATTGCGTAAAATACGGCGTAACCAAGCAGTACCTGCTCGGGCTCGAAGTGGTGCTGGCGAACGGTGAGATTGGCAGGCTGGGAGGCAGGACCATCAAGAACCGCATGGGCTATGAGCTGGCTACCCTCTTTGCCGGTTCTGAGGGTACGCTGGGTATAATTACCGGAATCACGCTGAGGTTAGTGCCTTTACCGCCTGCCCGGAAGACCATGCTGGCGGTATTTGACGGCATGGAGACGGCGGGAGATGCGGTTTCATCCATCATAGCCGCCGGTATTATACCCGCCAAGCTGGAATTTGTCGACAACTGGTTTTTAAGAAGGATAGAGGAGCTGTCCCACCTCGGGCTGCCCGTGGAGGCCGGCGCGCTGATGCTGGTCCAGTCTGACGGCGAATCGCAGGCGGTGGAAAAGGAGATAGAGCAGGTAATCCGCATCTGCCGTGATACGGGAGCCAGGGAGGCCCGCTCCGCATGCGACGAGGCGGAAGCCGATAAGCTCTGGCTCACGCGCAAAGCGTCTTTCAGCGCTGTTTACAGCAGCGCCCCTACCATATTGTCCGAGGATATAACCGTTCCTAGGGACAAAATCGCTGAACTGCTGAAGAGGTGCTATGCCATCGGACGGGAGTATGGGTTTGACATCCATTTTACGGGGCATGCCGGCGATGGGAATATTCACCCTTCCATCCAGACGGATATAAAGGATCAGGAGAATTTCTCCCGGGCTATGAAGGCGGTGGATGAGATGATAGAGGCCACCCTGGATCTGGGTGGCGTTATCTCCGGCGAACACGGGATAGGTCTGGAAAAGCAGCGTTTTATGAAGAGGGCTATGGACCCCGTGGCCCTGCGGATCATGCAGGATATAAAGAAGGTGCTGGACCCCCGGGGAATCCTGAATCCGGGGAAATACTGGGAGGAATAATCATGTCTTCGAATCCGGACCAAAAATTTAAAGAGATCAGGCGGTTTCAAAAAGATAACGATCTGTGTATGAAATGCGGTTTTTGTCTTTCCGCCTGTCCGGTCTACCGGGAAGAGATGGTTGAGTCTTCCGTAGCCAGGGGCAGGAATGCACTGGTAAAAGGATTGCTGAGGGGAGATGTGGATTTCACTGCCCAGATGGCAGAGAGACTGGACAAGTGCACACTATGTAAGACCTGCACCGCCAATTGTCCCGCCGGAGTAAATATTCCTGCTGTGGTAATTGCCGCCAGGGCCGACCAGTTCAGGAAGCGAGGGCTTTCCTTCCCGTATAACCTGATATACCGCGGCATTCTTCCCCACAGGATGCTTTTCGGGAACGTGGTAAAGGCGGCCGGCGCTGTCCAGAGGGCCTTTTTCCCCAGGGGCGAAGGTTCTTTGAGGCATCTGCCGATGTTCCTGTCCGGTATGGGCAGGGGGCGTAACATCCCCCAGACAGCCTCCCGGTTTTTAAGACAGACTGTACCGGAGGTCAATATGCCTCCGCGGGGAACGGAGGTCAGGATCAAGGCCGGGTACATGACGGGCTGCATGACGGATTTCGTTTTCCCCGGACTGGGCCGTAAAGTCATCGATTTTCTTACCCGCAACGGGGTGGAAGTGGATGTGCCCCGCGGGCAGGGGTGCTGCGGCGCTCCGGTCTACATGGGCGCGGGTGATTTCGAGACCGGCAGAAAGATGGCGGACGTCATTGTCAAAGCCTTCGACGGACTGGATCATGTCATTGTCGATTGTGCCACCTGCGGTTCGGCTATGAAGGACTACAGCCGTTACCTGGCGGATACGCCCCGGAGGGAAAGGGACTATCGCCGCCTGGCGGAAAAAGTGGTGCACGTTACCGCCTTTTTAACCGATATTCTCAAGCTGCCTGAGGAGGCCTACAGAGCGGTCCCTGGGATTCGCGGCAAGACCGTCACCTGGCACGATCCCTGTCATCTCAACCGCTATATGGGGGTCAGGGAGCAGCCCCGCCGTATACTGAAGATGATCCCCGGTATCAGGTATGTGGAAATGGCGGAGGCCGACAGGTGCTGTGGAATGGCCGGGGCCTTCAGCCTGCACCACTATGAACTTTCCGCCGCGATAGCCGATAAAAAAATAAAAAACCTGCGTGACTCCGGGGCCGATATCGTGGCCAGCGGCTGTCCCGGCTGTGAGATCCAGCTTATGGACGGTATCGCCCGCCATAAACTCCCCGTGAAGGTCATGCATATTATGGAGCTGCTGGAATAGGCAGGCTCCATTTTCGTAATATTTATTAAGTGCTGCATTCAGGCCGTGAATAATCGGCCGGCAGGAAAGCGGGATATGCCACAAGCGAAACGGCCGGAACCAGGTGAGTCACTGGGTGACATAATAAAAAAAGAGATGGAGTACCACTCCCGCAGGCAGGTGCGCCGGGAGCTGCGTAAGGTCGACCGGCAGCCGAAACAGAGCGATCCCCTGAGAGGGCTTTTCTGGGGACTGCTTCTGGTATTGCTGGGGATTCTCTTCTTCATCAAGGGCCGGGAATGGCTGAGCGACCTGGGCTGGTGGCAGGCTGTGGTCATCGGTCTGGGAGTTATTTTTATAATCGATACCATAGTCCATTATATCAATCCTTCCTCGCGTTCCTATTCCTTCAGCCGCCTTATTCCGGGGGTCATTTTGCTCTTTGTCGGCCTGGCCTGGATTTACGGCTTTAACCAGTGGTGGCCGATTGCCCTTATAGCTACGGGCATCGCTCTTTTTTTCAGCTCGTGGATGCTTCAGCGTGAAATAGAAAAGCGCAAGATCACCCAGAACACTCTCATTCAGAGCGAGATAAAGTACCGGCGTATTATCGATAACGCCAACAGCTTTATCATTGAAATGGATACTGCGGGAGATATTACCTTTATCAACAAGTTCGCCCAGGACTTTTTCGGCTATAAAGAAGAAGAAATAATGGAACAAAACGCTGTGGGTACCATTCTTCAGGACACGGAGAAAAACCGGCAGGAACAGGAAAACATGATGGAGGATATCTCCATTCATCCAGAAAAATACGTGCACAACGAGAAGGAAAACACGCTCAGGAACGGAGAGAAGGCCTGGATAGTCTGGACCAACAAGCCTATTTTTGACGATAACAACAAGCTGAAAGAGATCCTCTGCATCGGGATTGACAGCACGGAGCAAAAAAAGGCCGAGGCACTGCTGGCGCAGCAGCTTAAGGAAAGAACGGCCATCGAAGAACGCAACCGTCTGGCCAGAGACCTGCATGATGCAGTCAGCCAGACCCTTTTCTCTGCCAGTCTGATAGCGGAGGTATTGCCAAGGTTGTGGGAGCGTAATCCGGAAGAGGGACGTAAACGTATAGGAGAGATCAGGGAACTGACACGCGGGGCGCTGGCGGAAATGCGCACCCTGCTGCTGGAGCTGCGGCCCGTAGCCCTGAAGGATGCCGAGCTGGGAGACCTCCTGCGCCAGTTGAGCGAATCAATTAACGGTCGTGCCAGGATACCGGTAAAGGTGGATATCGAGGGCCAGAACAACCTGCCGCCTGAAGTAAAGACTGCCCTTTACCGTATTGCTCAGGAGGCCCTTAATAACGTGGCCAAACACTCTTCAGCCTCCCAGGCGCACGTCAGCCTGCATTACCTTTCTGACGAAGTCCGCATTTCTATACAGGATGACGGTAAGGGTTTCGATGCGGAGGACATTCAGGCCCAGAGCCTGGGAGTGGGTATAATGAAGGAGCGGGCCAGGGAAATCGGTGCCCGGCTGGATATTGAAAGTCAGCCCGGCCAGGGCACAACAGTTACCGCCCGCTGGAGCATGGACTTCGCACAGGCGGAATAAGGGATTGGGATATACTCGATATCTGACCTGAAACAGGGGCAGAACCAGACACGATTATCCTGATCCCGGATACAAAACTATAAGATCGCTTCGGAGGGGGGAAGCTTCCTCGCGATGACGAATTGGGATTTATGCCTGAATTTCCAGCCCGTGGTGTTATATATGTAAAACGATGAGCATACCGGTGAGAGTCGAGCCACAAGGAAAAATAGTCGTCATGTAAAAATGGGGAAATTTTGTGTTAAAAGGAGAGAATATGCAGGCACTTAAGAAATCCAGAGAGGAAATAATCAGTAAAGCAGATGAGCTGGGAAAAGAATATGAAGCCAAATATAAAGGCTGCGCTCCATGTACCTTTTATGCCGTTATCGATGCTCTGAGGTGGGGAGGCCTGGAGATCGTCCCCGAGGACATAGAGGAAAAGCTGTATCCCGCAATTAACATGCTCACCGCTGGCGTTTGCATGACCGGCGAGGGTAGCTGCGGAGCAGTCTCAGGCGGCGCCATGGCCATGGGATTTGCCCTGGGTGTGCCCAGAGGAAGCTCCGACGTCGATGCGGCCAACCAGGCGGCGGTGCTGATACGTGATACCATGATGGCGGCCTTTTACCAGCATTACGGTTCCATCCTGTGCAAGGACGTCCAGAGAAAATATTTCGGCAAGGCCTGGGACCTCTGCAGCGAAGAGATGACCCGTGAATTTTTGAGTATTACCGAGGGGTGCGTGATCATGCAGGCCGCCCAATGGATAACGGGCTTCATCCTGGATGAATACGAAAAGGGAAATTTACGCAACTTTAAGCTGGTATGAGTCTGCACGGGCGCTGCCCGTGTTTAAATTAACCCGTGCCGTCCAATATGGTTTTTTCCAGCGGCTGCCCCAGTATGGCCTCAAACTCCCGCTGGAGAGCCAGGGATGCTTCTTTTCGCCGGAGAATATCGGCTTTAACGGTACTGTCTTTTCCGAAGCGCTCGAGAGGTCGTGCGAACCTTTCATCAAGGCTTACCGTTTTCTCGCCGGCCACGAATTTGTCCGCCAGGAAGACGATTTTAGCCTCGATGGAAGAATCCGGAATCCCATCTGGCAGGTCCGTGTGTGCCGCCACCACCGCGCCGGTCCTGCTGAATCCCATCTCCGCCAGAAGGCGTCCCCCCAGGACGGCATGGTCCTTTTGTCCCTTGGCCATATCGTGCAGCACGGCGGCGGCCTTTACCAGTGCCAGGTCCACCTTGCTTCCCTTTTCAGCCAGGGCGCTGCCTAGTTTCATGGCAATATCCGCCACCCTGGAGCAATGACGCCTGCGGTCCTGAGCGACCATGTTGATATCATTAATGATATCACATTCCACATCTGAAGGTATCTGGTAAGATTGATAGCGTTCCAGCAGCAGCCGGTAGTCGGCATGAGTGTCCATATCCAGGTGGATGCACTCGTCGGGTACCGGCACATCGACCTCCGGTCCCTCATGGTTTTCTATGACCGCTTTAAGGCCTCCCTCTCCCTCCCAGGCCAGTACGGAAGGGATAATGCCAGACGGAAGCAAGACGGGGTGTCCTCGCCGGCCCGAGCATACAGGGTGGATAATGAGGTTTGGGTTCCGTTCCGCCGCATCGATCAGCCGTTTTACGGTATATAGCCTGACCAGCGGGATATCCACCGGGTGAATGAAGATCGAACCGTGAGCGGAGGCGCCAGCCCTGCTAAATCCGGCCTTGACGGAGCTGAACATGCCCTGCTCGAAATCAGGATTTTCCACCACCTTTACGTTGCGGCTTTTTATTCCCGACAGGAGCTTTTCCTTTTGCCATCCGATCACCAGTATGGTCTCTATGCCCAGCTTCCGGTAGAGGGAGATAACACGGTCGGTGGCGGTCCGTCCGCCGATCCTGAGTAAAGGCTTGAAACGTTCCATCCGGCTGGAAAGACCTGCGGCCAGTATTATGGCTGTATACGGTAGTGTTTTCATGTCTATCCTGATACTACATCCGGAGGAGGTCGAAGATCAATATTCAGGCGGGCGGCTTGCCCGATAATGGCCGGACTGCGTATAATCATCAGGTAAAGGCAACATTGAGAAGGGGAATTCCTGCCGGGGGATATGCCTGGAAAGCGGAAGATCACGGCTGGTGATGCCGGTCCGGACAGGAGAGATGAGGGACTCATGACAGCAAAAACATTGATGATACAGGGCACGGCCTCATCGGTGGGGAAAAGTATACTGGTTACCGCCCTCTGCCGAATATTCAGGCAGGACGGATACCGCGTGGCCCCCTTTAAGTCTCAGAACATGGCCCTGAATTCCTTTGTCACCAAAGAGGGCGGTGAAATAGGCCGGGCCCAGGCGGTACAGGCTGAAGCCGCCGGAATAGAACCCTCCGTGCACATGAACCCGGTACTGCTCAAGCCCGAGTCAAACGCACGTTCCCAGGTGATCGTCCTGGGCAAGGTGGAATGTACTCTCAGGGCTGACTGCTACTACGAATATACACCCCGCCTGCTGAGTATTATCGGAGAATCGCTGGAACGCCTGCGTTCCGGCAACGATATTGTAATCATCGAAGGTGCGGGCAGCCCGGCGGAGGTCAATTTGAAGGAAAGGGAAATAGCCAATATGCGTATTGCCCTCATGGCAGGAGCGCCGGTACTGCTGGTGGGGGATATAGACCGTGGCGGTGTTTTCGCCTCCCTGGTGGGCACCATGGAGCTGCTGACTGAGGAAGAGCGGAATACGGTTAAAGGCTTTGTTATCAACAAGTTCCGGGGTGATGTATCCCTGCTCAGACCCGGGCTGGATTTCCTGGAAAAAAAGACCGCCAGGCCGGTTTTGGGGGTGGTTCCCTATTTCAGGGATATCGGCATTGCCCAGGAGGACTCCGTATACCTGGACGAGAGACCGCGGACTTCAACTGGACTTGGATTAAAAATCGCCGTGGTCCGCCTGCCGCATATCTCCAACTATGACGATTTTGATCCCCTGGAAGAGATGGGCTGCCGGCTCAGTTATATCGGTAAGGCCTCCAAACTGATAGATCCCGACCTGATTATTCTGCCGGGTACCAAGAGCACCATGGCCGACCTGGAATTTTTAAAACAGGAAGGTATGGACCGCGCCATAATCCGGCTTTCGAGAGCTGGTGTACCTGTAGCGGGTATTTGCGGCGGCTACCAGATGCTTGGCACTTTTCTTAAGGACCCTTCCGGGGTAGAGTCACCGGTGACCTCCGCTGAAGGACTGGGACTGCTGGCCGGGGAGACCATCTTCCAGTCCAACAAGACAACCACTCAGGTAAAAGCCAGGGTAAAAGGCGCTGCGGGTGTTTTCAAGGGGCTGGAGGGACTGGAGGTGGAGGGTTATGAAATCCACAACGGGCTGACCACCGTACCACGTATAAAGCCGGCTTTCGAAGTGCTGGAGACTCCCGACGGTCCGGCCGGCTATTTTGACGGGTCAATCAGTGATGACGGTCTGGTTTTCGGTTCTTACATACACGGGTTATGGCATAATACGTCTTTTACAGGGGCTTTTCTGGAGCGCCTGCGTGAAATTAGGGGACTGGAGGCCGTAGTTACCCGGGCCGGAGATAAAGACGCCCGCTATGACCGGCTGGCTGACCTGGTCCGCATGAACCTGGATATGAGCAGGCTTTATAAAATAATTGAGGATGCGCGTTAAAGCATACGTTAACGGCTTCGTTCATACTTGATGAATGATCCCGGTATATAATGTATAAGTATAGAGAGTATGCAAACGGAGGTTAAATAATGAAAGGTGACCAGAAAGTAATAGATGCCCTGAACAGCCTGCTCGCGGATGAGCTTACTGCCGTCAATCAGTACATCGTGCATTCGGAGATGTGCGAAAACTGGGGCTACGAGAAACTCCACACTTCTATTGAAAAGCGGGCTATTGATGAGATGAAGCATGCCGAGAAGCTGATTGCCCGGATCCTGTTCCTGGAAGGCATCCCTATTGTCAGCAAACTCAATGACATCCATATCGGCCAGGATGTTCCCAAGATGTTTGCCAACGACCACGTGTCCGAAGCGGACGCCATCAAGAGCTACAACGCCGGCATCCAGGTCTGCGGTGAAGCCAAAGATTTCGCCACCAGGGGACTGTTGAAAAGCATTCTCGATGATGAAGACAGGCATATCGACGAAATAGAAGGCGTCCAGGATGAGATCGGACAGATGGGTATCCAGATATTCCTATCCACCCAGATGAGTTAGTGTAGCCAACGATCAAATAAAAGGCAGGTTACCGCAGGCGCAACCGCCGCGGCAGCCTGCTTTTTTGTGCGTCAGTCTGTTGCGCCGGAAAGCGGGATGGAATAAAGTTAAAGCATGATAGAAATTACTCCCACACTACGTTTGGATGAGAATGAGATTCAGATGGACTTCATCCATTCATCAGGGCCCGGCGGACAAAACGTGAACAAGGTGGCCACGGCTGTGCAGCTCCGCTTCGACGCGTCGGCTTCTCCCTCATTGCCTGATGGGGTTCGCCTGCGGCTTATGTCCATAGCCCGTAAACGCATAACAGAAGACGGTATATTGATCATCGAGGCCCGTCGTTACCGCAGCCAGGCGGGAAACCGCCAGGATGCGATTGAACGCCTGATTGAGTTGCTGCGCAGGGCTGCCGAGAAACCGCGAGTTCGTTACAGGACACAGCCTACCCCGGCCTCCAGGGAAAGGCGGCTGGAAATCAAGCGCCGCAGGTCCGGCACCAAGAACCTGCGGCGCTACGTATCCGGTGAAGATGAGTAATAATACTCGATTCCGGTCGGCGATCAAGCACGCTCTATTTTTGCCCGGGTCAGGACCCGCAGTGTATTATTTCTAAACTTGTCCGCAACAGCTTCACATGGCTGGATACCCGGCCTGACACTGAGCAGCGAAAGTTTTAACTCTACATTACATCTCTGCCACTAAAAACCCCTGGCTTATCGAGAAGATATCGTTTATCACAGTCTCATAGTCCAGTTCCCGTCCTTGCTTTCTGCCCCTTTCCGCCACCTTCTCTCTATGAAATTCAATAATGTCACCGGGAAGCGGCAGATTGCCTATATCAAGGTATCTTACGGCGCCTTCGCTATCCTTGACTCCCAGGACTTTGCAGGCTACGTGCGGACTGGTGGCGAACGGGTTATCCAGGACGCCGGACTCTACGGCTCGCACTGTTCCTGCGGCCACATCACCGTCTCCCATCTCCAGGACTCTATTCAGGATCGATCTTACCTCCAGCTCTTCCCTTTCAGACTCGGTCTGGACTGCCTTATGGTCCACTTCTATTTTTTGACCTTTTAAAATATTCGTTACCATCTTAGCGCATCTTATGCTGATGGCGATATCCTCCTTTGTAGGAATCGTTACCGCTTCAGCTGGCGTACGAATATCATTCATCTGAGACCCGCATAATTTGGCGATCAGGGAGTTAAGGCCGATAATTCCGAATGCAGAGCCTGTATTTTCAGGATACTTCAAAAGAGTCAGACCTACTGATAAAAAGGTTTCTGCGTCCTGATAGCCGTTTTTATCCAGGTATTCACGGGCCAACTGGCGAACGACTCCGGACGCAGCCACATCCTGGACCACATTGCCCCTCAAATGGTAATGGAGCCCAATATGTCTGGCGCCTTGCTCTGCCAGCATCAACACCTGTGTCAGCATCGCCGCACTCACCATACTCGGAGGGACAGCTCCGCCGTCGTAAAGGCCCTGGCAGGAAAGAAATATCGGCGCCCCTTTTTCCTCATAGTATCCGGCCAGCCTGCTTACATACTGCCGGGTACGCAGAGAAGTCTCCAGCGACAATTTGCTGTTCATATTCCAGAAATCATACAGCCCGTCCGGGGCTGTACCGGTATGTCCGCCGGCAAGTCCTATTTCGTCTATTAAACGTCGATCAACAGCGCCATACCTCAGACTCAAAGGCAGATTTACTGCTTCAACCATTTGCCTGACACCCCTGACGCCATGATTGACGATAGGTACGCCGTTAAGGACGGACTTGCCGGTGGAAAGGCTTTCCTGAATACCTTTTTCTGCCGCAGCAAAATTAAGCACTCTGGACAGACTATCTACCGAGGTGCCCAGAAGATCGGCCTGTCCTTCATCCTGAACATACTGCCAGAGCTCTATCTGTTCCTTGATAGTAGCCTTACCCATGCCTGTGACCGTGTAGATGTCACCCTTTGTTTTTGCCTCCTGCAATTTAACTGGTAAGACCTTGCCGGGAGGCATGCTCTTATGGTATTCAATAGCCTCTTCCAGATCGACCTCATTCCCGGTCGGCCATTGAGACAGCACTTCCTGTCTTTCTTTTTTAAACTCTTCTTCAGTTAATTTCTGATTTTTGATTTGCATCTGTTACTCTCCTTAATATCAGGTCGGCTTCAAGCTTGCGAATTACCTCGGCGGGCATGATATTCGGCGGGCAGACCCAATCGAATCCCATATCCCGGTATTTTTTCTCCACCTCTTCCCACGGAGTCCGTCCGATGGTCAATTGGCCTCCCAAATACAAAATAATGTCTTTCAGGCCGGCTTCGATACATTTTTCTCTAAACCCGGGGACTAATAGCTGGGCATGGCCGCTTACGGAAGAGACCATAATCACCTGAGCGCCGGTCTCAATAGCAGCGTTGATAAAATCTTCCTGAGAGACCTGTACTCCCAGGGCTACTACTTTAAATCCGGAGCGTTTCAAGGCATGCTCCAGGATCCTGATGCCGACAACATGCACATCATCTCCAATCACACCGGTTACGACTATACCTTTAGAATCATAATTATCTGACATTGAAAGACCTCCTCAAACCTGGGTAAGGTATTTTTTCGCTATCCTTAAAGCTTTCACCGGTTCTGCGGCGGATAACAGGCCGATGGCGAAAAGGATGTACTTTTTATCGATCAAATATTCCGGATTAATGGGACGCAGTGAATCCGGGCTTTTGGCATCATAGCCGGCAGCCTTGATCACGCTCAAAGGGTCCTTACCGTAAGCCAGTACGCCGCCGGTTCCGATGATGTATTTGGCCCGGGTAAGATCCTTCCCTTTTTGCAGCCACCCTTTACCCGCGGGGGAATAGACCTCTTGAATTCTTCCTGCGTGCCGGCGTGAGGCAATATCTACGGCAGTATTGGCCAGAGCAATATCTAACATTGACTCCTCCTCATTTTGAGGAATATGTTCGACATGTCTGGATAGATGTTCGGTGAACTCTTCCAGGTTGATCTTTGACTGTATGCCGGTTAAAAAAACCAGTTTTTCTTTTATCAAGTTCTCTCCGGCAATCTGGAGAATAACCCTGGCATTATACCGGATGCCAAGATCACCCTCTACCGTCCGCTTCGCGAACGGCTCCGGTAATCCCTTCACGATCACTCCGGGACGGGAAGGTTGGTTATGTGAGATCGAATGAATATTGGTTGTGGCCCCTCCGACGTCCGCAACTACCAGATCACCCAGACCGGGTTCTTCTCCCGCTCCTTCGGCTATCAGCCTGGCACCTTGCAGTACGGCCATGGGTGTGGGCATAATAACTTCACCTGCCAGGGCCTGGGCCTGGTCCAGGCCTTTAGCGTGAACAATGCGGTGCATGAAGATTTGCCTGATCGCCTCACGGGCCGGCTCAATGTTTATCAGGTCCAGCTCCGGCAAAACGTTGGGCACTATCGTGGCATACTTACCCTGTGAATCCAGAAGCGATTGGGCTTTTAAGGCCACTTTTTTATTTCCAGCCACCAGTATCGGCGAGTTTAACCTGCAAGCAGACAAAGCCCGGGCGTTATTTAAAAGGTTCTCCTCATTGCCTCCATCCGTACCCCCGGTCAGTAAAACAATATCCGGGGCCAGGCGCTCGATATTATCGACTTCTTCCTCGCTGAGGCCAAAAGAGAATGATCCTACGACTTTAGCCCCAGCTCCTAAAGCCGCTTCCATGGCGACTTTGGTAGTCAGTTCTCTGACCAGTCCCACCACCGCCATACGCAGGCCGCCTGCGGCACTGCTGCAGGCCAGGATATGACCGGCTTTTAGCGGGTCTATGCCGGTAGCTTTTTGCAGCTTTTCCAGGGCAGCCTTCAGGCCGGTCATGATATTGGTACCGACAGTGCTGGTAAACTGGGCTGTTCCCAACAACTCTTCGGCTTCCAAATCCAGGGCTACAACTTTGGTATTGGTACTGCCGAAATCAATGGCTAATGTAAATCCCAAAAATCATTTCCTTTCGTCACATCATTGTTCCCGGCAGGAATAAAGCGATCTGGGGAAAGGCTACTATTAAAGCCAAAAGGATAAGTATACAGGCGAGAAACGGGGCTATACCGACAAATATATTATTTATAGGAATATGATTTGCCATGCCTCGCAGGATAAATACATTTATGCCTATCGGCGGAGTGATCTCCGCCATCTCTATTTGCAGCACCGTTAATAGCCCGAATAATACCAGATCGATATGCAGACTGACCATGATAGGGATGAAAATGGGTAAAGTAAGCAGCATTAGCCCGAGGGAGTCCATAAGGCAGCCCCCAACCAGGTAGAATAGCATTATCAGTATCAGAACAACCGTCGGGGGCAGCGGGGCCGAAATGGTGGCGCTGGCAAGCAGAGCCGGTAAACCTGTAAGCGCCAAAAAGGTGTTAAACATGATGGCGCCTATCATAATAATGAAAAGCATACCGCCCATCTTGACTGTTTCTTTGACCGAGGTAATAAACACTTGTCCGGAGAGCTTTTTTCTGGCCAGGGCGATGATCAAGGCGCCGACACAGCCAACGCTTCCCGCTTCAACCGGGGTAAAAATCCCTCCCCAGATACCAAATAAAACCAGACCAGCCAACAGCACTGCCGACCACAGGTATTTAATAGCATTAAACTTTTCTCGCCAGGTGGTGGCCGGTCCGCTGGGACCCAGGCGAGGATTGATGCGGGTCCAGATGCTGATACACAATATAAAAAAGATGGTCAGCATTATACCGGGTATGATTCCTGAAATAAAGAGCTGACCGATTGAAGTGCCGCTGAATAACCCATATACAATCAAAGGAACGCTGGGTGGGATGAGAATCCCAAGTGTTGCACCGGAAGCGATCGAGCCCGACGATAATCTTGAATCGTATTTATAACGTTCCATTTCCGGCAAAGCGGTTGACGTAATTAAACCGACTGAAGCGGCGCTTGAGCCGGTGCAGGCCGCCAGTCCGGCACAGGCCGCAATAGTAGCCATGGCCAGACCGCCCGGCCGATGACCTATCCAGGTATATGCCATCCGGTAGGCATCGCTGGTCAAACCTGAGGTAAAGGTGAAGTATCCCATCAGAACGAAAAGGGGTACCACGCCAAATATGTAATTCGATACAGTGGTAAACGGAGCAAAACCAAGCAGACCAATAGCCTGATTCAAATCACCAACGAATATCATACCCACAAAGGCCACAAAAGCCAGTGTGAAACCAATCGGCATCCCGATTGCCAGCAACGCGAACAATATCACAAAAAAGATAACTCCGATTAGCGTTGCGTCCATTTAGCTGTTTCTCCTGTATTCATAAAAACCTGCGCCAGAGAATGGGAAAAATCTATTATCAATACCAGGAACAAAATGAAAACTCCTGCTGCTGCTATAAAAATAAACGGTAGAAAAGGAAGAGACAGGATGTCGCCCCGCGGAGCAATTTCAGGAGACAAAACAAATTTCCAGGCCTGCCTGCCTAATCCCCAAAACATGAATCCGTAGACTCCCAGACTTAAAAGCCGGGTAATCATATCCAAAATCGCCCTGGTATGGTTGCTTAGATGAGAGATGACCAATTCGATGACCACGTTTTTACGAGTAATCTGGGTATAACCGAAGGCCAGGAATCCGAGGACTACCAATAACATCTCTGTTATTTCCATGGCCCCTTTAATGGGATGTCCCAGGTAACGCAAGAAAACATCCGAGGCGGTAAGGCACATAATTATAACCACGGCAGTTCCGGACACCCACGCTGCGCCCTGCGCCACGCGGTATATACCCTTCTGTAAAATCAATCCGCTAATAATGGCCTTCATCTCCGCATCACCTTGAAAACAGCATTCCTGACTTTAACCTGGGAAATCCCATCGCAATTCAATCACACGAGCCTTTAAAAGAGCCACTAATCGTAATTTTTCTTGATCGCCTCCAGGGTTTCCATCAACGGGCCCATCTGAATATCTTTGGCCTCGTTGTCGGCTACCAGTTGATCGGTAACGGTATCCATAACCTTTTTCCATTTTTCTTTTTCAGCGGAGTCAAGCTGAATATTCTCCCCGCCATGCTGTATTAAGTTATCAATTCCTTTATCAACGTTAACAGTTGTTGCCTCAAGGTAAATATTTAAAGTGGGATCCATAAGGTCTTTGAATACGGACTGAATATCCGATGGCAGGCTATCCCATACCTTTTGACTCATAACCGTGACTTTTATACTGCCCGATAGACTCTGATCGACACGATATTTCAGTACTTCGTATAATTTTGCACTCTGGAAAAAGGCCGGTGGGGTAATCAGTCCATCCAGCAGACCGCGCTCAGCCGCCATGTACAATTCCGAGGCCGCCAGGTTGAGAGGAGTACCTCCAAGCGCCTCAACCAGACGGGTAGATGGCACACCGCGGGCTCTTATCTTGAGTCCTTTGATGTCCTCCATCGTGGTTACCTTTTTACTGGAAGTGTACAGGCAGCTTCCTCCCGAGTTTGAGTTTCTGGAGAAATACAAAGGTACGTAGTTGTCATATTCCTTCATCAGACCATCTTCAAACAATTTATCCAGTACAGCCATCATTAAATCGCCGTTGCCGTAACAGGCCGGGCTATCGCTGAGAAATTCGGTATAAGGAAAGCGACCCGGAAAGTTCGGGACCGGCAAATGACTTATGTCGGCTATACCGGCGTCAAGCGCATTCAAAGAATCTGGTGCTTTGCATAAAGTCTCTCCATGAAAAACCTGTATTTGTACCCTGCCTCCACTGCGTTCTTCGACCTGTTTTGCCCACCAGTCATGCCAGTTCTCCCCGCTAAGCAGCAAATCATCCGTAGGCGCAGTATAGTCAGCCATCTTAAGCTTTATAGTTTTCGCAGGTTGAGATGCTGGCGCCGTAGTCGCTGCTGCTGCAGCCGGCTGTGTAGTCGCTGCTGAGCTTGAGGCTGGAGGCGCAGCCGGTGTAGAAGATGTCGTGGTAGAACATGAGGCACTTATTATCAGCAATAAAGATAGAAATACCAGGCACAAACTGATTGTTATAGCGTACAGTCTTTTTTTCATTTTTCCCCCAATTATTAAATATTTTTTCCCTGGATTAAAATCAATATTTTAACTGTTTTACATCGCTGGACAAAAACACACAACAGCATTTATGGTATCAAGATATTATCTACGGAATGTTCCTAAAGACTACCGGTCTAACGGACCTGAATTGTCTGCCGCTCTTTTTTAGTGATCATATAAAATGCCAATAATTTTTTAAAGCCTCTAATGGAGGTAAAAAATTTATCATATCCTCTAAAAGAGGGTATACATTTGAGGGTATTCAATGATTGATTTCGATAACCATATGTGTTAATCTAAGTTAATCCAAATTGCCGGGCAGAAAAAGAGCTTCCGAATGCTTCCGGACCAGTCTCTTAACCACGTTCCTTAAAGTGATTTTCATGTTCAGAGTAAATTCGTAATGGGGATATATTGAGTGGGACATAACGTCCGGGATAAGAACGTAATTACCGTATTGCTGGTAGATGACCACCCCCTGGTACGCTCTGCATTAAAGAATCTGATAGAAACGCAGGATGATATGAAAGTAGTTGCAGAGGCCAATACCGGGGAAGAAGCTATAGAAATGGCGGCCAGATTGCAGCCCGATGTAATTATTATGGATATCGGTATGCCTGGTATAAACGGCCTGGAGGCTACCAAACAGATAAAACTCCGGAACCCGAATATTGCAATACTGGTACTGACTGTTTACACGGATAATGAGCATATTTTCGGTATACTTAAGGCCGGCGCTGCCGGATATTTAACGAAAATGGCAGTGGGTAACGATGTTATTAAAGCTATTCAGGCAATATACGCCGGAGAAACGGTATTAACCCCATCGGTCCTTCAACAAATCCTGAGTTCGGTTACCTCAGAACCGGTAAAAACCGTGCCTTCTTATAACAGCAGCGATCTCACGAGCCGGGAGGTCTTCGTACTCAAGCTAGCGGCTAAAGGCTTAAGCAATAAAAGCATCGCAGCAGAACTAAATTTAAGCGAATACACTGTAAAAAGTTACCTCGCAACAACTTTCTCTAAAATCAGGGTCAGCTCGCGGACTGAAGCGGTTATGGTCGGATTAAAGGCCGGCTTTATTTCTCTCAGCGACCTGGAATAGCGTATTCCTATGTATAATATTACGAAATTATTCTCAAATAGACGCAACAATATTATCCGGGAACCCTATTTTTGGATGATCATAGCCCTGGTTATTATTATCACAATCATTTACTATACGATTCAGGTATTCCAGCCGCTTGCTTTCGAGATCCTGCCGATAACCCAATCCTTTGTGA
Organism: Dehalococcoidales bacterium; assembly: GCA_016926695.1. The sequence goes on along the minus strand of JAFGOB010000057.1, from coordinate 1,502 downwards.
TCTGGGAATTTCTCAATAATTTCACGGGCAGCCTCTTTATTATCCCGCTGCTGTGCTCCATAGCCCTTTACTGGTGGCGGGGGATGCTTATTATCTGGCTTCTATCCATCGCTGTCATACTGCCTCATATTCTCTATTATTATCACGGACTTCCTATGCGGATATTCAACAATATTTTTTATTTATCCGTTCCCGCCTTTCTGGTTGCATATATAAGCCTGGAACTCAAATTAAGAGAAAGAGAAAAGAATATATCTTCTGAGAAGGAAAAGGAACGTCAAATTTATTTATCTCAGGTATTCAAAGCTCAAGAAGATGAACGAAAACGCCTGGCCCAGGAGATACATGACGATTCTATACAGCGCTTAACGGCTTTAGCCATTAATGCTAATCTCCTTATGAACAATAAACATTTACATGATTTACCCGATATAAGGAATGAGATACAATCTCAACGAGAAATGGTTATCTCAGTCTCACAGGACCTGCGCCGGTTAAGCCTCGATTTGAGGCCCACCGTATTGGATGATCTCGGGCTGGTGCCTGCAATTTACTGGCTGATCGACAAATTCAAGCAAGAGACGGGAATCAGCGCTCAGATTAAAATATCCGGTGACAACCCGCGAGTATCTAAAAAATACAGCGTCAATATTTTTCGCATAGTCCAGGAAGCGTTAAACAACGTCAAGCGACACTCAGAAGCCACCAGTGTAGTTGTGACGTTGCAATTCACGGATAAAAAAATCATACTCACAATAGCAGATAATGGCAAGGGATTTATTATACCAAAAACCAGCAATGAGCTGACCAATAAAGCCAAATTGGGAATTATCGGCATGCGGCAAAGAGCCCAATTTCTTGACGCAGCCCTGATAATCAAATCTGAGATCGGTAAGGGGACTACAGTAATATTGGAAGCAGAGCTATATAGTAATTCCCCTGTCGCCGGGTCGTATGTTTTGGATGAAATGCTATCGTAAACTTAAGAAAATTTACTGTAGTATTGACGATTCTGAGGCACATCGGCCCTCCTTAACGCCTGCCGGTGTGCCTCAGAATGGTTTACAAAAAGACTGACAGCCCGGTCTATTTTTGCCCTGGTAAGGACCCGCAGGGCATTATGTCTGAACTTGTCCGCGTTTGAAATCAAGCTCCGTAACGAGCTATCCCAAAAATCCATAGCCCGCGAGTGTGCGGATTGGATACGTAAAAAAGTCAGGTTCATGTCCAACACAACTAATGAAAACATGGGCAGCTTCCTTAACGTCATAACGTCCAGTGACCAGATAACCTATAAGCCCCTGAATGGTTTTACGACGGTTGATATCGGCTGTAAACGCGGCAACAACAGATTCGCTTCCGACAGTACGTTTGTGAACTTCGAACAGATATTTGAGACGTACAGCCCGACCACATGAATAATCCGGAGTACTTTGAGCCACGGTTCCGGTCATTGAGAACCAGGCTTCCGGCGTTTTGAGAGCCACCATTCCGGATATGAG
>JAFGOB010000056.1 GCA_016926695.1 Dehalococcoidales bacterium | reverse complement strand
TTCGGCATAAGCTTCTTCGCCGAACTGCTGAGTATATTCCTCGGTGATGGGATAGCCGGAAGCTCCGATTAAGTTCATACGGGTCATACCGTTGTTACCCATAGCGGTATGGAGAGGATGGTCCAGAGCCTGCATATCCATCGCGACGCACTTTACTTTTTTCTCCACAAACCACCTGCCTGCATCAATCCCGGTACCACAGGAATAATGATAGTACTCTTTAGAATCGTCGAACTTCCTGTGCATGCCAGTATTGAGGCAAAGCACCATGCCTTCCAGTTCATTCGTCCTGATACCTGCTTTTTCACAAGCAGCTTCAAGATGTTTTGGTCCTATAAGCCCCCATCGTTCAATTTCGATGGGAAGGCAAACCGCTTCCCCGGTATAGGCGTCGACAGGCATCTCGTGAGTATACCGCGCCCTCTTACCGTCAAATTCGATTTCCATGACGTGGCGGGGAGCATCACAGTGGGTACCGGTATGCATAGTACAGGTAATTTTTTGGGTCAGAACACCACCTTTCGCCATGGTGTGAGTATTATCGATTACTGGCTTGTCAAAATAAGGCCAACGTGGAATTTCCGCACCGAAAGGATGCGTCAGATCAACAAATACTTTTTTCCCCATTGTTATATCCTTTCAAAATAATCTGATATGGTATCTCGATTACCAGGTAGTAACGCCGCCGTCGATATACAGGATTTGACCGGTTACGAAGTTAGAGGCATCCGACGCAAAAAACACACAGGGGCCTACCAGATCCTCGGTGAAAGCCCAGCGCCCCATAGGAATCCGGGCTTTCATGGTCTTCGCGTATTCCACATCTGCCAGCAACTCCCTGGTCAATTCTGTCTCAACAACCGTCGGGGCTATAGCGTTGACCAGCACGTTGTGCTTCGCCCATTCACAGGCAAGTGTCCGTGTCAGAGTATCAACAGCTCCTTTACTGGGACAATAAGCGGCATATCCGACAGGTAGACCGTATCTGCCACGTACTGAAGAGATGTTGACGATCTTTCCACTCTCCTGCTTGATCATCTCTCTGCCTACTGCCTGGCAGCAAAGGAACGTACCACGTACATTGACGTCCATCACTGTCTGCCACTCGTCGATCGGGAAAGAATCAGCCGGTTTCCTTATTGCTACTCCTGCCCCATTCACAAGGATATCAATACTTTCAAACACTTTCAGGACGTTATCAACCATATCCTCTACCGATTTCTTATCGGTTACATCGGTAGATAGTGCCAGTGATTTTCTTCCTTTGGCTTTTATCTGTTCAGCCACGACCTCTAGTTTAGTCAAATTCCGGCTTGTCACTACCACATCGGCTCCGGCATCAGCAATGCCCAGGGCAAGGGCTTCACCAATTCCGCCTGCTCCACCGGTAACAATAGCTGTTTTACCTTTCAAATCAAATAAACCGGCCATATTTTTTCTCCTTAATTATTTAACTACGATTCAGGAAAAGCGCCTCCAAGTCACTTGAGCTTATGGAATCCCAAAACTCCGGAGGGCCGTCGAAGGGCACAAAGAGTTTTTATCTGGGTAGCTGCTTCCCAGTCGGGATATCTCTCTCGTGACCCGGAGACGCCACTTCTGCTGGTTTTATGACTTCCCGGCCATACCCGGTGAGGATATCTGGAAAAATCCTCACCGGGTATTGACCAAAGGAGAGTCTGGTATGTTATTGACTTTGTTTAATATTCTGATCAATCCAGACGAAGCGGACCCAGTATGGCTGGTATCCGATAAGTCCCTCGCCATTATAGTTCTTTAACCAGGGTTGCCAGAAAGTGAATAAATATGGGCCGGGGAAAGTTATGTACCAGGCTTTCTCCAGGACATACGGCATCAAATCCCGATGCAGCTGGTCAACTTTTGCCTGGTCTCTGAGGTTGTACTTGAGAATCTCTGCATACGTCTCATTGACGCGCTCGTCGTTTACCCAGCTGCGATTAAAGGTGTTATCTATCCTGAAAGGAAGCAACTGCGCATATGGTCCCGGTTGGACAAAGAAACCGTAGAGCATTTCGGGGTACTGCCTGGTCGTGGTGTAGTTGAAGTAAATCCCCATATCTACGACTTGAAGTTCCATATTAACGCCAATCTGATCCCACATACCCTTAATTATGGAAAGAAAATCAACGTAGGAGGAGGATGTGATTATCTGGGTCTTGAATCCACCGGGATAGCCAGCTTCTGTCAATAGCTGCTTTGCCTGGTCCGGATTGTAGGTATAGAGTGCCTGTACCGATTGAGGCATTTCATCCAGCGGCATATAGGCCTTGTCATAACCTTTAATATTTACCAGCGGCCAGGCCAGTATCTCTGCCTGGCCATTGTACCAGGAGCTAACTATCTCTTCGTAATCAATTGCCATCATTAATGCCTGGCGTACTCGCTTGTCCTTGAATGGTAGCTCAGGTTTGTCCATCCTCATCGAGATGGCATTCGGCCCCTGCAGGTATTTTGTATACTCGAGCTGCGGTGAACTCGTCGTAAACGATTTCCAGTCATCATAGGTAAGACCGCTCAACTGTTCTATCTTACCGGTACGTAAAGCCGCCTGTTGACTTGAGACGTCAGGAATGACTAATTGTCGAACACTATCAAGATAGGGCAATTGATTGCCCATCCCCTCACCTACCGGATCCGTCTGCCAGTAATTGGGATTCTTCTTAAAAACGGCGGAGCTTCCAACAACATAATCCGTCATCATGAACGGACCATTACCCACCTGGTAATACCATTCGCTAATAGTTCCATATTTATCAATGATTTCCTTAGGCCATATCTCCCGTTCGCCGAGCATCAACCAGAGTGGGTCCAGGTTAAATAGACCGGTCTCTACGGCCACCGTCCATTCGTCTGTCTGTGTTACCGTTGTGTTTTTCGGCATAGTGGGATCGGTGATAGCCAGGTAAGACATCGGAGCATGAATATGCCTGTCTAAAGAAAATGCAACATCTTCTCCGGTCATTTCCCGTCCGTTAACCAGCCGGCTGGCTTCGTAGTTCTGATCCAGAGAAAAGTGCACTCCCTGGCGAACATGAAAGACGATTTTTGCCGGCTCAAGGATCTCGAAGCTTTCCGCCAGGCAACCAACCGTGTAGTCGATACGTTTCTGACTGGACATAGCCCAATCAATCTCGCCGGTGCCGGCTAATCCTCTTGTCCAGTCGCCAACCACCATTGTATCGTTCACCAGGAATACATTATTGAGAAATCCCCTTGTATATGTAGCATGATCGAAGCCCCCAATCTCCATACTGGACATCTGGTTCAACGTTCCGCCGTATTGAGGTTCTGTTGTCTCCTGTTGTCCTCCGTCGGTTGGTGTGGTTGTTCCCGATGTATCAGTCTCGCTTTCCGTGATAACGGGTTTATCAGTCGTTGTGTCGGTGGTTGATGTGTCGTCTGTTTCTTTCTTTTCGCAGGAAGTTATCAACAGCGCGACTATCATCATGAACGTGACGGCTAACCATAAAAATTTCTTCATTTCCTTGCCTCCATTTTAAATTTATTTATGAAGGTTTGACCCTGTATTTTTCAATCGGGATAGACTCGGTTGAAACGTTCATTCTACCTCCGTCCTGTTTCAGAATTACCCACTTTAACCAGTTCTTATCATCCTGTTCCGGATGATCTTCCCGGTAATGGAATCCCCGGCTTTCTTCCCTTGCTAAAGCGGATGTAAAGGTCATTTCAGCGCACGCGGTCATGCTGACCACTTCATGGCATTTACTGAGATAATGGGTGTCTTTCGCATGAAGTTCAGGCAATCTTTCCTTGACCGATGCGACTTTCGACAATGCTTCTTCCAGTCGATCCTTGCTTCGTCGCAGGCTGTACTTCATCGGAGCTACCACATCCTGTAATGAACTGATAGCCTCCCATGGCGAGTATTTACTGTCGGCATTCATCGGGGCGAACACATCTTCCTTTTTCAAGGCAATCTCGGCTGTATCCACATCCGATTCCGAGGTTGTAGCTGCGTATCGTGCGGCATCTATTCCGCCCCATTCACCACTTATAACCGCGAACATAATACCTGAGCCAGGTGTCACGCCCGGAGGCGAAGCAACAGCACCCGCCACGGCTGATCCCGCATAACTGGTATCTCCGATAGCCCATAAGCCTTCCAGGGTGGTCTTCATATCTGAATCGACCCGAATACATGAGAGTTCACCATGCAGAGGAACGGCAATTTCACGGCTGGGAGGTTGGGGACCATAATTATCCGCTTTTCCCTGGATTAACTGGTTCCATTTCCCGATCTTCGGTAGTCCCTGACCGAAGCCCCCTCCACCTCCGGGACGCCCCGGACCACCTGTAGGCGGTTGGAAGTATATCGGACCTCTTCCCTCAGCAACTTCTGTTTCCAGACCAACTCCCAGCTTTACCGGTAAAAATATACCTGCCGGTCCCATATCGGGCATATATTTTTGAGCCAGATTTTCTCCTTGTGCGTTTAC
>JAFGOB010000055.1 GCA_016926695.1 Dehalococcoidales bacterium | reverse complement strand
TTTCTTGACCAGTGACAAGGCCCAGGCTCCGAGGGCGATCAGCATGACCACGTCGATGACGCCGCCGATGAGGACCTGCCAGAACTGGGGCTCGTAGCCCGATGTCGGGTAGTTACTGTATTGTTGGGGCAGGTAATTCACTCGGTAACCTCCCTCTGAAACCTGGGTTTCTCCTTCGGCGGAGCCATCATCGGCTTTACCAGGCTCATGACGAGCCACATCATCAGCAGCATCATGCCCATGTTGAGCAGGCTGGAAATCAGGCTTTTAATCGAGTCGGGCAGGATAAGCCAGAGACCGGCGCCGAGCAAGGGCGGTAACACGGTCGTGGCAACGATCCCGACAATGATCACCAGCCAGGGCATGCCTTTTTGCCAGACCAGGTAGACGCTGTTCTCGTCCGGGGCGGCATAAACATAGAACTGACAGCCGGGGAAAAGCTCGATCTGCGCATCGCGACAGGATTGCTCCAGATTAGACAGCGTTTCATCGGAAGGCATTGTAGCAAAGGATAGTTTCAGGAGGACCGGGGTACCTTCGGCAGAGCTTTCTTCCAGCGGTGCGAAGGTCCCCAGGTCCTCTATGTCAACGGCTTGCCCGATGAGGACGGCCTGGCACCCCGGCGATACAAATGCAGCCGGCATGTCAACACCTACGATACCAGCCGCTTGCCCCGAAGCCCCCAGACGGTGAGATCGACAGTGACCGCGCCACCGGCAATGGCCGCCGTTTCGCCCGTGGCCACAAGCGTGAGTTTGTCCCCGCCGACAAGTCTCAGCGCGTTACCAAGCTCATCGAGATCGGCGAAGTCCCTGACTTCCTCGCGGTAGACTTTTACCTCAGCGGCACCATCCCAGTAGGCACCAGTAAGTACCAGGTCATGGTCATAGACATCGCCGGCGGCGATCAATGCCTGGGTAGCTGTCAGCCGGTCGTTGGTACTGTAGAACAGCTTGGCGACATCGTCGGTTACCGGGAACCGTGAGACCCTGAAATTACAGATAAGATCGCCCGCGGTGAGGGCCGCCTGCTGGTGGACCCGGATCTCATGGCCCCTGAGGTACCATATCTCGCCAGTGGGGACTTCGATTTCACCGGTCACCGAAGCGCCGACCGCGGTACCGATGGGGACGGTGATCGATACCTGGCCGTTCCTGGGATCGATGCGGTCCAGGGCGTGCTGCTTTTCAGCCAGGACGAGCTGCTCGGAGAGCACCTGGAGCGGGAGACCGACCCAGTAGCCGGAGTCATTGTCATAGGCACCGAGCAGAGTCAGCCACTGTCCCAGCGGAGGCACCCATCCCTTGGGAGGCCGCGTGCCCGCATACTGCTGCGGAACGATATTTTTGTTCATCCTGTAAAACCTCCTCGTAGATTTCGCCCTGGCTAGGACTTGCTGGAGCCGGTGACACCCTTCATCATGGGCATGAGGATCGCCATCATCATGACCATCATGATCATCGGCATCATCGCGTTGAACATGCTGGACATCTGGTCCGTCTGTGTCGGGTAGTAGCCCGATACCGTGCCGTACTGGTATTGCTGCGGCCTGACCTGCTGCCCGGCGAATTGCTGCGTTGTGAACATCTTCTTCCTCCTTAATAGGTTGGAGTTACTTAGTTGTTGGATGAGGCCGTGACGCCCTTCATCATCGGCATGATCATGGCCATCATCATGATCATCATGATCATCGGCATCATGGCGCTGAACATACTCGTGATAGAGTCCGAGGTCTGGGCCGGGTAGTAAGCCGAAGGTCCGCTGACCTGGGTGGGACTGTACTGTCCGGGGGCTACCGGCCCGGTTACCTGCTGTCCTGTGAACATCTTTCCTCCTTACTCAGCTGCGTCAGTTCCGTGGTGCTTTAAGGGAAATAACCTGCCGCCGTGATGGCGGCAGGCATCAGGAGGCACCGGATGGGATTCCTACTCGAACATGGCGCGTTTGTAGCCTCTGACCACATCTTCACCCTTGCCGTCGACGCCGTCCTTGTAGTGGTTGACGCGGCCTTCCTTGACCCGCATCCCGTTGGGGGCGATGCCGTTCATGCCGGTACGATAGGATTCCGGGGTCGCCTTTTCCTGGTAGGTAACGGGAACTTCCCGTTCAAACTCGGCCCAGCTTGCATACTTGCCCATGTGGATACCTCCTCGATCATCATTTCGGGGAGGCGATCCGGGCTGAAAAAGGAGAAGGGGTCAGCTTCGAACCTTCCCGGTCCGGATCGCCGACCCCTTTTGGTACAGACCCTGAAGTGCTTTTCCAATGAAGAAAGCCCTGAGAGACAACCTTCACCGGTCAAGCTCTCAGGGCTATAGTTCAAGCCTAGTTTATTGATTACGAACGGTCAAGTATAGAAGAATTTACTAAAGAACACTCCATTGATCAGCTAAGAGGAGTCGAAATTCGGAATAAACCTTACTAGAATGCTATTCGCTAGAATGCAGAATAACACCGTTATTGCCTACAATATAAATGTTTTGTGGTGAACTACCCCATATCGCGTATAATCCATCATTCACACCACTATCTATTTCAGTCCATTTACTGCCATCATAACGTATTATGGATTTGTTAGCTACCGCAAACACATTATTTAGGGAAGTGCCCCAAATACTGCTAACATATTGACTCACCCCGGTATGCATCGAACTCCAAATTGCTCCATTGTAATACTCGATATTACCGTTTATACCTCCAACAAAGACATTTTTTGAAGTACAACCCCAAATAGATCCCAGTATTCCATAGGATTCGTCTTCCTTTTTTAATATAGTCCATGTTGTTCCATCATAATGTAGTACTGAATTGTATCGGCCCGACACAAATATATCAGTCGAGGAGAACCCCCATATTTTATGAATAGGTTTATCAAGTTCAGTCTGAATAGTACTCCAAGTTTCTCCGTCAAAATGTAGGATGGTACCCGGACCCCAACAACTCACAAATATATTCGAGGGAGAAGTCCCCCAAATGCTGAGGAGATTTTCTTCTGTTCCACTTTCTATTTCTGTCCAGACATCGCCGTTATAACGCAAAATGGTACCTTTTTCACCCACAGCGAAAACGTCAGAATCAGTTCCCCAAGTACCCGTTAACTTCACAGTAGTCCCGCTGACCATTGATGACCATACCTGGCCATCATTATGAAGAATAGTACCATTATAACCAACGGCGTAAATATTTGAAGGAGAATTTCCCCAAATATCAAGAAGTGTATTGGTTTGAGGCCATGATGCTTGCCATTCGATTGTTTCAGGATAAGTGATATCAGATTCACATGGTGACGATTCTTGTCTAGTCTCAATAGATGAAACTGTGTTTTCACATCCGAGGACTGAGATTGATAGTAATACAAGTGCTGCTATAAGTCTCAAGCTCATATGGAATCGGATACACATTTCAGACTCAACCCTAACATTACTTGAAAGGATATGGCTCGTTCTCGATAAAGTATCCAAGATCGTGGTTTTCTTGTTGATTTAATAGATTAGAAAAAAATGCACTTAACGGAAAGCTTGAAAAGAAAAAATCCATGAAAGCCATAGCTGGATTACTTGTTCGTACATCATAGAGATATTGCACGAATGCAACCACTGCGTCGACTTTTCCGTTGAGTGAAACTAATTCGCCTACAGTTTGATCCCACACTGCCGATCCATAGTCGAAATCAGGATGTCTATCGAGAACCGTTGAGTCTACTTCCCAATATATCGCCCTAGCTTGTGCAGCGGCACCCTCATGTTCGGAGTCTGGGTTTATCGATATTGTGTAGTTATCTCCTTCTTTATTTGATTCAGCCCAATACCTACTCGTTTCGGCGTTTATTGTAACTATATGCTCGGTACTTTCTTCCATAGTCCATGCCATATGCTTTGCTTCGGGTCCCATATCTCTAAAGGCTTGATATGCTCGATACTCTGGTGAGGATACCACATCTGAGATGAGAGTTGCTAGTTCTGCAGGCAGGAAAAAGCAACTTGCTAAAGAATCGACAATTCTTACATCTAATCCATGAATTTGTACAATATGACCACTTGGATCAATATTTTTTAATGGATTGTTTAGGCAATATGAGTATCTGTTGTAATTTTGCGGATTACAAGCGTTTCCTATCATAGAATCAGAGCTGATGAATCTCCCTACTGCGGCATCATAATACCGTGCATTATAAAAGTAGAGCCCCGTTTCATCAAGACGCTGGCCGGTATATTTCCGGTCTGTTGCCACATCACCTGAGGCTGTATCACCGTACGGTTCATAGGTAATGCCACTGGTCACGTTGCCGCTGGTATCAGTCATGAGCGACGTACTGCCAAGGTGGTCCTGGTGGAGGTATTGTACCGTGTCGTTCTCGCTGATGGCAATGAGTTTACCACCCAGGTAATAGTTACTGGTCTCTATTGTCGTCGTGATATTTACTTCAAAGTATTGGTTAAGATACAGAGTAGTTACTCCATCTTCTACCTTCTTCACGCGCTTGCCGTCTCCGTCATAAACGAATGAAGCGGACGTTCCGTTGTAAGAAACCGATATCGGGCGGTTTTCAGCATCCCAGGTCAACGTTTGGTTACCTGAAACAGTGCCGCGTGTAGTCATGTTACCGTTGTCATCGTATACATAGCCCAATAAGCCTACAGCGTCCACAGCATGAGGCTGAGTGCTGTCATACGTATAGTTGACGCCGTTCATGGAGGTGATATTACCAATTTCATCATAGGTGTAATTTGCCGTATAGTTGTCCGATACCCCGGTAAGCCGATCAAGGAAGTCATAGGAGAAGTCTTCCACGGTTGACGTCAAGACATCCGTGCGGACATCAAGATTCCCATTTGCATCCCAAGCATATTGAACATCCTGCAATGCTGCTCCGCCAGCTTGCGGCAGCGTCTTGATCTCCCACAACCGGCCATAGTAGCCGCCGGTTGTATCATAGGAGCCGCCGGTGCCGTAGTACCCATAAGTGGTCTTCAGACCATTACCCAGGTTGATATCGGTCATCAGCCCGAGGGTGTTATAGAGCGTGCTGGTAACGAGGTTCCCCGTTGCTGTGCCATTCAGTGAACATGGCAGACCTCGGTCATTATAGCCGTTGGTGACTACTTCCCCAGTGGGGTAGGTGATGGTCGCTATCCGGTCCAGACCGTCGTAGGTATACGAGGTTTCATAGGAGACGCAATCGATAACTCTTGTCTCGGTGACAAGCCGGCCGAGGGCATCATATTCATAGGTGGTATTACCGGAGGCATCGGTCATGCCGGTCCGCTGGCCATTGCCGTTGGTCCCTTGATCGAAAATGTAAACAACATCTGTCATACCGGAACCAGCCGGGTAGTTCTTGTTAGTCAGGCGGTTCATACCGTCGTAGACCATGGTGATGGTCTGGTCTTTGGCGTCGGTCTGGGTGGTAAGGTTACCGTTATCGTCGTATCCATAGAACCAGGTACCCATATCTGGATCGGTCATGCCGGTCTTGCGCGAGAGCCGGTCATAGGTCATGGAAGTTATGTTGCCGTGATCATCTTCTACTTCAATTAGGTTGCCAAGGACATCATACGTGTATTCTGTAGTTGCATACACCGTGGAAGGATTGCTCATCTCTTCTACGGTTTTAAGGCGCTGGAAAGCGTCGTAGTAGTACCGGGTAGTATTCCCGGAAGCATCCGTGATGACTTCACGCCAGGCGACGGAGAAATCATGGCTGACTTCCATTTCGTCCGGAGCTGTCTGGGTCAGCACCCTGCCCAGACCATCATAGCCATAAGAGGTGTACTTCACTCCCGCATCAGGTGATTGATAAGAAGTAGGAGTTCCGTTGTAGCTGAAAGGAAGGTACTCTCTTTCAACGAGACCGCGGCTATCATACGCAGTCGTACCGGAAATGGTGGTATAGCCATCTTCACCCTGCGTATGGACTTGCCGTACCCTGCCGAGCCCGTCGAAATACTCCTTCTGCCAGGCTGAATTTGATCCATCTATCTTCGTGATGGTCGCGATATGTTGCTGGTTGACCGTGCCCCAGTTGTTGTATTCATATTCGATAGATGGGCTTTCCGATGTATCTCCGGGTTTGATGATCTTTAGTACCCTGCCCAGAGGATCATATTCGTAGTATGTTGTATTGTCATTAATGTCCGTTATCGCCAGCAAGTTCCCGGTCCCCGGTTGATAGGTATAATTTTCCGAGAGGCCGGTAAGCGGCAGCGTCTTGGTTGCAGGATAGATGTGAAAAGTCGTCTCGTACGTTGTATTGGTAGAATTACCTTCCGGATCCGTTACGGACAGCTGGTTGCCATAAGTATCCCAGGTAAAGTAAGTACTGACGCTTGCTGTTGCGTTGACGCTCTGCTCGATGCGAGTCACGTTTCCGATGGTCGGAGGGGTAGCGATGGAATTGTTATTGGAATCATAGTAGAAAAGCGTTTGTGAAGCGAGACCGGTACCACCGTCATCGGAAGCCTTGATGGATGAATAGGTCCGTTCTCTGGAAGTTTTATTCAGGATGTTGGCGCTGGTGTTGTAATTATAGGTACGCCAGATGGTACTATCATCATCATTCGTTGAGGTATCGCCATGGCGCTTTTCGGTTACAATGTTGCCGTAAGAATCGTACACGTATTCTGTGGAAACTATCTTGTTACCGCTGGTTCCATAAGTGGTTTCCTGGACTCCTTCAAGCAATATTTCCCAGTTGCAGAATTTCTGTTCAAAAATCCCGGCGATGTCGCCGACGGTACAGGTGATATAGAAATAGTGATCACCAACTGCGATGCCGTCATAGGGGACTGGTGAAAGATCGAAGCTGTAGAGGAGTGAAAATGAATTATCATATATCCGGAAACCTTTTCCGTATGGCTGATGCTCGGATGCGACGAAGACGATCCCCTCGTCGGATACATCGATGTCATTGACAACGGTCAAAGTCCATCCGGAACCACTTCCAGATGTGACATCAATCCATGCGAAGGAATTGTTGTTGAAGGTGGCGTACATCTTGCTATCGGCGGCGTTTCCCGGTATCGAGAGTTGGTCGTAGGTAACACTCAGCGGTGGAACGTAAAAATTGTTCCCCGTGTAAGTTCCCGAGGAATTGAATTCGTAAATTCGCGTATAGTAAGGCGATGATACATAAAAGTTGCCGGTTGGTGAAACAGCGATCCCGGTAGGCCGTGAGATAGGTAAAGCAAAGGTCGTATTATATGATCCATCCGAGTTGTATTTGACAACATCGTCATCAATCGGATCGGTCACAAAGATATAGCCGTCATTGGAGATTGCAATATCTCCGGGGTCGGTAAGCGTGCCGGCGCCAAATTGAGTAACGTAGGTGCCGTTCGCTTTGTATTTGCGGACGCAATCGTATGCATCATTGTCATTATCTGAAATGATGTAGAGATATCCGTCAGGAGAAACCGCCATGGCAGTCGGGTTTTCCAGGGAGAATGTGGTAACGAGATTATAGCCCCAATCTTGTTCAGCGGTGACTTCCGCCGCCCAGTCATACTCTACTCGTTTGACTAGTACATCGGTTTCACCATGTTCATACCAATCAGTCTGGTATTCTCTTCCGGACAATCGTTCAGAATCAACGGTTCCGGTCGTGTAAAAGTAATGGACAACATAGTTCTCTTCTACATCGGTTTCTCTTACCTGGGTGAAACCGCGGAATTTTTGATCCCAACCGGTACCGAGATACTGCGGATTTCCAGTGTATTGGTACGTTACATTCTGACTGCTTCCCATGCCGTCATTAACAGATTTTTCCGTGACTACCTGGCGAGTCCAGATATCGGAGGGGGTACCGCTCGGTGCTTGTGTATAAGTAAAAGTGACTGTATCGTCTTCACCGGTGTAGCCGTTGTTTATGCTTGTCAGGTAAGGCCATTCCAGTTCCGTTGGATTACCGGGATTTCCAAAATAAGCGTAAGATGAGCTTGAGCGATAGACGTCTCTTAATTCATAAGAAAACGTCAGATTCTCTGAGGCCAAGGTATCTTCACCGTCGACGCCTGTCTCAACGATAGAAGAGAGCGTATGGCGCCCGGCATAGTAAATCCCGCCATACTCCGAAGCATCGAGAGTGGCATTTGTCGTGGTGTACGAGAAGTCGTAGGTGCGTATCAGGTCGCCCCCGATTTCAATCTCGATAGAGTCAAGTTGGCATGTGTCCATTATCTTTGGAGCAGGATTCGTGCCATAGCTGATAGGATTATCGGGACGCAGCCATCCGTCGGCGCCGCGATCAATCTGTCCTCCAGTAATAAAACTGACGATTATCTGATAATTGCTGTTGACGTAATCGTATTTGAGGTACTCAGGGTACGCGGTCCTTACCCATGACTGAATTCCGGTTCCGATGATGTCCTGGGTATAGGTAATTTCAGCCTGGTTTGACTTGGTATCACGGAAGAGATTGAGATCCCATTGGTAATAAATGGCATTGGATAGATACTGCCGTGATCCGGCTGTCCCTCCAAAACGGTAATAATTTCCGTCAACGTCCCAGACTTCCCAATAGTTTCCAGCAGTATTGCGCGTGATCTTGAAATGTACGTCCGGATTCGTATAATAGTTGACACCGTTTTCGGTAATAAGCCTGTATGAAGCTCCGTTTAAGTCCAGGTAATGCACTTTAGTTGCCGTATCCAGAGTAATACTGCCCAGTGACATACTCCAGCCGGTTCCCACCCACGAAGCTACCGCGCGTCTGTTCTTCGTTTCATCAACGGAACTACTGTTGTAATTGAGTTCCAGGAGCGGCGTGAATCCACCGGGACCCTGAGGCAAATTAATGGTGTACTTATAGGTGGCAGACCCTGAGTAAAGACTCACTTGGTGGGCCATTACTCTCCCCGGGCCATTCTGCAGAGGGTTGGCCAACTCCCCATATGAACTGAAATGACTGATCTCGGCGGAAAGGGTCAGAGTCTCCCTGTTAAATGTACTCTTAACAGGTATCCAGGAGAGCGTCTTCTCATCGAGATAGTATAGATTGAGTGAGTCTAGATCCACTCCAGCAAGATCATCTTCCGTGTGTGTAATACTGATGTTGAGCGGTTTGTTGAACTGGTGAACATCACTCTTGGAGTTAACCTCTACGGCATTAAGGTCGATATAATTGATGAGGCGCATGCCGGTAGACATCTGAGGGATGTATTCATCGATACTGAAATTGGTTTCTGATGCTATCGAGCCTTCAGGAACATTTAACAAGATCTTACCGCTGGCGGATCGAATTTCTCCGTATTCGTCAGCATTGATTTCTTTTTCCGTTTTTCCTATGAAGATAAGATCTTCTTTATCCGATTTTCCCTGGCTTGCATTGCCAGTGCTATCTGGAAGTACAGCTATGTCCGGGGGTATGAGCACAACGGCGTTATCATCGTCTCGATCGCCATCGTTTGCAGTTACCGGGAAAACGGACGTGCATACTGACACAACCAAAAGAGTAACGATAAGGAGTATCGAAACGAGCCGGGTTGAGAAACTTCTTGATTTTACATCTGTATTATTCATTGGTTCCCCCCTATTAATAACTGGACTAATTTGTTTTCATTTCGTTTCTTTAATAAAGGTCTTATTGTATTACCAAAGATGACGCCCTATCATTCCATCCGTATGGCACGAAACTCGACACATCAACGCCACCCGGAATAGCCAGACAATCACCTTGGAAATCGGGATAGTCATAGAGGTAAGCCCATGAAGCCAGAGAAGTGACTTTAGCCGACGAGAGAGCATTGTCATAACCGATCGAATTCAGGTCATAAATACCGTGCCCCACGATCATTGCAAGGCTATCCCCGCCATACCCTACATCTTTGAAAAACAATGAATCGATGCCGTCGTACCGCAATATCGGCTGGTTGAGTAAATGTACTTGATAATCTTCCAACCCCGAAACCGATGTAAAAGCGTAAAGTGTGCTATCCGATGCAATGATGAAATACAATCTCTTACCGTTAAACTTTGATATCTCGTTTCCTTCGTACTTGACACCATCTACGATGACCGGGCAATCGAGTTCAACATGAATAATGGAGGACTCCACCGTTGAAGACATGGGAAAAACCTTTTCCAATTGTGAAGGTGAACTGGCAACGGTGACCATGCTGTCCTCAGGGTACAGCCAGTTCTTTATTCCATCTTCTTCGTAGTAACCGATAGCCTTCAAGGGTCTCTCCTCCGCCGTTACGGAAGTACTATGGAACACGGCAAGCAGCACGCTTATAATACAAATTCCAAGAAACAAACACCCGATAACAAGATGAAGGCTCTTTGAGAATCGCATTCTATATCCCATACAGTTCTCCTTCTCTTACCTACGTAATTACTTAAGAGTTACTTTACAGGATTTAACATTGATAAATCATTGATTTATCATTGAATAAAAATTAAATATTGGATAAAGTTAAGAAAATAGTACCAAAGTAGGGGGCGGCATGCGTGTCCTCGTTGTTGAAGATGAAAAGAGAATGGCGAACAAATTAAAGAGAGGCTTGACTGAGGAAGGTTACAGCGTTGACGTGACATATACAGGGGAAGACGCTGAACTCATCTTGAATGATGTTGCTTACGACGCTATAGTCCTTGACGTAAAACTACCGGGCAAGGATGGAATCAGTGTCTGTGAGACGATTCGTGGACAAAAACTCAATACACCCATCCTCATGTTGACCGGTCTCGATAGCATCCGTGACAGGGTTCAAGGACTGGATAGTGGAGCAGACGATTACTTAACCAAGCCATTTGATTTTGAGGAACTCTATGCACGTGTTCGAGCGCTTGTAAGACGTAACCCTATCATTGTTTCTCAGAAAATTAAGGTCGGTGATCTCATTATGGAACCCAGCAGTAGAAAGGTCTGGCTCCGGGGGCAAGCTTTGGACATAAGAGGAAAAGAGTACGAGGTTCTCGAATGCTTGATGCGTCACCCTGACATAGTTGTTACTCGAACAATGATTGAGCAGCGGATCCAGAGTATCGAACTCGATTCAGACTATAACGTTGTGGATGTTTATATATGTAAAATTAGAGCTAAACTCGGAAGTGGAAAAAGTATGATAGAAACCGTAAGGGGGTCGGGCTACTTGCTCAAATCCTCATGAAATATTTTAGTAGTATTAAGTTTAGGATAAATTTGTGGTATTGGCTGATTTTGGTCACTATTATCATTCTGTTGTGCACAATTACGCTAACTCTTCTGGCGCGGTTTCCTAATTCGACGAGTTATGAAGTGGTTAAGATTACTGAATTTAAGGTCGAAATAGATGGAATTAGGGAAAAGCCTGGAATATCTACTAATAATGATGAATTTCTACCTCTTTTAGCATATTCAATCCAGTCAGATAAACTCGAGGAAGCGCAGACAGGACAAAGCAGGCAGATCAAATACTCAGTTCCAGAAGGAACTGTATTTATCGACCAAAGCAAGTTTATTACCGAAGATATAGTAAACGCAGTGGATGTATGGATTTATTACCGTCCATCTTTAGATGAACCGAATTACTATGACGTTCTCGCCGTGACTCAATCGAAAAAGCCCGTATTATCGATACTAGCCGGATATGTCCAGGTGCTCTATATTGCCGTACCAACCGCTTTGCTAGTGGCAGGACTTTTCGGGTACTTTCTCATCAGACGCCTTCTGGGCCCATTAGACAGAATTACCAGGGCACTTCAGACCGTTAGTAATTCTAAAAACGATAATCCCCAAAATCATCAGCAAAGTGGGCAAAATGAACTTGATAGACTTGCATCCTCTATCAATCAAGCCTTGGCAAATCTACAAGATACTATTGATCACGAACGTCAATTCGCTTCTGAAGTTACTCATGAACTCCGGGCTCCTCTTGCCCTCATCGGGAGTGAAGCCTCCTTAACGTTATCCAGATCACGAAATAAGGAGGAATATCAATACTCGCTCGAAAATGTTTCTCGCGAAGTATCATATATGTCTTCCATAGTCAACAAGCTTCTTTTCTTATCCCGCATAGATCACAGGAAAGAAACTCTGGACCTAGAAGACGTAGATTTGGGGGAGATCCTGAACGATGTTCTCTCCATTACCGTCCCCCGTCGCGAAGAAAGGGTTATTCAACTTAATACTTCACTTGCCGACAACGTAAAAATAGACGGGGACGAAGTAAGATTGAGAGAGCTATTCCTGAACCTTGTGGACAATGCGATCAAGTACACGCCCGAGGGAGGAGAGATCACAGTATCTTTGAAAGTCAGTGATGGCAACGCTTGTGTAAGCATAGCCGACACAGGTATTGGTATTGCCAACGAGTACCTCCCCCATATCTTTGAACGTTTTTACAGAGTACCTGGGGTCGAACCTTTTTCCGGTTCCGGAAGCGGACTGGGGTTGTCCATATGCCAGGAAATAGCCAAGCTGCACGGTGGTATTATCGAAGTTGAAAGTGAGGTTGAAGTTGGCAGTACGTTCACTGTCAAGCTTCCATACCAAAATATGAAAGCCTGAAAACCCAAAATGCCATTTTTGCGCAAAGGATTTCTTACTTAGTGGATACCCTTATGACGAGATCTCCTTCAATGATAATCTCCACCTTATCTCCCGGCTTCAAATCGTAATAATTGATCCAGGCTTTGGGGAGAGTGACGGCGACGCCACCCTCCCCAACTTTGAACAGCTTTCTTTCGTAACTCACTGGCATCATTCCGACCTCTCAAACATGGCTTCGTTCCATCTTCGCCACTTTTTCTCCTGGGTGGCAGAATATCTTACGATGGCTTTCTGTGAAGCTCTTTTCTGCCATGGTGGCAAGTCTTCCCAACCATCAACATGCACCGTCGATGTCATCAACCGATTGTCCGATTCTGACGAAGGACGGCTTGGCCTGGTCAGTGAAAACGTAATCCCAAGCAAAAATACAAATATCATGACTCTCGCAGGATACATGACATCAATACTGGTCGCTGGAAAGGTTGAGTTTATCACTCGATGATCTCCACCTGGAAACCCATGGACTGAAATACACGGGACAGCATCTCGGTCCAGTTTTCTATGGCTTCATTCACCATCGCTTCGATCTGAGGGTCGTCAGAAGCCCCGACTTCCAGAGACATGCCTCGCGGTGTTTTTTCCAGGGTCGCCTTGATCCGCGCCAGGGCTGCTTTCTTTTCTGGCGGTGCCTGAGCTATCCGCTGGGCAAGCATCTTAAACACCATTTCCCTCGCCTGGGGCGAAGCCATCATCTGCTGCATTTGGTCAAACATTTATCCTTCTCCTTCTTCCTTTTGGTTTCGTTTTCTCCGTGTTATTGGCGGCGGCTGCCACGTCTCTCCGCTAGCCTGGTTCTGTTGCGTCCCGGTCATATTTACCCCAAACATACCCATGAGCTGCTGCATGGATTGCATGGAGTTGAGTAATTCGGACAAGGGGTTACCTTCCTTGTTGCCGATGGCCTGCCGGATCTGGTTGATGGAGTCTGTAATCCTGGCGTTGTTCTGGGCAATGACCTGGTTGAGCTGGTTGGCTGTCTCATAAGCAGCTCTATCAGCAATCTCGGCATTGGAATCCTTGGCTCGCTGGGCAGCAGCGTCCTGCTCTTCCCGTGTTTCCTTCATTAGCTTGAGGATCGGTTCCATCCTCTTGGCATCCGCTTCAGCCGTACCTTTCTGTACATTGACGAGGTCCATGACCATGAGCATGGCTGCCCGGAACTTCATGATAGCCTTCAACTCAAGCTCTTCCTGCGGCGTCCCGCCCATGTACTGTCGCAGGACCGCTTCCGGGGCGATGACCTCGGCGCCGCCGCCCATCTTCCTGATGATCGGCCAAACCATCTCTTCTTTGGGTTTTTCCTCGATGATGTCTCCCTCGGGCTGAATGATCTTAGCGACTTCCTGTCTCACCGTTGTCTCTTTGAACCCAAATTGTCCGGTGAGTTGTTTCACCGTGTAGCCCTGCTTGAGATAGGTCCGGATCTGCTCAGCCTGGCTGGTTTCTTCCGGTACCAAAGCAAGATCACTTTGTATTTCTTCACTCGCCTCGATAGGTTCTCCGATATCCTGGGATTCACCGGACCCATTACCTGAGTGTAGGACTTCGTCCGTGTATTCCGGATGGGCGTTTTTCATATGCCCGCCCAGAGCCTGCGGTGTCTTGAACTCACGCCCGCATATCTTGCATGTATACAATGCCGTATACCTCCTTTCGTAAGCCGTTCAGCAAATACGAGTTACTTTCCTCCAACAGCTACGCACCTAGCAGATACGTGGTTGGGGCCTGTGATAGTGATAAAGGGACCGCCTCTGGGGTGACCCGTATTACCTTCATGATTTTCCCTCCAAGAGCAGACTGATAGCCTTATCTGCCCCGAGTTGCGGGGTCAGACGAGCTACCCGGATGGCATCCCGCATGTCCTGGGTGCGGCCGTCGAGTTTCACGGCAATCTCACAGGCGATTTTGGTGTCGATATTTTCTTTACTGGTTAAAACTCCCTGGACGACATTCCGGAAATCCTCCCGGTTGTATGCGGTGAGTGTCCGTATCGCAAACCTCGATCTTAGCTCCGGAGAAAGCACCTTCAAGCGGTTACTGGCGGCAATAACTCGAATCTCGTTATTGATATCAAGCTCCCGCCCCTTCTTCGCGCGGACCAGACGGCC
>JAFGOB010000054.1 GCA_016926695.1 Dehalococcoidales bacterium | reverse complement strand
TTTGCTGGCTGGATGCAGCTACCTGTTGAGTGGAATCTGAGGACTGCCTGGCGGCGACGGCGAGCTGTTCGCTGGCGGAGGAGAGCTTACCGGTGTTAGACTTCAGTTGAGCCACCAGTTTGCTGAGATATTGCTGCATATTGTTATATGACAGGATAATATGTCCGATTTCATCAGAGGACTTGATATTTACCTTTTCAGTCAGGTCTCTGTCGGCCATTTTTTGCAGTGCGCGGTTGATGGAATTAATGCCTTTCGAAATGCTTTGAGGAAGAAGTACGATAATGCAGATGGCAATAAGGACTGCTATGGCGACGATCATGATCATAATCAGGGCAAAACCTTGTTGCTGCCTGTCCCTGGCGTCTGACAAAATTTTCGCGTCATTTGCAGCTTGAACCATGCCATCATTGATATTGGTCATCATATTGTTGACAGTCTGACCTATGAGCTGAATATTAATAGATGTAGAGAAGTCATTTTTGTATCCTCCCTGGAAGTCATGGGCCAGCAGTTCAAGATTCATCTTGACGCCGGCTACCTTCTCTGATATGGATGTGAACAAACTGCTCGAAGAGCTGTCTACAAACTGAGCCAGTTCGTTTTCCTTTTCCTTTGCCATAGCCCAGCGTTCTTCAGCCTGGTTCAGCCATTCTGTATTCAGACTCAGAAAATAGTATTCGTAATCAGCGATGGTACCCAGGACATTGGCATTCCACTGCGACCACAATAACTGTTCATGGGCTCCGGCAGAAGCCCTGTCCGCGGCCTTACCGGTATAGTCAAGTCCGTAATAGCCTACCCCGAAGATACCCAACATCAGGAACAAAATCAGAGAAAAACCGGCGATCAATTTACCACGGATGCTTAAACCGCCGGGTTTAATCCTGAACCGAATCCCCTTTTTCATATTTATTCACCTCATATAAAAGTTGGTGATTTTATGTTAGACCGGATTATTGTGGAAAACAATTAAGTCAGGCACTATTTGAAAAGGGAAAATGAACAGATAAGAAATAAAATATATCATGCAGCGGATGTGGTATATTTTACCTAAAAGCGCCGCCGTTGAAGGTGTTTTTCGTATAGAAAGGGATGTAACACCTAACATTTAAGAAATTACTTAACCGTTATGCTGGTAAAAATCATCAGGCGAAAGTGCGTTTGTAAACGGATATACACACAAAATGCAAGGCGCAATTGAAATAATATACTGGTTTTTTCGGTAAGACCTCCGTGGAATGTTATATCCTCTTATTCATTAGCTGGTTGATTTGTCCTATAAGTTGTTCAAATGTCATCGGTTTGATAGTAGGGTGGCTGTAAGAGCCAATGCTTAGTATCTTGACAGTATCTGCCCGTGAATCCTGAGTGCTGAGCATCAAAATAGAAGTATCCATGGTTTCTCTGATACTGATCAGCTCTCTGATACCGTTCATTGAAGCCAGGGGCGTATCAAGAATCGTTAAATCTGGAATAATAGTGCTCAGCTCATGCAGCAGCTCTTCATTGTTAGCCCTGGTGCCCTTGACCCTGTAATTTTGTTTGCTCAGGTTATGTCCGATAGAATTGACGAAGTGGGTATTTTGACTCACTAGCAGTATTTTTTTACCCGTATTCATTACAGTCTCCTTTAGTGTGCGGGTTGATAAATGTATAAAGATAACCGACTATCCGTCTGATACCAGGTCTGCCCGGCGATATTCATTATTCAGAATACAGGTTCTGTTTCTCAATCAGGTAACAAATGACAGCCTGATATAACAAAAAAATAACAAAATAATATCGTTTAATTGGATTTTACAAACAGAGGTAGGAAATACTATAATTATGACGGTGGTGCTGGTCTTCGGCATAATCCTGGAATAAAATATACCAGGAAAAAAAGGAGGATTGAATCTTTACCACTGCGAGGAAAAAGGAGGACATTCAGTGGGTTTTACCGACAAACAGATCCAATGCGTAGATTGTGGGAATGAGTTCACTTTCACCGCTGCGGAACAGGAATTTTTTGCACAGAAGGGTTATACCAATGAGCCTAAGCGCTGCCTTCCCTGCCGACAGGCCAGAAAAGCTGAAAGGGGAGGAGGTTTAAGAACAAACCTGCAAAAATACCCGGCCATTTGTGCTCAATGTGGCAAGGAGACAGAAGTGCCTTTTGAGCCCAGACAGGGTAGACCGGTCTATTGCAGTGCTTGCTATAACCAGATCAGACAGACCCAGGCTGCAAAATAACGGAGAGATATTCAAAAATTATTGGCCAGGAGCGAACCACTCCTGGCCTTAATATGCCCGGAAATAAGTGTTGGTCTGATATATTAATATATGCTACCTTAATCCATACCTTTTAACGTTTTCATTTGTGTTGAGGGTAAAAGATATGGTAAGGGTGTTTGTGTGTAAAAAACGGAAGAATAGCTATGATTACCCGCAATGATTTAAGGAATATTGCCATTATTGCCCATGTTGATCATGGAAAAACAACGCTGGTTGACGGTCTATTAAAACAAAGCAAGGTATTCCGGGAAAACCAGCAAATGGGCGAGTGCATCATGGACGTGAATGCCCTTGAGAGGGAAAGAGGTATCACCATACTCGCTAAAAATACGGCTGTAAGCTACATGGGTGTCAAGATAAACATTATCGATACCCCCGGCCATGCTGATTTCGGGGGAGAAGTTGAACGGGTGATCAACATGGCGGACGGCTGTCTGCTGCTCGTGGATGCCGTGGACGGTCCGATGCCTCAGACAAAGGTGGTCTTGCGCAAGTCACTGGAGAAGAAGATCAAGCCTATCGTGGTGATAAACAAAATAGACCGAACCAGCGCCCGTGTTCAGGAAGTTGTCAATATGGTACAGGATCTGTTTCTTGAGCTGGCGACCAGCGATGATCAACTGGATTTTCCCATTATATATGCCAGCGCGAGGGAGGGTTGGGCTTCTCTGGACATAACTAAAAAAGGAACGGATCTCGGCCCGCTTTTTGAGACCATACTGGAAGCAATACCGCCTCCCGCTGTTGAGGAAGGGCCGTTTCAGATGCTGGTTTCCAACCTGGACTATGACAGCCATAAAGGTAAAATTGCCATCGGACGTATCTGGAGGGGGAAGGTATCTCCTCATGACCAACTGTTGGTGATGAGTGCGGACGGAAGCGCGAGTCCCTTTTCCGTAGGCCAGGTATTCACTCACCTGGGATTGAAACGTGAAGAGGTATCAGTGGCTTCGGCGGGAGATATAATCGCGATTACGGGAATGGAGAAAGCCAGTATCGGAGATACTCTGTGCAGTCCCCAAAGGCCCCAAGCTCTGGCCCGTATAAATATAACCGAACCAACTGTGAAGATGACCTTCGGGGTAAATACTTCGCCTTTTTCTGGGCGTGAAGGTAAATACGGCACCACACGCCAGATCAGGGAGAGGCTATACCGTGAGCTCGAAACTAACCTCAGTCTCAGGGTCCGGGATACGGACAGCCCGGATACTTTCCTGGTTTCAGGCAGAGGCGAATTGCACCTGTCCGTACTTATCGAGACGATGCGGCGTGAAGGATATGAATTCGAGGTTTCAAAACCCGAAGCGATTATCAAGGAAATAGAAGGAAAAATGATGGAGCCGGTTGAAACATTAACTCTGGATATAAACGAAGAGTTTATCGGTATCCTGACAGAGTTGTTGAGTAATCGCCAGGCCCAGATGTCCAATATGTATAATGACGGCAAAGGCAATATCCGCATGGAATACAGGATTCCAACCAAGGGCCTGATAGGATTCCGCAGCGCCTTTTTGACTGCTACCAGGGGAGAGGGCGTCATGAACAGCATATTCATCGGATTCGAGCCCTGGGCGGGCGATATCGTTTCTACCCGCAGCGGAAGCGTAATGGTTGCTTCTGAAACGGGTGAGGCTGTCACCTATGGACTTAATAATGCTCAGCAAAGGGGAATTCCCTTTGTAGAACCCGGCACTCATGTATATGAGGGGATGATAATAGGACAAACCAACCGGCCCCGGGATTTTTCCGTAAACGTGTGTAAGGCCAAGAAAATGACCAACATACGCTCTTCCACTTCCGATGTGGCGATTAAGTTGATTCCGCCGATAAAGATGAGCCTGGAGCAGGCTATCGATTATGTTAACAAGGACGAGCTGGTAGAGGTTACGCCGCTGAACATCCGGCTGCGTAAAAAGATACTCAAAGAAACCATGCGGCTGCGCCTTTTAGCCAACGAAAGAAGAGATAACGAAGACGGCGATCCGGAGGGAAGCCTGGCGGGATATAGATAATAAGGTGACTGGTAAAGCCCTTCAGATTCGCCGCTTGTTATAGACTGAAATATGAATCAGGGTATTTCCGTATAGACGTCGAATGACCAATCCCCCCCCTTCCAGGTCAGCGGAAAAGTAAGCTTCAATTCGTCTTTATCGTTTTCCATCAGATACACAGGCATTTCGTTTTGGATGGTCTTCTCATCCTGAGTGACACTGGCGATAACCAGTACAGTACCTTCAGCGCCCTTGTTTTCCAGCTTGATGTGGAGAATAGCATAGTAGGCCCCCTCCGTTCCGCTGGTGGCTGCATCAACGCTGGTTACCACCGGGTCAGGCCTGGTAGCAGTGACAGTAGTCGTCGAACTTGAACTCGTGGTAGGAGCGAAACAACTGCCGGTGAAGGTCATTAATATTACGGTAATAAATATAAAGGCCGCTGTTAATAAACTAGAACGCCTCATGATATCCTCCTGAAAAAACAAGTGTTGAAGTAAAAATTCAATTCAGCCATTAGTATAGCAACAAGAAGGTACAACTGCAACTGTGACGGAGGATTGACAGGTATACGAAAAATTACTGCTTCCCCCTTGTTGAAAGGGGAAGCAGCAAAATGCCTGCCAATACAGGGGGCAATGTGCGTACTACATTGACTTAGCGTTCGGGACACCCGGACCAAAAGGACGGACGTCACATAAAATAAAGGGCTTATCTATTTTCAATATAGTCAGCGGACAGTGTGCGAAACCGGCAGGAACGATTACCGCCGTAGGGGTGGTTATGATGTGACTTTCCTCTTCTTTACCCAAAACGAATTCGACTTCTGCACCCAGTATACTGAGATCGGAGGTATCAGCTCCCATGAAGATCAGGATTTCCGGCTGAGTGTGTGCGTGCGGCTTTTCCGGGTCGGGTCCAAAGCGGTAGGGCGCTTTTTTCAGGCTTTCGCACATGATCATGGTATCGAATAGTGTTCC
Source organism: Dehalococcoidales bacterium (assembly GCA_016926695.1). Next base: position 4,569 of record JAFGOB010000054.1, on the reverse strand, counting down.
CCTGATTGCCGCCAGGTGTCCGCCGCCGTCATCCGTATTGGAAGGCCCGTAGCTCCAGGCCCCCTTGCGCAGAAACGGCGCCTGGATGACACGGTCTGTATATTTGGCGAAGAACATCCAGGAAGGCTGTACGTCCTGTAGATTCTTTTGCAGCTCGACCGGTGTTTCCTGGTAACGTCCGGAGCAGGATACGGTCATGAAGATAAAGCGTTTATCCATCCTGATGATGTTGGCCGGGAAGTGAGGAAATCCCGCCGGAACATAAACCGCGGTAGAAGAAGTGATCATATGCTTTTCCGGTTCAGGTCCCAGGCATAGCTCGACCTCGGCTCCCAGTTCACCCATATCGCTGGTATCTCCACCAAACCAGAACATCAGTTGGTTATAATCATGTGTATGCGGCCCGGTGGATTTTCCGCCCATTTTACCTGCCGCCCAGTAAGCACCGAACTCGATACGGGCGTCCATTCCCAGAAAATCGCTGTCCATGAGCATGCCCTGCCGGTAAGAACCGGGCCCGTTATCCTTGAAAACCAGTGGTTTGACATATTGGCCGTACTTTTTTTCAGCCATTTTTCCTCCTTCCAGTAGAACTATCGTTCAAGTTGTACTTGCGGTTAGAAATTAAGGTTAAGTATAGACTTTAGCCGGGAATTTTGCAATTGCTGATAACGATACAGATAAAGGTCAGGTATGATATACCGGCAAGGGGAACCGAAAACATTTCGGCCCTGTTTCACAGGATTGGAAAGGCGACAATAAACGGGGAAATAATCGTTTAGCCGGATTCACTGTTTTTCCAGCCGGGTTCTGGCAAGGTTCTCCTCCGAAAGGAAAATCCTCCCGTCTTCCGTGGTCTGGATGATATTGGCGGTCATCAGCAACTGGAGAGCCTGGGGCCTGTAGTCCCTCCACAGTTTGAAGTTGAGCATGCTTGATTTTCTGAAGCCCAGTTCATCGCTGGTCTTGGCGGTCTCCGGGCTGAAGGCCTGGCCGTCTCTCATCAGCTTAAGGACCGCTTTTATGGCCCTGCGCATCATAAAATTAGAGGCTACAAAAGCAATCGCAATGAGCAATACCATAATCAGGACAATGAGAATAATAGCCCTGGTTGATTCACTCATATCCGTTTCTCCTTTATTTCCCGATTTCCAGAAGAGCGAATCCGCTCTCGTTATCAAGCAGGCGTTTGGCGTCAAGCCCGGTGATTTCGTACAGTATAACTTCTCCCACCAGCCAGGTAACGACACCCGGGCGCAGGCAGCCGGTAAGGGTTTTACCTGCCCGACCGAGTGCAGCGTGAATGTGCAGAACCGGCTTGCCGTTTTCATCCGGGGCCAGGATTCCGATCCCAAGCACTTCGTGGGCGCCGTCTACAGGCAGTAAAAGAGGGTCGGGTGGCATATGATCGGAATAGCGCGGGCCGGCCACCACCTGGCCGCCGCCGATGCCGCCGATCAATATAGCCTGCCCCGAGGATATGCCCTTTTCTTCAGCGAATTTCTCTATGCAGGCGGGTATTTCATCCCCGTCATCCAGGCGCATCAAAAAAATCCTTCCTAAGCGGCCTTCTGCTGCTTTCATCTTTTTAATCCCCCGTAATCAGGTTCCATTTACTCGATAATGAATTCCCCGTTCTGGTAGAAAAGGACATCATCCACCCAGACTTTACCGTCTTTACGCATGTCGCATATCATGTCCCAGTGTATGGCTGACTGGTTTTTACCTCCGGTTTCAGGGTAGCTGGCCCCCAGTGCCATATGAAAACTCCGGTTTATCTTTTCATCGAAGAGGATCTGCCGGGTAAAACGGTTGATATTCCGGCTAGTGCCAAAGGCGAATTCGCCCACTCTTCTGGCTCCTTCATCCGTATCCAGTGTCTTGATCAGGAAGTCCTGGTTTTTCTCAGCAGTGGCCTTGATAACCCGTCCTTCTTTAAACCATAGCCGAACGCCGCTGACCTCGCGTCCGTTGTAAATGGTAGGATAGGAGAAATAGACCTGTCCCTCCAAGCTGTCTTCTACAGGTCCGGTGAATACCTCGCCGTCAGGCATATTTTCATGCCCGTCGCAGTTTATAAATGTACGCCCCTCGACACTGAGGTTTAATTCGGTCTCAGGCGCGGTGATACGGATGTGTTTTTTCCCCTTTAGATAATCGACAACCTTTTGCTGTTTGGAGGACAGACGCTGCCAGTACCCGATGGGGTCCTGGATATCACCCAGACAGGCATTATAGACGAAATCTTCATATTCAGCCGTGCCCATTTCGGCGTCCTGGGCGTAAGCACTGGTGGGGAAAAGGGTATAGGTCCAGCGCAGCTCTCCCCTGGCGGCGCGATCCAGATAGGTCTTCATCAAATCAGCGCGTGACTGCTGGTGAAGGACCAGTCTGGCCGGATCGATGTTGGTCAGTTCCCTGGTATTAAGGTCAGCGCCGATGGATATTCTTACATCGTATGTCTCCATGATCAGTTTGGTGGAAGGAGGAACATGTTTGATCTGATCATCAGAGGCATAACGGAAGAATAACTCATCCATACCCGGCAGCAAGGGTACCAGGTAGGGGTACCCGCCTGCTTTCAGTACTTCAACATATATTGCTTTCAGCAGCGGTTCAGCCGCTGTTTCCCCCTGGATGGCGACTTTATCACCCGGTTTGACTTTAACTGAATATTGTACCAGCAACCGTGCCAGCTTCTCGATTCTTATATCCGGCATTCACCGACCTCCGCGGACTTTAATATTTCATTTTATTCTACCATTGAAAGCAGGTAAAGAGTAATTCCGTCGGGAATTATTCCGCCGGTATCATACCGAGCGGATTTGACGGTTTTTCTTTTATTTCAGCCGCGGGGGGTAAGACCCGGACGGAGAAGCCGGAAGTATTGGTATAACGGTCTACCTGGCCCGCACTATGGCGTCACATACCTTGCATACCCTGGTGATCTGCCTGACATCGTGTACGCGTACGATATCCGCTCCATGGTTAATTCCAATGGCTACTGCCGCCGCGGTACCTTCCACACGTTCGGAGACCGGCAGGTCAAGCACCATTTTAATGAATGATTTTCGAGAAGGTCCCAGCAGGATCGGTCTACCCAGTACCTTCAACTCATCCAGCCTGCGGATAATTTCAAGATCGTTTTGCCAGGTCTTGCCGAAGCCCAGACCGGGATCGACGATTATATTATCAGGTGATACTCCGCTCTTGAGCGCGGTCGCTATCCCTGCCCGCAGGTCGTTTATAAGGACGGAAACGACGTCCTCATAACGGCCGGTATCTCTCTGAAGTGCGGTGTCGAAGCCGCCCCGATCCCTCTGATTGCTCATCAGGATAATGGGGAAATTCCCGGCAGCGGAAAGCTCCGCCAGCCTCCTGTCTTTTTTCAATCCCCACTGGTCGTTGATGATCGAAGCTCCTGCTTCAATGGCCGGACGTACCACTTCGTACTTGTAGCTGTCTATGCTGATGGGGATATGCACCAGCGGCGCGGTGCGGCGGATCAGGGGAACAACCCGCCTGATTTCTTCTTCAATGGGGACAGGCGGCGTTCCGGGACGGGTAGACTCTCCTCCTATGTCCAGGATATCCGCTCCCTCGCTCTCCATACGCCGGGCCTGGCGGCAGGCATCTTCGAAATTACTCACTCCGTCTCCGGAAAAAGAGTCCGGTGAGAGGTTGATAATGCCCATCACGTAGGTTCGATCTCCCCAGATGAAATTTCTACCAGCGCAGCGTGTAATACCCGGTTTTCCCATCGATATCTCCTGTACAAACCCTGTTCTTAACGGTCTTTTTGTTATTGTAGCATATCAGTTTGATTACATTTCCATGCTTTTCCCGCATTATATGGTGAGTTTTCAGTTTTGAGTGATGAGTGGGAGAGAGGGAAGAGGGAGAATACAAGAGGGATTTAAAGAACCCAATTTGTCAATTCTACTGCCGGATAGATTAATAACCAAGGGGTAGGGTCGCGGTCTCTGATCCGCCTGCCGGGGTAAAATTGGATTCGTATTAGCAAAATGGTATTTTTTAAAATTTGCGTGGTTTATGCGGCTGAGAAGAACAGGTTATTGCGGGCAATAAAAAAACCAGGGGCGGGTGGAAGGCCACTATTTGCTTACCCGCAAGCTGCTATTAAGTTGGTAAGGTACCGCTGCCAGCCGGGAGGCCGAAGCTGTTTATTATTCCGGCGATTAAATATGATTCATAATGTTCTAATACAATCTCAATTTAGATGGTAATGCATCTTATTTAGTAGCCGCAATAATAGCTTCAATGGATTCGTTTTCGCAAAAATTACTTTTTTAAATAGCGCGGCCTTTTCACCGGTTAAAGAAGGCATATCGCCGCAGATTATAAACAGCCGGGGTATACTATAGCACAAATGTTCTATTATTGTAAAGCGTTTGATGGCACTTTTTTCAGGGAATAGGGTTGAGGGAATAGTGGAAAGATATAAAAATTCAAGATACAAGTAACAAGAGACAAGGCATAAGCAATCATCAATAACCAAGAGACAATAACCAAATAGTATTGCGTAAGATCGTTACGCCTCTATCGGGG
>JAFGOB010000053.1 GCA_016926695.1 Dehalococcoidales bacterium | reverse complement strand
TTCCTCAGCACCCAGTGGGTACCCGCTATCCTATTCGCTGCGGCGAATTATGGAAGAGGGGCGAGGAAAGTGGAGAGAGGGAAAAGGATTTTCATCTTTCGGGGTGCTGGCTGCAAGCCAGAATGGAGAATTACCCCGAAAATTCTACTCCACACCACCAGGTGCTTCTCCCGCCAAACGGAAAGATGTATCGGGAGACTCCAGAATGACAGGCTTTTTTATATTTTCTGGTGACTCTAACAAGAGTCACGGACGATTGTTTCAGGGGAGGAAAGATCTCTGAATGACGGATCCGGGAGAATAATATCCATATTGACATTATGTACTATTAAGGTTAGTATTTTTACTAATCGGCCTGTTTCACAGGTGCTTATCCGGCTAAGACATTTTTCTTTTGTTAAAACAAGATCACTTGATTGATAAGTAACATTCCCGGGAAATATCCGGGAATAAGTTATAATCTCTTCAGAAGACTTTTATATCTGCGGTCTCACTCATATCTGAAGATATCTGACAGGAAGAATGCCGCAGCAGTCAGTAGTTCATAAGAAGCATTCTGTTGAATCCGGGGAGGTGAAGATTGGCTGTATTAGAAAAAATAGGGCGCCTTAGGCTGAGCCTGACCACCAAAACCCTGATCATTTTTCTACTATTGTCAATCATCTCTCTGGCGATTGTCGGTGCGATCGCCTTTACAGCTATCAGGGGAGTGGGAGACTATGCCCTGGAAAGCAATAAGGCCCTAGGAGACAGCGCCGTACTGGAAAGCACGGGAGCCCTGCAAAACCTGGGTGAAAGAATGATCGAGCAGAAAGCCCTGGATACGGCTGCCCAGATCGAGATGTATTTCCGGGCACATCCGGAACTCACCCTGGACGATTTATCCGGAGATGAGGAACTCAGGACAATAGCCGTACAGCCCATAGGGCAGACGGGCTATACAGCCATTGTAGATGCCAACCGCTTTGTAATCCTGGTCCATAAATTCCCTGAAAATGAAGGAAAGGACCTGACGTCGCTCAGCACCTCGCTTCCTTCCTTCTGGGAAATAATCCAGGCATCAGCAGGAGGCGCCTCCAGCTCAGGCTATTATGACTGGATCGAACCGGACGGCTCCGCCAACCAGAAATACGCATTTATCGCCCCGATCAGGGTTCCTATAGCGGGCGCTGAAAAAGGACTGACGTTGTGGTCAACTACTTATATCACCGAGTTTTCAGCACCCGTCAACAATACCAGGATCATGATAGAAAACTCGGCTGCTGACACCGGACGTAACATCAACAACCGCATAAGCAGGATGCAGAATACCTTTATAGGCGTCTATGCGGCAGTTCTCCTGGCTGTGTTTATCCTCTCTTTCTGGCTGGCCCGGACTATTACACGACCGGTCCAGGCGCTGACCAAAGGAGCAAGGGTAATCGGACAGGGAAACCTGGACTACAGTGTTGATGTCAAGACAGGAGATGAGATCGAAGACCTGGCCAATTCGTTCAACAAAATGGCTGAAGGGCTGAAAGCCCAGATAGAGATCATACGCCTGACCACTGCTGAAAAAGAGCGCGTGCAAAAGGAATTGGAGATTGCCAAAGGCATCCAGAAGAGCTTTCTGCCGGAAAGCTCGCCCCAGATAGAAGGTTTTGATTTGGCAGCTCTGAATACCCCGGCACTGGAGGTCGGCGGCGATTTTTATGATTTTATTCCTGTCTCTTTGAATAAATGGGGGCTGGTTATTGCCGACGTCTCAGGCAAAGGTGTTCCAGCAGCCCTGTTTATGGCCCTTTCCCGGACTATGATCCGGGCCAATGCTACCAACAATCCTACACCTTCCAGGGTAATACGCCAGGCCAATGACATGATCTCCGAAGACGTCCGGTCCAATATGTTCGTTACCCTGTTCTATGGTGTGCTTGACCCGGAGCGGAAAACGCTGACCTACGTTAACGCGGGGCACAATCCCCCGCTGGTTATGGGTAAAAACTCGGGAGACGTTATCATGCTGGCCACCAAGGGCGTGGCCCTGGGTCTAATGACCGATGTCGAGTTTGAAGAGAAAGAAATTCTTCTCAGCAAGGGAGATATCCTGGTGCTTTATACCGACGGCGTAACGGAGGCTATCAACCGTAAACAAGAACTATTCGGACAGGAACGGATTTCCAGGCTGGTGGATGAAAACAAACATCTCTCCGCCCAGGAGATCATCAACCTTATCGAAAAAGAGGTCTTTACATATAGCGACGGGCAGCCGCAATTTGATGATATCACGCTGCTGCTGGTAAAAGTGATCTAATACATGGCTGCATTATTACCTGAACACATTCGTTCACCCTCACCTGTTATTCCTCTCCAATCGAGGGAGAGGAAAATGGGATGTATAGGGAATTACCAAATCAGGAAACAGGTTTCCACTCGAGCGGTAGATAATGAGAGATAGCCCGATCACTTAATCCGGCCCATTTCGAAAAGTACCGGCAGCTTCTCTTTTTCAGGGCTGAATTTCAGGGGCTATCCGCCTCTAAGAGACTCCGAGTAGCCGTCAAAATAGCCATGGGCCAGAAGGGACAGCTCATCCGAGGGCAAACACTTTCCCTCGCTGGATTCCAGTTTAGCGATACAGTAAGTCCTGGCCTTGTCCCTGGCAGCCCCTTTGTCTATTCCCATCTGGTCCAGTATTTCATCAATATCGGAGACAGTCGCCATTTCTTTTTTCTTGCGTGCCATTTTGTACTCCTTTGAACGACAGATTGCGGAATGTGCTCTCTCTTATTATTGTATTATGAAGTCAGCGAAAAATATTCACTTTCATCATCAGTCTATTGTCTCATACGCCCCCGGCAATCTCGGAAATAACTGCTGTCTTCAGGACATATAAAACTCACTAATTCGACTCTCGTATTGACTCTTTAGCGGACCGGCGATAAAATAAAGCAAAAATACATTGTATTATTTGTACGAATTATGGGGAGGAATACGATGCAAAAAGGCTACATGGGAAAAATTCTATGGATCGACCTTTCCACCGGCAGAATAAAATCGGAAAAGCCACAGGCAAGCCTGTATAGAGATTTCATAGGGGGTTACGGTATCGCCGCGAGGCTGCTTTACGACCGGCAGAAAGCCGGAGTAGACCCGCTGGGGCCGGAAAATACGCTCGGACTGGTAACCGGTCCTTTCACTGGCACCTCGATTCCCTGCGGGGCACGCTATGCCGCTGTGGCCAAATCACCGCTGACCGGGGGGTGGGGAGATGCGAACTCAGGCGGTTCTTTCGGACCGTACCTCAAGTTCTCGGGCTACGATGCGGTATTCTTGACCGGAATTTCACCGAAACCAGTGTACCTGCTGATCGACGAGGGAAAGGCAGAGCTGAAAGACGCCGGCAGCCTCTGGGGTAAAAGCACCTACGAGACCGAGCAAACGCTGATGGACGAATACGGCAAGGACTGCCGTGTAGCCTGCATCGGTCCGGCTGGAGAACAATTATCATTGATTTCGTCTATCATGACGGATAAAGGCTCGGCTGCCGGCCGCTCCGGTCTGGGAGCGGTAATGGGCTCCAAGAGATTGAAGGCGGTAGCGGCCAGGGGAAGTATACCCGTCCCCGTGGCGGATAAAGAGGCCATCCTCAGACTGAGGAAAGAGCACATACAATCGCTTAAAGGAGCACCCGGTTTCGGCGGACTGGAGTCGCTGCATAAATACGGGACGTCGGCGATGACCGCTGAGTCGGCCAAAAGCGGAGATACCCCGGTCAGGAACTGGGGCGGCACAGGTATAATTGACTTGCCGGATGTGACCGGGATAGACAAGGATACGCTGGCGGGCTATGTTCAAAAAGCAGGGGGCTGCTGGCATTGTCCGGTAGCCTGCAAAGCTACACTGAAAGAGGGTACCGGTGAGTATAAATATCCTGCCGGGATCAGGAGGCCGGAGTACGAGACCCAGGGTAGTTTCGGAGCCAACTGCGGGAACACCAATACCGAGTCCATCAACATGGTCGGCGACATCTGCAACCGCTATGGCGTGGATACGATCTCAGGCGGAAGCGTGATGGCCTTCGCCATAGAATGCTATGAGAACGGCATTATCACAAAGGGTGATACCGGCGGTATAGAACTGAACTGGGGCAACCATCGCGCCCTGGTGGCCATGACCGAAAAGATGGCCAGAAGGGAAGGTTTTGGAAATATACTGGCGGACGGCGTGAAAATAGCCGCCAAAAAGATCGGAAAGGGCGCTGAAAAATTCGCCGTGCATATAGGCGGCCAGGAGCTGGGGATGCACGACCCCAAGCTGGGTCACGGATTTTCTGCTTTCGCCCGCTACCAACTGGATGCAACTCCCGGCCGTCATACCGCGGGATTCGGTCCCGACAGCTTCCCCGGGCATGTAGTTAATGCCAGCGGGATGTGCATGATAGGCCTCGGTTTCGGATCGGGACCGGACAAGCTGGCGGTCTTTCTTAATGCGGTCACGGGACTGAAATATAAAGTTGAGGATATTCTGAAAGCGGGTGAAAGAATCGCCAACATAAGACACGTCTTTAACTTGCGGGAGGGCATTAATGAGCTGAAATGGGCGGCACACCCCAGGATATACGGGGATCCCCCCCAGAGGGAGGGACCGCTGGCGGGCGTAACGATCGATACCAGAGGACAGATGTTCTGGAATCTGGGAGCGCTTGACTGGGACCCTATAACCACCAAACCAAGCAGGCAAAAGCTCCTGTCCCTGGGGCTCGTGGACATCGTGGAGGAAATGTGGCCTCCCCGGAAAAACCCCACCGGCCCGCCTTCCTAGAAAAAGAGCAGGCATTATGTATTTCAAGGGCTGTTCTATTGTCAGACGATTACGGAGATCAATTGACTATTGACAAATCCGTTAATATAATATATGTTAATGTCAAATGTTGACGAATAGCAGGGAGTTATGTAATCCTTTTTGGATTCAGAAAGGAGGTAATGTACATGTTTATAATAGCGAAAGCGAGTTTCCTTTCACTTCTAATAACTCTTGTTATTGCTTTCTCTGTAATGTTCGGCTTTAACTGGCCATGGCCCTTTCTTAGATAAATCGATACGATAATACGGAAAAACAACGCTGAAGAGTATAATGAGGACGCTTGACACCACAGGTTCATTAACATAAAGTCCGAACAACGAACGGAAAATTATCGCTAAGTCATCATTTTGAACAAGATATTTGAGCCATGAGTGGAGTGATTATATTGGGTGGAAGTTTTAAGATCATCCATTTTCGATGTTGACGTGATAATATCAGTCCTGAAGCGTTGAATGCGCTAATAAAATAGGGAGGAAAATATTATGTTCGGAATAAGTGCTCCATCAGGTCTATGGTTGCTGATCCTGGGTATGCTTGCCTGGCTGATTACCGTATGGGGTGTGCGTTGAGTTACTTAATAGTTTTAACAAGCTACACGGAAAAACCATAATGAGGGAAACCGCTGATGCAGCAGTGCTACGGGGGGAAGAGTATTTCCTGAATTTCTCAAATTAGCGTCCTGAGCCAAACAAGAGGCTAATGATGTTTTATTTTGCTCAGGAGAGGTAATTTACATGTTTATTCTGGCGAAAGCGAGTTTCCTGACAGATCTGAGGATCTTAATTGTAGAGTTCTGTGAATTTTTCGGTTTTAACTGGCCCTGGGATATTTTTATTAAGTAAGTATAAACGGAGACTTAGCGGTAAGTCATCATCCTGGAAAAGAGGAGTAAGTTCCTGTATCAGGTATTATGTTCCCTGTAGGGTCAGGATCGATCATTTTCGATACTGATGTGATAATAGCGGTCTTGAAGCGTTGAATGCGCTAAAAAAAATAGGGAGGGAAATATGATAGCTGGAGCAAGTATTTGGGGTGGTCTCAGTGCTCTTATCTTGGGTCTTCTAATTTGGTTGATTAAGGCATGGGGACTCATTACTTAAGCGACTATACAGAACTCACAACACGGGAAACAGATGATGCAGGAATACAACTGATTGGAAGGGTATTTGCATGCTGTAAGTTTCCCTACGTGGACTTATGATGCTCAAAGTGTGAATTGACTGGAGAAGGGGCTAAGAGCGGTAGCCTATGCTTCCCCGCGTGATAAGGCCGAGCCTTATAGCTTCCTTTTCCAGTTGTTCACGAAAATCCGGGTGGGCAATTGAGATCAGCAGCTTCGCCCTTTGCCAGGCAGTCCGGCTTTTTAAATTCACCGCACCGTATTCTGTTACTACATGAGAAACATCCGTAGCCGGTACCGTAACCGTATCTCCTGATTCCAGCGCCGGGACTATCCTGGAAAAAAGCTCTCCGCTTTTATCCGTATAGGTAGAATGGAGACAGATGAAGGCGTGTCCGCCGGGAGATGCGTATGCTCCTCTGGTAAATTCCAGTTGTCCTCCGGTCCCGCTGATCTGGCGGAAACCAACCGACTCTGAACAGACCTGCCCCTTCAGGTCAATTTTCAAGGCGCTGTTTATAGCTACCTGTTTTTCCTGCCGCGCAATAATATAAGGGCTGTTGGTATAGTCCACCGGATATCCGGCCATGGCCGGATTATGATCGATGAAATCATAAAATTTCCTGGAACCGGCAGCGAAACAGAATACCGATTTACCGGGATTCTGTTTTTTCCTCTGGTTGGTAATAACTCCCGCTTCGATAAGCTCCATGAAACTGTCATTAATCATTTCAGTATGGACCCCCAGGTCTTTTATACCCGCATTTTTTAACAGGTTGGCGACAGCGCTGGGAACTCTGCCTATGCCTATCTGAAGGGTAGCCCCGTCTTCGATCAACTCCGCGATATGAACAGCAATGAGATGGTCTTCGACGGCAGCTTGCGGAATAGGAAACTCGATTACAGGATATTTGGTGTTTTCGACAATATAATGGACTTTGGAGATATGGATGCTCTCATCATAGCCGCCATATACCCATGGCTGAGACTCATTGACCTCAACAACTACCTTTTTAGCCACATCGCACATGGCTTTCTCCCTGGTAATGGAAGATCCGAAATTGAAATATCCCTTGGAATCCATGGGAGTAACTTCAACAAAAACAATATCAACGTTGTTTTTCAGATGTTCACGATAATTGCGGGGTCCTTCGCTGAGTCCGAATGGAATGTGAGAACAACTGCCCGCGGAATGGTACTCCCTTTCCTGTTTGCCCAGGAACCAGGAATTGTAAATGAAATGTTTTTGTTCAGGATCAACGCCGGGTATTCTGGTAGGACAATTTTCGGCCCGTATGTTGACGCTGTAAAGCTCTTCCGCGCGATCGGACAATTTCTCATCGATAAGAGAGGGAAATCCTCCGATAGCCCCGTAGTCAACCCACATACCGTTCGTTACCAACCCGGCGGCCTCATCCGCAGAAATCAGTTTTTGTTTATATATGTCTTTCAAAGATACTTTCTACCTTTCCGTTAATAAAGTATGGAAACGCCCTGCTAATTATACGAAAATGACCGCTATGTCTCAAATAAGCCCATAAAAAACCTTGATAAAAAGGCGTTTACCATGTAATACTATGCCTTAAGGCAGCCTCCGGATAACATATACCAACCGCGACCCACGCTGACAATGAAAAAAGGCAGTGACAAATGGCTGAATCTATTCTCTCTTATCTCTGGCAGGCTTTTTCAACGACCTTGATTCAGATCCTTATACTCTTTGGTCCCGGACTGGTATTAACATTACTGCTGAACTTCGAGACAATATTCATTCAAAGCCGCGCAGTCAATATCATGGGGCGAGGATGGTACCTGGGGCTATTCGGCGGCCTTGGGACCATTGTTCACGAGCTCGGGCATGCCGTTTTCTGCCCTATTTTCCTGCATAAAATCACGGATATGAGACTTTTTCAGCCTGACTCCTCAACCGGGACCCTGGGCTATGTCAAACACTCCTATAATCGCGCCAATATCTACCAGTCAGCGGGCAATTTCTTTATCGGGATCGGGCCGATTCTTCTGGGAACAGCCGTTATTTTTCTTCTATCCGGCTGGCTATTGGGGATAAACGTCCTGGGTGCGCCTGATTACCTCTATTCTACAACATTTCCGCTTAATACCTGGGCCGGGTTCACAGAGTCAGTGCAAAATCTGCTGGGAGCTTCCTACCGGCTGTTTGCCGAAATCTTCTCTCCGCAGCATCTTACAAGCTGGCACCTGTACGTTTTCATTTACCTGGCGTTCGCAATCGGAAGTTCTATTACCCTCAGTCCTCCTGACATAAAAGCTGCGCTGGGCGGGTTCGCGGTGATCGCAATACTGATCCTTATCCTTAATCTGTTCACCGTCCGCACATTGAATCTGGTCTATAACATTATAACCGCGATGTCCGGCTATTATGTGTTGTTTTACACTATGTTGATACTGGTCCTGCTGTTGAATATTGCCGCGGCTTTACTGGTGCTTCTTCCTATTTCCCTGCTGAGATCGGGTCATTCCAGGGCAAACTGATCCGTACAGCGGACTCAGGATAATCCAGAAGAATTCTTTCGTCTGGCCGGTAAACCAGAATGAAATACTCTCCCCCGAAAGGACCATTTACAGGCGCGGCGGGACGTCTACGCGGTGGAAGGCTTCACCAAGCCTGTAGTCCTGGCCCTGAGCAGCCTTTTTATTCAGGTCAGTTAAAAACTCGATAAAGGAAGCATCCGGCCCGGGACCTACCTGGCTCTTGTGGCAGGCCAGAGCGGACACCTTGGTATCGAACACCGCACTTATATCACGCGAATAGTTAGGCTCAGTCGGATTCCAGAGGAGGACCTGTTTTACCTTGTGAAGCTGGAGACTTTCTTTCAACAGACTACGGTAGGTATTGGGGGCATGAGCACACGGCCAGACCGCGTCCATTACCAGTTGCCCTGTAATCCGGTGATCGGGACTGGAGATATAACGTTCATATGGATCGCAGGTCGCCACGATATCCGGGCGATATTCCAGCACCAGGCGGATTATTTCCTCTCTGAACTCGGGAGTATAGGCCAGTCCCAGGTCGGAATGACGAAGGAAGATAACCCTCTTTATTCCCAGCAGCGAAGCTGAATTCATTTCTTCTTCTTCCCGGATCTTCGTTAAATTTTCCGGCAGCATATCGGGATCGCTGCTTCCCTTATCACCATTGGTACATACCACCGAGACGACGGACTTGCCTTCTTCATGCGTCCAGCGGTAAATCGTACCGCCCATGCCCATAGCTGTATCCAGGGGATGGGGAGCGAAGGTCAGAATATCGGCTTTCCTGTTTTCCACGTTTTGCCTCCTGTATTCGAAAAATTAAATGAATTCTATCATATGCGAATTACCGCTGCAATAGTCTATAACGATATTTTCAATACCAATCGGGAACGGGCAGTCCCTGAGAAAATAAATATCGAAAACCGGCTTTAAAATAATGTAGAATGTTCTCATACTGAGGTAGTGAGGTATTTGGTCCTTGCATTACTTTTACAGCGATATTCAGGTTAACGGAGGCAGCGCCCTCATCACTGATGTTGATCAGTTGCATCATCTGCGGGATGTGCTGCGTTTGAAAACCGGCCAGCGGATAACGGTCTGCGATAGTACGGGAATCGAATACCTGTGCACGATTTCAAGCCTGGATAGGAAGCAGGCGGGGCTGGCGATTGAGGAAAGGACCGCTCCGGCCTACGGAAAAGACAGGCTGGCCGTGGCCTGCGCTCTGCCAAAGCTGGCGGGAATGGATGAAATCGTGGACAAACTTACCCAACTGGACACAGACGTAATAATCCCCCTGCAAACAGAGAGAACGGTCATCCGCCTGAACCGGGCAGACGCAGGCGAGCGGATAGAAACCCGCCTGGAACGATGGAGGAAAATCAGCCGCAGCGCGGCAGAGCAAAGTCACAGAAGAAGCCTTCCCCAGATTATGCCTCTGATGGATTTTTCGGCGGTGCTGAAGCTGTCAAAGGGATACGGACTCAAACTGATTCCCACTTTAGAGGGTAAAAGAAGCCCCCTCAAAGAGATTTCCCGTCTGCCGGCGGATTCCGGTACCATCGTCCTGATAGGTCCGGAAGGAGATTTTACCTCCGCAGAAATTGACGAAGCTATAAGGGCAGGCTTTATGGCTATATCGCTGGGCGCGACGGTCCTGCGCGTGGATACAGCGGCCATCGCCGTCGCCGGCTTTCTCAGGCTGATCAGGCAGTCCGAAGGCCATACCTATACTTGAACCGGTATTGTTAGTATAATCGAAATATAAATCAACCACATTCTCTCAGGGTGAGGTACCGAAAAATGTCAAGAAAAAAGAATTTAGCGCTGCTGGCGGCAGTCTCTATCCTGGTGGTCGCTCTGGTCTTCAGCGCGGGATGTATAATCACTCTCCGTACTGCTTCCAGCCCGGACAGCAAGCCGGACAGCAACCTGATTCAGGAGGCCTGGGATAAAATCCACATTCACTACGTGGAACCCGACGAACTGGATTCCACGGTACTCAACCAGGGCGCGGTCAGGGGGATGGTGCAGTCACTGGAGGACCCCTATTCCTACTACCTGACCCCGGATGAATACGAGATGACACAGGGTGACTTCCAGAGCAGTTTCGGAGGTATAGGAGCTTCCATTTCCATGAACAAGGACGGTTATATCGTAGTCGTAGAGCCGATGGAGGACTCCCCCGCCATTAAAGCGGGAATCCGTGCCAATGACATCATCCTGGCAGTGGATGACACACCGACCGAGGGATTGACGGTACAGGAAACAGTATCGATAGTCCGCGGTCCCGTGGGAACCAGGGTCAGATTGCGGATATTGCACGAAGGTGAAAATTATCCCGTGGATATAGAAATAACCCGGGGTGAAATCAATCCCGCTACAGTCTACTACAGGATGGAAGGGGATATTGCTTATATACGGATTACCAACTTCTATGAACGTACTGGAGATGAGTTCCAGGAAGCACTGGAGGCGCTGGACCTGGAAAACAGCCGGGGAATAATCCTGGACCTGCGCAATAACCTGGGCGGACTGGTATCCTCCATGGTAGAGGTGGCCAGCCATTTCATCAAGGAGGGCGTCATTATCTCATTCCGGGACAACCAGGGCAACATGTCCTCTCAGTCCGCCAAGCCCAGTGGAGTCTTCACCGAACTGCCGGTGGTCGTACTGGTGAATGAATTCAGCGCGAGTGCAAGCGAAGTACTTTCTGGGGCCATGCAGGACTACGAGAGGGGAGCAATAGCCGGTACCAGGACGCTGGGCAAGGGAAGCTATGATTCATTTTATCCTCTCAGCGACGGCTCAGCTATCTATCTTACCGTCGGACGATGGCTGACGCCCGCCGGGCGGGAAATAGAGGGCGAGGGAATCACACCGGACTATGAATTGACACAGACGGGGGAGGAGGCCATCCAGTGGGCTATCGACTTCCTGCATTCCGGTTTAAAGTAGCATATGGACAAACTAAAATTTGAAAACCTGGTGGCACAGGCAGTTGAAGAATTGCCGCTGGAGTTCCGGGAGATGTTGACCAATATCGATGTAGTGGTGGAAGACGCTCCTTCCCGTGAGCAACTGCGGCAGTCCCGTGTCGGCAGAGGTTACACCTTGCTCGGCCTTTACCAGGGCATTCCGCTGACCGAACGCCATTCAAGCTATGGTATGGTGCCGCCGGATAAAATCACCATTTTTCAAAAGACCATTGAAGCCAGGTGCGCGGGACGGAGTGAAAGCCTGATACGAGAAGAAATCGGCAAGGTTGTACGCCACGAAATAGCACACCATTTCGGCATCGGGGACGACCGTTTACAGGAAATTGAAAAAGGTGAAGGGTGAAGAACCTGCATTCATGCTAAAAAACTATCACGTCATACCCTGGCTATCCTATCATGAAGCCCGGTAAAACCGTGCAGATCACAGGGAAAATCGTCAGTAATATAATTTGTACCACATCGCAGGCAACAAAGGGTACGACGCCACGATAAAGGTCCGTTATCTGGACTTCTCTGATTGTCCCCGATAGGGCAAACAGGTTAAACCCGAAGGGAGGCGTATAATCCCCCATTTCCATCATTTTAACCATGACCACACCGAACCATAACAGATCGAATCCAAGAGCCTCCATGGTGGGAAAAATGATAGGCACCGTCATTACTATAATGGCATAAATGTCAAATACAGCCCCCATGATCACGAACACTACCACCAGAAGCCCCAGAATCAGGTACTTGTTGATACCGATTTCTGCGATCAGGGTACTGAACTCGAAGGGAATCCGGGTAATTGCCAGAAACTGTTTGAAAATAAACGCACCGACTACGATGCAAAAGATCATACCGGTAGTCTGCGCTGAGTCCAGCAAGCTGGCCACGAAGCTGTGGCGGTTCATCTGCCTCTTGGAGATGGCGACTACCAAAGCACCGAACGCCCCGATAGCGCCGGCTTCAGTAGCGGAAAAGATGCCGCCGTACATTCCTCCGATGATCAGCAGAAACAGGATAACCACCGGCCAGGTCAATTTGAATGAGACCACTTTCTCTCTAACAGTCGTTTTGCGACCGACCGGCCCCCATGACGGCTTGAACCGGCAGATGACGGATATGGCAACAAAATAGAGAATTACCTGCATAATTCCCGGGAGAATTCCGGCAATAAACAGCTTGCCGATAGAAATCTGGGTCAGGATGCCGATGAGAATAAATCCCATGCTGGGGGGAATCATAATACCCAGTGTTGCGCCGGAGGCGATGGATCCCAGTGACAGCCTGGCATCGTAGCCGTAGCGCTTCATTTCCGGATAGGCGATTTTACCCATAGCTATGGCCCCTGCCATACTGGTACCCGTACAGGCGGCAAACAAGCCGCAGGCGCCTACGGTCGCCATCGCCAGACCACCCCGATACTGCCCCAACCATGCCTTGGCCATATCATAAGCCTCGGAACCAATATTGGTAAAAGCGATAAAGGAGCTCATTAACATAAAAAGGGGAATTACCGTAAAATCATAAGCAACAGCTCTTTCGAAGGTAATGGTGGCTATGCTGTACAGGACCTGTTCCATAGGCATCACGAGCATAAGACCGATGATACCCGAAATAATAATAGCGAAAGACACATTTATGCTGAGCAGGACCATGGCGATCATAAGGCAGAAGCCGATTATACCTGCAAGTTCCGGACTCATTTCCGTTTTGCCTCAATAATAGTATGGATCAAGTCGAATAGAAGGACCAGCGCCAGCATTCCCAGGCCGATAGCTACAACAATAATAAAAGGAGCAATAGGGATCCCCATGGTATCGGTAGTATTGCCGTGCTTGAGGCTAAAATAATACTGCGCCAGGACTATCATGCGCCAGCACAGCACGGAAAAGGCGACTATTCCTACCAGGTAGGCGAAACTGGTGATAACCGCCTGACCTTTAGTGGAAAAGCGCTTGAGAATGAAATCGACCCGGATATGTCCTTTTTGAATTTGAGTATAACCGATTGCCCAGGGGCCGGCAATAGCCATCAGGTAGCCCACCAGTTCGTAAGCTCCCATCAAGGGACGATCAAAAATATACCGGCCGACAACATCGATCACGGTTATGCCCATCATGCCGAAGAGACCGATCGCAGCAACATAAACCATAAACCGGTTGGCTTTAGCCAGTGCGGCATCGATTCTGTTGAGTGTTCCGCCAGCTTTAACTTCCGGGCTCCGGTCCTGTACCTGAGACTCGTTATTTGAAGCTGTACTCATCAATTCGTCTCCAATATTAGGCTCCCTGACCCTGTTTCCCGAAAGTTCGGATTAAAACAAGAATTACCCCGTTTTTCCGGTTATTTATAACATCCCCGGCATTCGGGTAATCCTTATCAGGCTGGATTAACACAAAGCAACCTGATAAACAGTCGCCATTCTACTATGAAAGCGGCTGAATTGTCAAACTTATTCGATATTCATAGTATCATCATATTCCTGACGCGAATTATACCGAACCCTGATGACCTGTCTCCATCGGGCGAAATGTTTACCTGTAGAAATACTGACATCCACGTAGCATTCAGATACAGAGCCATCAAAAACGGAGGAGGAATTTTTATACCCCCCACTTTCCTCGCCCCTTGTGAGAGAGGGACTGAACGGTGTTCAGGAATAAGAAGGTGAGGGGGGCACAATAAACCTAATTTAAGCCTGTTTTACAAGCATTATTGATAATGTCTCAATTCAAGAGGGAGTCGGATATGTCTCGGGACTTGTAGTACCGGGTCCCGGAAACCGGGAGAGGGGGCAACGGCCCCCTCTCCCGGTCTTTGTGCCTAGACTATATCCTTACACTGACATAGAGCTTAACGATATCAAACTACTCGAATAGGCCGGTTATCTTATTCCATTTTAACAAACTGGGACTTTTCTACGCCGCAGACCGGACAGGTCCAGTCGTCAGGTATCTCTTCAAAAGGCGTGCCGGGTATTATGCCTCCATCCGGATCACCCACATCGGGATCATAGATATAACCGCAGACCTGGCATTTGTATTTGACCGCTTTACGGTCTGACGGCTCTTCTTTCTTGACCTCAACATAGCTGGGCGCGGTCTTTGGTGTGGTACCCCGTTTGACCTGCTGATAATATTCGTAGGTGAGGGTCTTTTTATCATTCAGCACCTCGCCTTCAATCACTTCCCCGATAAATATCGAGTGAGTGCCGGCATCCACCTCCTGGGTTACCTTAACCTCCAGGTAAGCGACCGTATTATCCAGTACTACAGGAGAACCTGTTATACCCTTTTTATAGTCAATTCCTTCGAACTTGTTGACTTCCCTGCCGGACTTGAACCCGAATTGACCGATAAAAGAAAGAGGCGTATCCATATCAAGGACAGCAGCCGCAAAGGCCTTGCTATCACGTATATACTCGTTCGTCAGGTTCTTTTTGTTAATGCTGACGGCCAGTGTGGGAGGATCGGAACTGATCTGGAAGAGAGTATTGGCAACCTGGGCGTTAATATTTTCTCCTTTGTGGGCACCGATGAGATACATCCCGTATCCGATTCTGTACAACGCTTTATGGTCCATGAATGCCTCCTGAGTTATAAAATTTTCCCGGATGCCGCCCGTCATTATACAGGCACGCAAACAAGCCCTTTTTATATTTCGGCATACCTATATTTTACACTAAATGGGTAGATTTCACTTCTGAAACGGTCCGGGGCGGGAATCTATCCGGCAGGCCATTCCAGAGGTTCGGGAGCGGAGAATTCAGGTTTAGCCAGAGAAACAAAAACAATAGCTGCGATGCCGCACGGATAAAAGATGAACGAACCGGCAATCGCTCCCGCCAGGGCAAGCCCCCAGTGTTTCTTCTTCAAACTGAACACACCGCCGACAACCGCCAGTACACTTATAATAAGATAAAGAATTCCCAATGCGATATAAAACACGAGAATAAACCTGACAGCCGGCTCCTCCATTTCCAGATAGTAGTCACTGCCGTATCCCGGACTTGTAATAAAGCCTAAAAAAAGGATCATAACAACCACGCCCGCAGCTCCTATGATGCCGACAACTCCGGAGACAATCGACAGCACCCCTCCAATGGTATGCCTGTCTTTAGGACCTTCCATCGCTACTATACCCCCGGTTTTTGAATCCCTATCAGTAAATTATATAATACTTTCTACCGTAATGATATAAAAAGAACGTGATTTTTTTATTTTTATCCGCCCGTAATCTTGCCTGTGGTGCAAAACAGATGATAAAATTCAGTTATCTTCAGGAGGTTGTCTTTGATCGTCAAACGCCTGGTTGTCGGCGGATGGAGAGCCAACTGCTATATTGTCAGTTCCGAGAAAGTTAAACAGGGCCTGATTATCGATCCCGGTGATGAAGAGCAGGAAATCCTCAGGGCCGTCAGGGAAATGGGTATCGAAATCAAGTTGCTGGTAGCAACTCACGGGCACATAGACCACATCGGCGCCATCGGAATATTGAAACGCGCCCTGCGCGCACCGGTAGCCATTCACAAGCGTGATTCTACAGCGCTACAGGGAGACGGCCGGTTTTTCTGGGGAGAATATTTCGGTCCCCCTATGAATCCGGACAGGCAGTTGAAAGACGGAGAGGTTATAAGAGTCGCCGATTTAAGCTTCAGGGTGATCAACACCCCCGGCCATACCTACGGGGGCATCTGCCTCTACGGTCACGGGGCAATCTTTACCGGCGATACCCTTTTCCGTAAAAGCATAGGCTCATCAGGCATAGGCACAGGTACACGTGCCGAACTGATGGATTCCATCATCAACAAGCTGATGGTCCTCCCCGAGGAGACGATTATCTACCCGGGACACGGCTCCCAGACCACCGTTGAGAGCGAGCGAAAAAACAATCCCTACATCCATCTGTAGTATGGAAAGAAGACTTCTACTTACCGGCGCCGCGTGCGTCAGCATGGCAGCAGACAGGGTTAAAACCGGCATTCCGGTATCCATACACCAGGAGATTAGCGGTGGATTGCGTGCGGAATATTCTGACTGGTTTTTCCAAATCCCCCTCCAAAGGGGAAGCGAGTATTTATTGAGATTTGAATTCAGCCAGCTTGCGCTCAAGCTCCCTTTCCCTGACAGCCATGGTCACGTCACCCCGGGTCTTTTCAAGGATACCCCGTACCTGGTCGGTGGTATGACGCAGCCCTCCGGTGATGGCATCCGGGAAGTCCATGGTCACCAGCGTGGCATAAATATCATCCATAGCGGAAAGAAGCTCCTCACAGCGCGAGAGATCGCCCTTTCTCATCCCGTCAAGCAAATAGCGGCGAAGCTCACCTGCGGTATCTCCCAGTCCGTTGAGATAGGCCCCATAGTCAACCTGAAGGTCGTCCGGAGAGGGAAGCATCTGTCCTCTGACCAGAGCAAAAACGGCATTGGCTTCGGTATACTCCTTCTGCGCATCGCGGACAAATCCGTGATATCGCAGCTCTTCGCACTGGCGGACCGATTCCTCCAGTGACTCTCTGACAGCTTTGCTTTCAGCCAGCAGCCTGGCGGCTTCTTCAAACTCATGGCGGTGTATAGCCCGGATGGTTATGCTGGCATAACGTATCAGCTCGCGTGAAAGGGGCAGGACCTTTTCACGGGCGGCATCCTTTTTAGCCAGGTCAGCCCGTATTATTTTCGCATAAGAGTCCAGGTCCTCAGTTATTTTTCTCATTTTTATCCTCAATCAAAGCCATAGTCCGGCGAATTTTCCAATTAGCTCCCTGCCGGTTTAATTCTACCATATCGGACGAGGGCTTTCAGCCTGAATGTCCTTCAGACCAGGGGTCTGTTGAGAGAACTGCCGATTTTTGATATACTAATACAGGTGCGCCCCCATCGTCTAGTGGACTAGGACAGCGGCCTTTCACGCCGCCAACATGGATTCGAATTCCATTGGGGGTACCAATTCCTTCCGGTAATTCACTCAAGGCCGTTCCCCGGCAAACAATCGAGGACTGAAGAGAAGCAACCTGATGGTACCATCGGAGGAGAGCGGACCTTACGCTGGTGTTCCCAAATTGGAGCTACGAGGAATTGTGAAGCTGAATTTAGAGCCCTCATCCGGCTCGCTTTCAACCCAAATTTTACCTCCGTGAGCCTCTACAATACCTTTGCATATTGCCAGTCCCAAACCTGTCCCCCTGGTTTTCCCGGAGACAACCTGCTGTGCTTGAAAGAAACGATCGAAAAGACTATTCTGTGATTCCTGTGATATTCCGATACCTTTATCCATAACACTGAAAACTATACCGTTTTCAGTCCCCTTTATTTCTATGACAATCTGGCTGCCTTCCGCTGAAAATTTGGCGGCATTCTCCACCAGATTGGTTAATACCTGGCCTATTCTGGTCCTGTCCACCTCTATCGCCGGCAATCGCGGTTCCTGTGTAAGCTTTAGTCTGTGTTTCTCAGTTATTATCGAGAGAACCCCGCTGATTGAAGCCATTATCTCATTGATATGGCACAGCTTTTTATCCAGGACCATTTTTCCGGAGTCAATACGTGACATATCCAGCAGATCTCTGATCAGAAAAGTCAGCCTGTCGGCCTCTCTATCGGCCATTTGCAGGAATTCCAGTTGCTGTTCCTGAGTCCAGTTGACGTCCGGTTCGATTAAGGTCTCGATAAAACCCTTGATGGAGGCTAAGGGCGTCCTGAGTTCATGCGAAACATTTGCCAGCAATTCACTTTTAGCCTGGTTGATCCTTTTTAAGGCCTCGATTTCAATTGTTTTAGCTTCTGATTTCTTTATTTCAGTGATATCTTTGACCACGCTGCGTACACTAACCACTCGTCCCTCGTCATCCATTATGGGAGTCGCTGAGACCAGGCCATGAACCTTGCCCCCATCCTTTCTGAGATAAATCATCTCTTCGTTCTGTATTGGTATTCCCCTATTCCCTTGCTCAAACAACGTCATGGCTCTGGCTGCGGATTCAGGTGCATAAATCTCGATACGGAGTTTTTCCTCCAACTCTTTTTCCGAGTAGCCGAGAAAAAGTTGAGCGGCCTTGTTGCTGCTATTTATTTTTCCATCAGTTCCTATAGAAAAGTAGGCTACCGGGGCATTTTCATACAGGTCCCTGTACTTTATCTCAGAAGCCTGTAAAGACTCCTCCATCTGTTTTTGGGAAAGAGCAATTCCTATGCTCTGGGCCAGACCTTCATAGTACTTGATAAGTTCCAGGGTAAAACAGTTTATCCTCGTATCGTTAATTTGCAGGAGCCCTAATATTTTATCTCTGGCCTTCAGGGGTATCAATGCTACCGATTCATATCCTTCTCCGTGACAGCGGTTGCGGGTTCTCGCCTGCCGGTCCACTTCGGTTGTCGAAGCCAGTAACTCCGTAGTACTGTTAGTCCAGAAGCTGCCTCCGCCGGTAAAAAAAGGTTTGGATGGATCAAAGCGCCCGCAGATT
This sequence comes from Dehalococcoidales bacterium, assembly GCA_016926695.1. Next base: position 9,433 of record JAFGOB010000053.1, on the reverse strand, counting down.
ATGTTGCCGCACATGCATTCAAGTACCGGATTACCCCGGTAATCGCGCAGCAACATACCCTTCTCGTCAAAGGCGCATAATTTGTTTTCCATCTGAACATGCTGCGATGAAAAACCCTTTGTTTCGTAGTAGGGATAATCTTCACCTTCGCGTAACCGTATGCCCACAGCTTCATACTGGCCATCGGCCCTGATCAAGTCAAGCAGATGGTTTAATATTTCTCTTTTTTCACCCGGTTGATCAAGTACTTCCAGCACCTTTAAAGACAGCTCTCTTTGTCTTTCCAGGTTCCGGCTTTCGGTTACGTCCTCATAGACTGACACTATTTCTCCGCCCGGGAGTTTATATACGTAGTTCTCCCTCCACCCCGTGATTCTCTGGTCGCTGTAAAGAGTTACAGGATGATGCTCGGCTATTCCCGTCAGCCATACCCTCCGGAAAACATCCAGTAGCCCGAATTCTATCACACCCGGGAAGACTTCTGTTACAGCACGCCCGATAACCTTTGCTTTTTCAACGGACTCTGCATTTTCGGCTGCTTTGTTAAAGTCAACAAACATAAAATCTTTACCACTGTCTATTGCCTCATATACCGCAACACAGCTACCGATATTGTTGAATAACTCTCTGAATTTATGCTCACTCTGTCTCAGCTTTCTCTCCGCCGCCCTTTGCTCGGTGATATCTTTATGCTGGCAGATGACGTTAACTACCTTTCCCTGGTTATTCTTCAGCGCAGACATGACTATATCCAGAAAAAGTATGGCGTTACTTGCCAGATGGACCTGGGGTTCCTGACGTGTCTCATAATGAAGTGAAAAACTGACCGTTTTCCCCTCTTCAAACACACTTCGAACTTTGTCAAGACAGCCCTGCTCACTTACCTGAACATCCTGCAAAACATTATATTTACCCACGATCTCCTGGTCCGTAGCCTTCAGCAAATCTCGCAGAGCCTGGTTCATTCTGATAACGGTCCCGTTCCGATCGGATATCCAGAGTGGATTGGGCGTCTGCTCGATAACGGTATCCAGGAATTGCTCTCTGGATTTCAGCTCTGCTTCGGCCAGTTTACGCTCACTGATATCACGGACAACACAAAATATTAGTTTCTTACCCTGGAAGAATGCCGCATTGCTGCTTATTTCCACATCAAAGACAGTACCGTCTTTGCGTTTATGTCGGACTTCAAAATGATCGCCCTTCTCATCGATTGTCAACAGGTCGGGAGGTGTTCCTCCCGGAGAAAGCAGTGCACTCCAATCGGAAATATGGAGATGAGTGACCTCCCCGGGTGTATAGCCATGCATAGCCGCGAACCTTCGGTTTGCCTCAGTTACATTGCCATTAACATCCATGACGACAATCCCATCGCTTGACTGTTCCATCAGGATTCTGCGCCAGGTCGCCTCCTCCATCAGTTGCTCTTTCTGTTTTATTCTGTTTAAGCCGAAAGCTATATCCCCGGCCATTTCCTCCAACAACAAGCATTCATCGCTATCGAATATTCCCTGTATATCTGAAGACACGATAAGATAACCATATAACATTTCTTCCTGATATATACGCAGGCACAGGCCTGTATTACGCGGGTAAAGGCTGGCCACAGGACAGCCCGGACAGGCTGCACCATTATTAGCGCAGGCGCCAAAAGGTTTCTTTTTTGCTTCCTCACAACATGGAGGGAGTTTTCCTCCCAGCATAAATTCGCGCAACGCTTCAGCATTGATCCCAAGTCCATCTTCAGCAAAGTCTATCAGGGTATCGCTATTATCTGTAAGTATCAAAACTGCATGGTTGAATCCCCTGGTCCGGGTCAATGTCCGGCATGTCTCGAGAATGAGTGCCCTGGCATTGTTCTCCCGGACGATCAACTGATTGACATTGCGGATAGCGCTCAGGACATGGTTGAGATGTGCTACCTTCTCTTCCGCCCGCTTTTGTTCAGTAATATCTTTGTCAAGAACTAATATAGCGGGCTTTCCTTTCCAGGTGATCATAACCGGGCGTCTATCAAACCACCTTGTTTTTCCATCCTTGTGTATTATCCTGAGGAGGTAAGAATCTGGAACCGGCTGGCTTTTCAATCTTTCTACCATGAAATTTCGGACTTTCCCCCGGTCTTCAGGGTGAATCAAAGCAAATACATCCATGGTTTTAAGCTTATCTTCCGGGTAACCGGTTATTTTTTCTGTATACCGGTTGGTTAAGATGATCCTTTCCTCCTGAACAATCGAAAGGGCAATCGGTAAACTTTCAATAAGAGCCAGGTAGCGTAGCTCTGACTCTTTCAGCGCCGCCTCAGACTGCTTGACTATGGAATTAATCTCGGACAGTTCGGCAATTTTTTTCTCCAGTTTGTTAACCAGCCGTTCGCTGTAGAGTTTCAAGACCTCCTGCTCATCTGCTTTCTCCGGAGGTACTTCAGGCACTTGACCAAGAGCAGAAAGACTTAAAACTTCCTGTATTTGAGAGAGAAGCTGATCCGGCTCAACAGGTTTCCGGATAAACCGGTCGGCCCCGATTTTCAGTGCCAGCGATTCGTCCTTGTCATCCGTATAGGTCGCGGTATAAAAAATAAAAGGAATGAATTTTATCGCTGCATCCTGTTTACATTGCCGGCAGAATTGAAAACCATCCATAACAGGCATCATAATATCACTGATAATTAAATTGAACGCCCGTGAGTGAAGTTTTTCCAGGGCTTCAGCGCCGTTGCAGGCGCATTCAACGGCATAGTCTTTTGCTTTCAGCCAGCTCTTGAGAAGTCTGCATCCGTCTTTATTGTCATCCACCACTAGAATTTCCATACTATTCACTCCATTTCCGGCAGCAGGGCCACGGGCATCACGAAAAAAAGACCCGTCCGTATAACGAGATTGAGCATATTACCTCCCGGCTACCTTCTCCGAAAAACCCGTCACATCGGGGGACAATTACCGGCAGTTGTGATCAATCCGGCATCATATCTTCTTATCTGCATGCTTTTTCCTCTCCTGAATCCCTTAAGTCCGCAAATACAGAATTCAGGATTATAGCAATCGCATGGTCCGCACTTATAGGATATATTTAAAAAACTTGATATGTCAAAAAAGCGAAACCGGTATATCCTGCAAGAAGTAAAGGCCTGTGTAAAGCGCCTTCCTGCTCCTGCCCGGTTAGACCTGGTAAACAGACAGGAGGGCTGGAGGCAAGCACGATGTCGGGCTGCTTTATATAGTTTCTGCATTTGAAGATCAGTATTACAGCCGGTTGACTTTTTCAAGGGTAGTAATTTAGCATAAGTGATGATAACATGAAATACGTATTCGATTTATCCCGAATCTATTCTTCCGGTATTGATTAAGGAGAAGAAGTATGGATTTCCCGGATGTTGCCAGATGGAGTTTTCGGTGTTCCCAGTGCGGAGATTGCAAGGTGTTCCCAGGCCTCTTCCTCCCGTCCTGTCCCCCCGGCTACAGGTTCAAGTTCAACAGCTACTACGCCACTGGGAGAATGATTATCGGTAAGGGTCTGAAGCAAGGAGTCCTGAGCTTTGAGGATGAGGATGTACTTAAAAGGCTCTATACGTGTACGGTCTGCCGCTCGTGCGATGAAAACTGCGGTAACTTTCTGAAGGGGCACATCGTGGATACAATCGAAGACCTGAGGCAGATGGCGGTAAGCGCCGGGTGTATGCTGCCGGCCCACCAGGTCATGGTCGATAGCCTTAAAAAAAACGACAACGTCCTGGAAAAACCCCGGGAGGAGAGAGGAGCCTGGGCCAAGGGGCTGAATGTAAGGTATTTACCCTCGGACAAAGCCGAGGTAGCCTACCGTGCCGGATGCCTGCTTTCTTTCGATCAGGAATTAGGCGGAATAGCCCGGGATGCACTAAAACTGCTCCAGGCAGCCGGCATTGAAGTGGGTATAGAAGGCAAAGATGAAGCCTGCTGCGGCGGCCGCGCATACGAGATCGGGCAGATCAGCGAGTTCACCAAATTCGCAGGGCATAATATCGAGGCTTACAATAATGCCGGGGTAGAAACAGTGGTCGTCTCCTGTGCCGACGGACTAAGCCATATAAAGCTCCTCTATCCGAAGCTTGATATCAGTATGAACTTCCGGGTGCTGCACCTGGTGGAGTACCTGGACCAGTTGATTAAAGAAGGAAGACTGAATATCACCGGAAGGGTACCGATGAAGGTAACCTATCATGACCCCTGCCACCTGGGACGTTATGCCGGAATATACGATGCCCCCAGGAACATCCTGAACAGTATTCCCGGGATTGAACTGATTGAAATGGAAAGGAGCCGCGAGCGTTCCTGGTGCTGCGGCGCCGGCGGCGGGGTTAAACAGGCCTATCCCGGCTTTTCCGTCTGGACCGCAGAAGAAAGGATAAAAGAAGCCAAAGGCACAGGGGCCTCGGCGCTGGTTACCAGTTGTCCCTGGTGCGTGAGGAACTTCAAGGACGCCGTCCAGGAATACGGTGAGAATATCCAGGTATACGATATAGCCGAGATAGCCGCTATGGCCATACCGCAATAAAAAAATAACGGCTGGTTTTTCCCTTATGGACGGTTTCACCGGGGCCTGCTATACGGGCGACATAATAAGGAGGGAACGAAAATGGAGTCCGCGGTTAAGGAAAGAATACAGATCGAGCTTGAGAAAATCGTGGGAGGAGAATATGTTTCAGCATCCCGTCCCGATCTTTATAACTACTCTCAGGATATGACCGAGAACGAGCCTTCCTGGCCGGATTTTGTGGTCCTGCCGGGACGGGTAGAAGAAGTCCAGGAGGTGCTGAGGCTGGCCAACCGGGAGAAAATCCCCGTCGTGCCTTATACATACGGAGATAACGTCGGGGGTCTGACCATACCGCTCAAAGGCGGCATTATCCTCGACCTCAAGCGCATGAACCGACTGATTGAGTTTAACGAAGAGGACAGGTATATAGTGGTAGAACCCGGCTACAATTTCGGCGACCTCAGAAGACTGTTCAACGAGAAATATCCCCACCTGTGGTACAGCTTCGCCGGCGCTCCGGCTACTACCAGCCTGATCTCCAATGCCATGCTGAACGGATTCGGCCGCCTGACGAACATCGTGGGAACAAATGCCGATAATATCAATGGGATCGAGGTCGTACTGCCGACGGGAGAAGTGGTCAGGATCGGCTCCTGCTCGGTTACTTCCTCCTGGTGCAACCGTCCTCCCCTTCCCGACCTTACAGGACTTTTCCTGGGATGGCAGGGGGCTACCGGGGTGGTCACCAAGATATCGCTTCAGCTCTGGCCCAGATATCCCTACAAAAAGATCAGGACCCTGATCATCAACGGTATAAGGCCTGTCTGCACGCTGGCACGGAAGCTGGGCCAGACCAGGATCTGCGAAATCGTCGAGTGCTGGTCATTCGAACGTACCAGCCCGGAAGGTGAGGCAAGCAGCGGATTCAAGATTGAAGAAGAGAGGCAGTTGAAAGTTTTCACTCCCGATGATGAAACAATGAGGGCTACCTGTGATCGGCCTCCCGGCCCGGACAAACTCGGACTGGTCATCAAGGTAGCCGCCGATAGTGAAGACGAGCTTAAGGCCAAGCTGGCGCTGCTGGATGTATACCTCAAGGAGGAGCTGAAAGACAAGCCTTTTGAAGAGTTGACCTCGTCCCTCGGACCGGCAGAAGAAGAGGATCTCCCGGCTACAGGCGGAACACCCCTGGGAGGTCTGACATGGGTAGGAACCATGGGCCCCACCTCCCGCTGGGGGGAAGCACTCGAGAAGGTTTATCAAATATACGATAAATACAGGCTAAAACGGGCCGCCGTTATGGTGCCCTTCAGGGGAGGACATTTCGGGATGCTGAGGCTGGTAATGCAGTTCTACAAAGGCGATCCCGACGAGGCGGACCGGGTCAAGAAATGCATGCGGGAAATAATGCTGGCGGGACTGGATTACGGCTTTGTTCCCTACAAAGCGCCATACTGGGCTGTCCAAGAGCTGATGAAAAGGGGAGACCCCAACTGGGTTGACTTGCTGGTAAAGGTAAAAAGGCTGCTGGACCCCAACAACATCATGAACCCCGGCAGATACGGCGACAGTACAATATTGAAAAATAATTGACAACCTTACAACATATATCTAGAATTTTTTTACCGGAACCTAATCTGATTTTTATCCAAGGAGGAAGCGCCTTTAAAACGCTTTCTCCGCTTGAGCCCGGTATTAGTGATAAGGGCTTAAAACAATGAAAAAAACGTTTTTTACCGTAGGGCGGACAGGGCTCCTGGCCTTGCTGCTGGTAATAATATCCCTGTCTACCGCTCCTGCGGCGATTTCAGCTTCCGACCCTCCGCAGACTATTAAAGTTGGCCTCTATGAAAATGAACCGAAAATTTTTACAGACGAGAGGGGAGAAGCATCAGGCTTCTGGCCGGAGCTCATCGACTATGTAGCCTCGAAAGAAGGCTGGGAAATCGAATATGTTCACGGCACATGGCTTGAATGCCTGCAAAGGCTGGAAAGTAATGAGATAGACATCATGCCGGATGTGGCTTATACGGATGAAAGGGCCGGCCTGTATGCCTTTTCCGGAGAGGTGGTATATACAAGCTGGACGCAGGTCTATACCCGCGCGAACGCCGGTATCCAGTCTATCCTGGATCTTGAAGGTAAACAGGTTGCCGTATTAAGGGGCAGCGTAAATGTCGAAGGGCCGGCAGGCATAAAAAAGCTGGTGGAAGCTTTCGGAGTAAGCTGTATTTTCAATGAAGTAGACAGCTACACGCAGGTCCTGGAACTGGTACAAAACAGGCTGGCTGATGCAGGGGTTACAAGCAAAGATTTCGGATACCGGCACAAAACCCTGTACAACCTGGTGGAGACCCCTATTATTTTTCAGCCCTCCCGTCTTTATTTTGCTTTTCCTCAAAACTCCAGTCTGACACCATATCTCATTGGGAAGATCGATTCGCAGATGAACAGGCTGAAAGAGAACGATAATTCCGTCTATTTCCAGTTATTGAAAAAGTGGTTCGCGGAGAGATCCGCAGAACAACCCATCATCCCCGGCTGGGTTATCTGGACACTTACCGGTATAGGCGGTCTGGTGGTGCTTCTGGCCGCTTTCGGTATTATGCTCAGGCTACGTGTCAGTTCTAAAACTAAAGAGCTCAGGGAAGAAATCAACAGGCGCACACAGGCCGAGAAGGAACTGGAAAAATATCAGGCACACCTGGAAGGGCTGGTTCAGCAGAGGACCCGGGAACTGGAGCAGGCCAACCTGCACAAATCCCAGTTTTTAGCCAATATGAGTCATGAACTGAGGACTCCCCTTAATTCCATCATCGGCTATACCAAGCTTATGCTGGACGGTCTCGAGGGCAGCATTAACAGCGAACAGAAGGAAGACCTTCAGACCGTGTACAATAACAGCAAACACCTGTTGAGCCTGATAAACGACCTGCTCGATCTCTCGAAAATCGAAGCGGGGAAGTTCGACATAATGAAAGAACAATTCCCGGTCTCCGACCTGATCGCCAAGGTTATTCCCGGGATGGAAAAACTGGCCTCCGACAAAGGGCTGGAGCTGACCTATTCCATCGACAGCGGAATCGACGAGATATACGCGGATAAAAATAAGACCAAACAGGTACTTTTCAACCTTCTGGGAAACGCCGTCAAATTCACACAGAAAGGCAGCATCAGATTGGAGATCGCAGAAAAGGACGGCGAGTACCTCTTTTCTGTCAGGGATACGGGTATCGGCATCTCCGAAGAGGATATTGCCAGCCTGTTCACAAGCTATAAACAGGTCGGGCCCGCCAGGTTGGACGGTTATGAAGGCACAGGTCTGGGACTGGTTATCAGCAAACAGTTTATTGAACTTCAAGGCGGAAAGATCCGGGTGGAGAGCACTCCCGGGAAGGGGAGTGTTTTTACCTTCTCCTTGCCCAGGAATTAGATGCTTGATAAGAGGTTTTCTAATGGAGAAAGACGGCACAGGGAAAAAGGTCCTGATAGTTGATGATAAAGAAGAAAACAGGCGCCTGCTGAGGAAGATACTGGTATTACACGGCTACAGCACTATTGAAGCTGCCAGCGGAGAAAATGCCATTGATCTGGCTCAAAGCGAACTCCCCGATGTGATATTGATGGATCTCCGGCTGAGAGAAGGAATGGACGGAATTGAGGCCACCCGCAGGTTAAAAGCCCTTCCCCCGGTGGCGCATATCCCTATAGTGGCCATTACTGCCAGCGTAAGCCCGGAGGATGTGCAGCGTGCTCTTCATCACGGATGCAGCGGATTCATTCGCAAGCCTATCGATGTTGACGAGTTCCCCAAACAAATAGCCCGTTATCTTGCATGATAATACATTGATATTGAGGCTATAATGTAAACATGCACAACTTCAGGAAAACAGGGATTTGAAGATACTGATAGCAGAAGACAACGAAGACAGCAGCAAGCTGCTGGTCAAGCAGTTGCGCGCATTGAGCTACGAGGTGTCCAGTGCAGCCAACGGCAAAGAAGCCCTCTCACAAGGTCTGAAAGACCCGCCGGACGTCCTGGTTTCAGACATACTAATGCCTGAAATGGACGGCTATGGTCTCTGCATGGAATGGAAACAAAATGAGAAGCTTCGATCCATTCCGGTAATCTTCTTCACCGCCACCTATACCTCGGATGAGGATGAAAAGTTCGCCCGGAGTCTGGGAGCAGATGCCTTCATCCACAAGCCTGTCGAGCTGGAAGACCTTGTACAAATATTGATCGAAACAGTAGAAAAGAGCAGGCTTGACAAGCAGCATCCTGCCGGAGTTGCATCCGGCGGAATTACATCCGGCGGAATTACATCCGACGGAGTTGCATCCGCCAGGACATTATCTATTGAGTCCTCAAATTTTCTGATCGAACACAACAAAAGGCTTCTAGCCAGGCTATACCATAAAGTCGCGCAACTGGAAACGGACATCCTGGAGCGTAAACGCGCGGAAGAGGCAGTACGGGAAAGCGAGGAAAAATTCCGGCAGTTTTTCGAAAATGCGCAGATATTCTGTTACATACTCTCGCCGGAAGGCATCATACTTGAAATCAACCAGACTGCCTGTCAGGCACTGGGTTATACCAAAGAGGAGCTTATCGACCAACCCCTGGGCAGAATATGCCCTCCCGAATACCTGCCGAGGTTCCGGGAACTGGTCAGGGAGTGGAACCGGACGAATCTGATCAAAAATGAAGAAATGACTGTGCTGACCCAAAAAGGGGAAAAACGTGACGTCATTTTCAGCGCGGGAGTAATTCGAAACGGGGAAGGAAAAATTACCAGTGTCGTCTCCGTACAGAGGGACATTACCGAGTTGAAACGGATCTTCCAGACCGTTTAGCTTCAGTTAGCCTCAACAATGTAGCCACTAAAATACTTGACAATAGCCTTAATATATGCTATAT
>JAFGOB010000052.1 GCA_016926695.1 Dehalococcoidales bacterium | reverse complement strand
TTGCTCGAACACGAGCAATATTCGGCCGGTGTCATCGTACATTTCCAGATGATTTTCTTCGAGGCTGCAAGATGCCACCGCTGTGATTGCGTCGAGATATGCTTTCTCCTGGTCACTGATATCTTCATCTGTGCAACCCATTAAAGTGATTGTAAGCTCACTGAAACCCAGCGTGCCGTTGCTGGAAGCAGTATAGTCCCCCCCGAAGTAATTGCATCCGGCAAATCCCCAGATTTTTCCGTTCTCGCGAAAATATAAACTGATATAGGAACGCGGAACAAGCTGGCTGCCATCAAGCGAAATCAACTTCCATTGTGTTCCATCAAGTTCCTCTCCAAGCTCAGCGGTATCAGGTGATTGGTCGGTGATTATAGTGCACCCGGTCATACCCTGTATGGCAAATACTGATACCAGGCTCAGCATAGCCAGATAGAGCCGTGCCTTTTTCATGATGACCTCCTTTACTCACTGCTGCCGCCCGTTTTAAATCCAGGGTAAAAATGTTCAAAGCCTATAAGAGGCTCCTGAAGTCTGTCCTGGTTGTTTATCCTGGTATATTCTGTAAAAGGTTAGCCTGTGCCCTGAGAAGAAGCCTTGGCTCCGGTGTAATCGATACAGTCATAGCCGGCCGGTTTACAGTTGTCCGCCGGCGCCGCTGTTGAGATATAGTCTGCCGGATCAGTCGCCAGGAAGAGCAGATCGCGACCGGGTACCAGTAGAATATAAAGTGACATTGATCCGGTGCTCTCCGGGAGGTGGCGGCATTTTACGGTCAGGGTCGCTCCTCCGGGATATTCCCTGACAACCGGTTCGCCCACTTCGTACATCGATGTCAGTGGTACATTTTCGGCCTGTTTAAGGTGGGTACAAAAGACGTAGCTTTCCAGCCGGGAAGCCAGTTCGCAGGCATCGGCTGATGCCGCAGCATCGGCTGCCGCCGTTTCACCGTCGTTATAGTAAAGCGAGATTATCCAGTACCGTTCCGAACCGTTGTCCAGGTATCCGGTGCCGAAAAGGGAATAATCATGCAGCGTTCCCCATTCTGAGGCGGCTGGCTGATCGAATGCCGGGGTGCTGTCGGTATACGGCTGCAAGATTCTATCCGGGGTTATCAGCACTGCCCCCTGTATCTCGCCCAGGCTGTCGCAGATAGCCCGGGAAGAGGGAGATGCAATAATTGAGTCCTCATTCCCTGCCATGGCGTCCAGGACAGAGGTCATTATCCCGGTCGCAGGGGCGGCAACCAGCCTGTCGTCCAGCACGGCCACCCGGTTGAGTTGGGCCATTACCTTACTCCCTACCTCGCTCCGGATGTTAATCTGCATATCGTCGTTTAGATGGTAGCAGGTATAAGCACCGTATTCCGATTTCGCATAACCCTGTCCGGTCAGCCTCTCTCCGATGAGGGACTCGTCGAAATCGCCCTCGACAACCGAAAATCCCCAGGGTGGGGGAATCTCGCAAAAAACAGCCCGGTCGATGTTGACCCAGTTCCAGCCGGTAAATGGTTTCATCTCATATGAAGACAGGTAAGATTGGGCGTCAGGCAGAGCACGGAATGCATTCAGGAATTCTTTGCCCTTCTCCCCTTCAAGTTGCCGGATATCTTCGGCGCAGTCCAGGTTTTCCAGTCCGTAGCGCTTTTTTATCGCTCCGGGGTTGGTATACCAGATGTCGTGTTCCTCCAGGAAGGAGCGGGGCACGAAGCCCAGCATTCGCCCGAATTCCGTGGAGACGGGTGTTCCGGTATCCCGGGGGCTATTGCCCGAACACCCCGCTAATAGTAGTATGGTAATAATTACTGTCAATGCTGTAACAGAGATTTTCATTCTTTATCCCCTGTGTTCCTTTATTGCTTTAAGAAGCTGCGCCAGGCCGATGCCGAGGACAGCCAGACCCATAGAAAAAATGGCCAGGGTTATCATTTCGGCGCGCATAATAACCGGGCCGGGATTAATGAAAACATGTTTTATCAAATTACTGCCCGCGGTACCGGCTGTTCTGAACTCCGTCGGGTAACCCCAGATTATTATAAAATAGGAAACGGCTGGTATCAGGACGCCTGCGATAATTTGCGAAATCGCCAGCTTCCTTCCGCTTTCTGTACTGTTCTGGAAGGCCCCGGTAAGCAGAACCGCCAGACCGAGGCCGAATACCAGTCCGGAGGCGTATCTGGCAAGTGTGAAAAGCGTCTCATGCCGGGGGAGCACATTCATTCTTGACATGAAGCTGCTCTCATCGGGAACAGGTATTGTCAGCAGGGATTGGACACCGAATATCATCCACCCGGTGATATAGCAGGATGCCGCCGCGATCAGTATTCCCAGAACAATCTGGGCTATAGAGAGTTTCATGGGTCTCCTTGCCTTATTCCATATTTTCGCTGACGGCTTCCACGGTGTTTTTCGAGATGTTCCTGAGCATAACGTATATATCATTGAGCGGGGACGGCATGTCCGGGTAGGTCTCGCCCTGGTCGGTACTCAGATAGCCGGAGGTTGTCACCTGCTTGTTTAAATCAGCGCCGTTGACGATGATGGTGAAATTCATGTCGCTCCTGGTCAGGGCGCCGCCTTCCACATCTTCCTGGAACGTATAACTGTCTTCAAGCTTGTCCAAACCGCTATTTTTTAAATAAAACAGGAGGTTATTGACCTCATCAACCGTAAAGTTTCCCGTCCTCCAGCTCCGGGTGGCCGGATTTTCCGCTGACGGGACCCGCAGTCCTTTCTCTTCTATATAGAGGATACTGCCGTTTTCGTATATATAGAGCTGGCGGTTCTCTCCCCCCATCAGATAGCGTACCTGCTCGTAGATGACGGGTGCGCCCTCGGGGATATTTACCTCTGCGGCCTGCGTTGTTTCAGGAGTATCCTGAGTTGTAGAGTCATACATTAACCAGATCCCGCCTCCGACCACGACTATTCCCAGAACCAGCAGCAGATAAAGGAGCCCCTTTCTGTTCATGTCAGTTCCTCCTTTCTTTTTACTTATTTATGGAGTGACCTTGTTTTTAACATCGATCACCTCATACCAGACTACAGCCGAGCTTCCCGGAGCCTGATCGGTGGGCTTGTAGTCGATGATGCCGAGACGGATTTTCTGCCCGTAGCTCGGCCATTCCAGGCTGGGCGCGCTTCCCCGGTCGTGCCAGGGTCCGCCGAACTCACGCCAGAATGCCCCCCCGATTCTATAGCCGTCGCCCCCTTCTCCAGGTTCATCCGATATACCTATGGCGGTACCGTCATAGTTCGTGCCGGTGGAATAGCCTTCCAGGATGGATGGTTCAATACCGTGATACTGTCCGGCGTTGGCGTTGTACCACTGCACACCCAGAGTACCCAGAACTCCGATGAAAATCCCGATTACGCCTGTTAATAATATTTTTATCCCTGTATTGCCTGATAACATTATCTGCTGATGTCCTCCCTGACGAGTATTTATCTATTTTGTTCTTTACGCAGTCTGCCCAATATAGATCGCCGTTATGCCGGAGAGCCGGTAATACGCCGGCAGGCTGTCCCGGAACCGGTCAATCCCGATCAGCGATATAAAATGCCGTCATATACATAAACGCTGCTTTTTATTTTATTAAACCCGTTAACTATATAACGCAAAAAACAGGTTAAAGTTGTATTTCAAATTCCCAGAATCCCTCCCGTTCACCTATACGGTTGATTCGAAAATGCAGCTTAACGGCATTCAGGGGCACCGGGTCCAGGTCCCAGATATATCTCACTCCATCTTTAAGGATATGCGTGCCGAACCCGGACTTGACGGCCGGCTTCCAGTCCCCGTCATCCACTTTGTATTGAGCATCGGTCCCGGTAACCCGGCTCGATTCTTCATCCGGACTATAGTCCTCGGGTATACACATGATATTAAGTGCAGCCCCGTCAGTTTTCATTTCCATCTTCTCCAGTTTTACGGTGATGCCATCGGCTGTCAGAGACTGGTCGAGTTCGATTCCTTTTTCCATGGCGCCGCCGGGCGGGAGTACCAGTACCCGCGTGGCCTGGGATTCCGATCCCTGCATGGACCTGGTATCGGTTACCTTGCGGCTGTGCAGGTTTACCCTGATGCCGTACCATCCGTAGGGGACCTGCTGTCCCGGGTTATTTTTCTGGTCCCAGGTAAAAATATACTCCCTTGATTCTCCGGGCTGGAGCTCCGGCTGTTCCTGCCCGGCGGGGAAGGTACGGACCATATTGTCCCCAGAGGGCAGGTTGCGTGACTCGATCTTAATCACGGGTGGAAACTCTCTCATCACCCTTGTCGCCGAATCAAAGTTGGTGAGGGTCAACCGGACCTCAACGCTGTTTCCGTACCGGGCGGCTATATCCGGGATGGTATTGAATCCTATTTTGGAAGGGACCGCGTAGATCCCCGGAGATTGAGCAGGATTAGCCGGTAAGGATGGTTCCGGCGCCGGCATCTCCGGGGCGCATGCAACCGTCAGACACAAAAGAACAATGACTAACAGCGGGGCTGTTATTTTTCTGATCATACCATTACTCCTTTCTATTCCATGTGGTATCTACAATTTCCGGCTCATCGTTGTAGACACATGACACCGCGGGCTGGAGAACTGAGGCATTAATCGTAATTTATCATAGACTCCACAATAGCAGTTTTCGTAAGAATCGCCCATTCTGGCTTGCAGCCAGCACCACGAAGTATGAAAAGCCTTTTCCCTCTCTCCACTTTCCTCGCCCCTCTTCCATAATTCGCCGCAGCGAATAGGATAGCGGGTACCCACTGGGTGCTGAGGAA
>JAFGOB010000051.1 GCA_016926695.1 Dehalococcoidales bacterium | reverse complement strand
GTTTCTAAACTACTGGCTCTTAATGAAGAAATCCTTAAAATTCTTTCAACTATGATCAAAAAGATTGGAAAAAACCAATGAATAATTGTTCCCTCTTCCCTATTCCCTATTCCCTATTTGTACTCGTATCTTTGGCTGTGGTATATTATTCTTCTATCGAGAGACCGGACTGAAGAAAGGTATACATGATACGTCAAGAACTGCCCCTGGATGCCGAAAGGGCACTACAGTTGTACCGGGACCCCGGCCATAAGGAGCTGCTGGAACTAGCCGCTGCACAGCGCGCATCAGTCAGCCGGAACAGGGTGGAGTTATATGCCATTATCAACGCGAAGTCGGGCAGATGCCCGGAGGACTGCGTATTCTGCGCCCAGTCCGCCCGCTATCGGACCGACGTAGCCGGCAGTCCTCCAAAAGATATAAAAGATATCATTTCCCGGGCTAAAACCCTGGAAAGCTACGGAGTAAAAAGGCTATCCCTGGTCAGCAGCGGCAGGGGCGTCAGTGACGATGACCTGGAGCAGTTTTTATCCGTTTACAGGGCATTGAAAGAGCATACCCGGCTCTCCCTCTGTGCTTCTCACGGCATAATAACTCCCCAGCAAGCTGAAAAACTCAAGGCCAGCGGAGTTACCCGCTATCATCATAATCTGGAAACAGGAGCAAGCTTCTTCCCGCACATCTGCACCACCCATACATATCAGGAAAGACTGGATACCATCCATATCGCGCTGAAGGCCGGCCTTGAAATCTGCTGTGGGGGACTGATCGGACTGGGTGAATCGGTGCGGGACAGAATCGAGCTGGCCCTTACTTTGCAGAAGCTGGGAGTGAAATCCATACCGCTTAATGTATTGATGCCGGTCAAGGGTACCCCCCTGGAAAACAAGCAAATCGTCAGCGCCTCCGAGCTTGTTAAAACAGCAGCCCTGTTCCGCTGTATTAATCCCACAGCCAGGATACGCTTTGCCGGCGGCAGGCCGCTATTCGATCCCCAGACGCAAGTACAAGGCCTGAAGTATGGCTTGGATGCCTTGATGATAGGTGACTACCTGACCAGAAAAGGCGTGGATATTGAAGAAGACATCCAAAACCTCAACAACAGCGGGTTTCGCATCCTTCAGCCATAAGGCCGGATGTCAATACCGGACACCAAACCTATTCATGATACAAATACACCAGCATGGTATCTTTTAAGCGAATATCTAAGGCGATAAATATCCTAATCCCTCCTGAATACGCTGTCGGTTGTAAAATATCTCAATATATTCGGTTAAAACCTTCCGGGCTTCCTGGCGTGTCTTGAAATGGCTGTGATGAATCAGCTCTTGTTTTATCATTCCCCAGAAGCTTTCTATTGGAGGCAAACGACGGAGGTAAAATCGGGCGGACACGGGGGGCCGCCCCTACGGCAATTGATCCCTCTTCCCTTCTCCCTTTCTCCCAAAACTCACAACTCACCACTCACAACTGTAAACTAATCCCTATTCCCTCAACCCTCAATCCTGTTCCCTCACCCCTTAAACAGGCTATAATGTTAGCAGGAATTGATACGGAGCTGAAGATGGCAAAGATTGAACAAAAAGCCGGGAAACCTCATCTTTCTTACCCGGCTGTGGTCAACAGGACCATTACTTGCATAATACGCGGCTATGCTCCCCGTAAAATCTGGATTTTCGGTTCGTTCGCCAGGGGCGATTTCCACCAGGGCAGCGATCTCGATCTGTTAATACTAAAGGAGACTCCTGAAAAATTTCCCGACCGTATTGAAGAGGTGCTTCAATATATTCCCGGCGGCATCGCGGTGGAACCCCTGGTCTATACTCAACGTGAGATGGAGGCCATGCTGGCGGAGAAAAATACCTTTCTGGAACTGGCCCTGTCGGAAGGAGTACTGGTATATGAACAACAACCTTAACGAGGCGCAGCGCTGGCTGTCTCAAGCGGAAGCTGATCTTAAAGTAGCCCGCTGGGATTTCGAAGGTGAGTTCTGGTGGGAGGTCTGTTTCAAATGTCAGCAGGCTGTGGAAAAAGCTCTTAAAAGCTATTGCTATGCCAGGGGAGACCGGGCTATCCTGACCCATTCCCTGGTGGAGATCGGACGTCGCTGCCTGAAAAATGAACCCGCATTTTCAGATCATATAGCTACCTTCAAGAAACTGGACAAATATTATATCGTTACGCGTTACCCTAACGGACTGCCCGGACTTACGCCTGCGGACTATTTCGATAAGGATGAAGCCTCGCAATCACTGGACCTGGCCTCAAGGGTGCTGGACTTCGTCAAACAAAAGCTGGAAGCCTTAAATCAGGAATAATGCGGGCTTACGTTCCCTCAACCCTCTACCATCAACCCTCAACCCTCTACGCTCAACCCTCTACCCTGTATTGACAGAACCGCTAAAGGATGCTATAGTTTTGCTCTGAGATACATAGAGCTTCTAGGTACTGTATTCTCAGATCTTTTGAAACTGGAAGAATCTCAGGCAGCGGTACCGTAAAAACGCCAGGGAGGGACAAACGGTGGAAGAAAAACGCTACGACGGTCAGACTCTGAAACAGGCCTTGAAATCGGCTGAAATGCTCCTGGAAAAGAGGGTTGATGAAATCAATGCCCTGAATGTCTTCCCCGTGCCGGACGGCGACACCGGCATCAATATGTACCTTACGCTAAAGGCAGCCAATGAGTGCATCGATGACAGCGCCTCCACCTCCGCCGCTGAAATTTCTTCAAAAGCGGCTATGGGAGCGCTGATGGGCGCCAGGGGTAACTCGGGCGTTATCTTTTCACAGATCATGCGCGGGCTTTCCAAAGGCCTGGAGAACAAGGAGAGCTTCTCGGCTGCTGAGTTCGCGCTGGCCCTTCAGCAGGCCTCCGAATCCGCTTACCAGTCCATGGAGGAACCGGTGGAAGGCACCATCCTGACGGTTATCCGCGAATCGGCGGAGACCGCCATGCAACAGGCCAGGGAAGGCGCCGACCTCAAAAAGATCATTACAGCCACCGCCTCGCAGGCCAGGGAGACTGTTACCAGGACGCCCGACCTGCTGAAAGCCCTCAGGGAGGCCGGAGTGGTTGACGCCGGCGGCAAAGGGCTTTTCTATATCTTCCAGGGTATGAAAAACTTCATCACCCGGAATATGAACCCCGTCGAGGGAATCAGGACCGGACGACGACAGACCGGACTGGAGACCGGCTCATGCGTCTACGGCTACGATCTACAGTTCCTGGTCGAGGGTCAGGACCTGCCCCTGGCCGAAATGAGGGAAAAAATCAACACCATGGGTGAGTCCGTCCTGGTGGTGGGTGATGAGACTCTGGTCAGGGTACACATCCACACCCGGTACTCACAGGCGGTGATGGACTACTGCGCCTCCAAAGGCCGGCTGAAGGATATTATCAACGATAACATGGACGAACAGGTCAAGAGATTCCATGCCGCCCGCAAGGGAGAAAGCGGCGAACTCCAGACCTCCGGCAATATCGGCGGAAACAACCGCCTGCGCGATACAGCCGTAATATAACGGTCGCCGGATTAATCCCATTGTTCATAACCGCATTACGTAACACCGTCAGGTAATGCCTTATCCCTCTCACAATACCACGGGTGCCGGGTCAAAACAGCCCGGGCCAATGGGATCTTCGGCTGACATGAAAAATACGATAGACCCTGAATTTCTTTCTAACCCAGGCGGCGGATACGGGGATTGGTTAACGCCATTATCAGCATGAAGGCCGCCAGGCAGCCGCCCCATAGCGTCAGGGTAAACGTCGCGCCCACCCCCTCAGCCAGCGCCCCGGCAATCGTGATGCTGATCGGATACAGGCCCAGGACGATGCTGTAAAAGCTGGTCACCCGGCCGCGGTACTCATCGCTGGCCTGCATCTGGATGATGGTTGTGCTGGTGGCGGTATAGGTCGTGGTGCAGGCGCCTATGAACAGCAGCAGCGCCATCGCCAGGTAGTAGGTCCTCTGGTCGAGATGCAGAAGACTGCCCAGGCCGGCGCTGTTGGCAAAGAGCATCAGGATAGCCCCGAAAAGGATGCCGGCGCCCAGCAGCAGCAGTCCTTTCCGCTTGAAATTACCCAGGCTGGCTATCGCCAGCGATCCTATCACCGCTCCTATTCCCACGGCGGACAGCATAAAGCCGTAGGCTTTCGAGTCCACATTCAGGATATCGGCAATGACCGGCATCAAGCCCTGGTAGGGCATGCCGAAAAGCGTCAAAGCGAACTCCATTATCAGCAGTATGATGATAATACTGTTCAAACGTAAATAGCTGAAACCCTGTATCATGTTTTTGATCATCGACCCGGCGGAGGCCAGACCGAGCTTGCTGGAGGGTTTAAGGAAGGTCATGGTCAGGGTACCGATCAGAAAGCAGCCCGCCGAGCAATAGTAGGCGCTTTCCGTTCCGGCCAGGGCTATCAGGAGACCGGCAATGGCCGGACCGGCTACCCTGGCGGTGTTCTGGCCGCTGTTGTTCAGGGCAAAGGCGTTGAATATCTTTTCTTTGGGTACCAGTTCCGCCACGATGGAATAACGGGCCGGAATGTAGAACGCTGCCACAACGCCCGCCACGCAGGAAGAGACCAGCAAATGCCAGTACTGTACCTGATGGGTGGATAAAAGCACCCCGATAGTCAGGGTATTGACCACCGTCACGGACTGGGTCAGCAGGATCAGGGTGCGTTTCTGTACGCGGTCAATAATAACACCGCTGAAAAGGGCTATCAGCACCATCGGCGCTCCCTGAGCCGCACTAACCAGTCCCAGCTTTAAGGCCGAGTGTGTAAGTTCGTAGGCCAGCCAGGCCTGGGAGGTCATCAGTATAAAGTTGGCCAGGAAAGTGGTAAGCGATCCCAGCCAGAACAGCCGGTAGTCCCGGATGCTCAGGGCATCAAACGTCCTGAGCCAGGCTGGCTTGCCATTCTGCTCAAGCCCATTTCCGTTGCCGGTCGAGTTGCTTTTGATATCAGTCAACTATCCGCTCCAATTTAACTGTTTAAACCGGTATTAGTAAATTATACCACCAGCGGGGATATTTTTAATTCCGCTGGTTCTGAAATATTGTTAAAATTCTGTCACAATGTTAAAATAACTCCGATATGTACAGTGAAACAAAATTTCCCCGTTTCACCCAAATCCCTTTGGTTGCCGGCATAGTGCTGTCGTTTCCCACTCAGACCAGTCCGCTCCTTCACACAACGGAAATGCGGATATGTTCAGGGTGTTCTTCGGTAAGACCACAGGCCGGTAGAGGAGGAAGGCATGAATGATCGCGTTGAAAGCCGAAAGGAAGCCTATAGTTATATAGTACAAAAACTGAGTACTTTGCATCCCGATGTTACCGTCGGGGGCTGGATGCAAAATGTATCGCTGGAAGATCTGAGACTGCTGAAGGAAGGACTGGCGGACCCTTCAGCCGCACTGGTGGATCTGCTTAAAGAAGAGATGAAAGGTATGGTCAACGACCTGGAAATAGAAATGCATTTGGTTGAGCCTTTCAAAACCCCTCTTTAGTTTTCCGGCAAATTTAAAACGAGGAGAGACATAATCTATGCCCAGAAGAGATGATATCCGCAAGGTAATGATTATCGGATCAGGTCCGATAATCATCGGCCAGGCCTGTGAGTTCGACTATTCGGGAACTCAGGCATGTAAAGCCCTTAAATCCCTGGGGTACCATATAGTACTGGTTAATTCCAACCCGGCTACGATTATGACCGATCCCGGTATGGCTGATTCCACCTATATCGAACCGCTGAACCTTGAGACCATGATTAAAATCATAGAAAAAGAGCGTCCCGACGCCATTCTGCCCAACCTGGGCGGTCAGACCGGACTGAACCTCAGCGCCAGCCTGTCCAGGGCGGGTATTCTGGAAAAATACAACGTCCGGGTAATCGGCGTGGAACCGGATGCCATTCGCAGGGGCGAGGACCGCATGGCCTTCAAGGAGACTATGGAAGAGCTTGGCATAGAGACTCCCAGAAGCCATATAGCCTACTCGGTAGACGGGGCGGAAGCCATCGCCTCCGAGCTAGGATATCCTGTCATCGTGCGACCCGCCTATACCATGGGCGGTACCGGCGGCGGCCTGGTATACAACGTGGAAGAGCTCAGGGTGATCGTCAGCCGTGGGATCGCCGCCAGCATGGTCGGACAGGTCCTCATCGAGGAATCCGTAGAAGGATGGGAAGAGCTTGAACTGGAAATCATCCGCGACTCCAAAAACCAGAAGATCACCGTTTGTTTTATAGAGAATGTGGATGCCATGGGCGTACACACCGGCGACTCTTACTGCACGGCCCCCATGCTCACCATCAGCCAGGAACTCCAGGACCGCCTTCAGGATTACTCCTACAGAGTGGTTGAAAAGATCGGTGTCATCGGAGGCACCAATATTCAGTTTGCCCACAACCCGGAGACCGGAAGAGTGGTGATTATTGAAATCAATCCCCGCACCTCCCGCTCCTCCGCACTGGCCTCCAAGGCTACGGGTTTCCCCATAGCCCTGGTCTCGGCCAAGCTGGCAGCCGGGCTGACCCTGGATGAACTGCCTTACTGGCGTGAAGGCACACTGGAAAAATACACCCCTTCGGGCGATTACGTGGTGGTCAAGTTCGCCAGGTGGGCTTTTGAAAAATTCAGGGATGCCCAGGACCGCCTGGGCACCCAGATGCGCGCCGTGGGCGAGGTCATGAGCATAGGCAAGACCTACAAAGAGGCCTTCCAGAAGGCTATCCGCTCCCTGGAAACGGGGCGCTTCGGACTGGGTTTTGCCCGTGATTACAACAGCAGGTCGCTGCCCGAACTGATGGAACTGCTGACATACGCCACCAGCGAGCGTCAGTTCATCATGTACGAAGCCCTTCGCAAAGGGGCCGGTATCCAGGAGCTATACCAGAAGACATTCATCAAGCCCTGGTTCATTCAGCAGATGAAGGAGCTGGTCGAGCTGGAAGAAAAGATAATCCAGTACCAAGATAAAAAAATACCGGACGAGCTGCTGGTCCAGGCCAAGAAGGACGGCTTTGCCGACAGGTACCTGGCCAAACTAATTGGCGCCGGCGAGCAGGAAATCCGGGAGCAGCGCATCGCAGCCGGTCTTCCGGAAGCCTGGGACTATGTCCCGGTCAGCGGCACGGAAAATGCCTGCTACTACTATTCCACCTATAATGCCCCCGATAACGTCCAGGCCGACAGCCGTCCCAAGGTGATGGTGCTGGGCGGCGGTCCCAACCGCATCGGACAGGGAATCGAGTTCGATTACTGCTGCGTGCATGCCGCCTTTGCCCTCAGGGACATGGGCTACGAGACCATCATGGTCAACTGCAATCCGGAAACCGTCTCTACCGACTACGATACCTCGGACAAGCTCTATTTCGAACCCCTGACGGTGGAGGATGTCCTGAGTATCTATAACAAGGAAAAACCCCTGGGCGTCATCGTCCAGTTCGGAGGACAGACGCCTCTTAACATAGCCGCAGAACTGGAAAAGGCGGGCGTCAGGATACTGGGCACCTCGGTCAACTCGATTGATATCGCCTCCGACCGGGGCCGCTTCAGCAGTATGATGCAGAAATACGGCATTCCCATGCCCGAATCGGGCACGGCCAGCAACCTGGACGAGGCCCTGGTGGTAGCCCGTCGCATCGGCTATCCTCTCATTGTCAGGCCTTCCTATGTACTGGGAGGCCGCGGTATGGAAATCGTCCATGACGAAGACGAGCTGAGGCTCTACGTTACGGCGGCCGTGGGAGTAACGCCCGACCGGCCGATCCTGATCGACCGCTACCTGGAAAACGCCATCGAAACCGAGGCGGATGCCCTGGCTGACGGCGGCGAGGTCTTTATCCCGGCGGTGATGGAGCATATCGAATACGCTGGCGTCCATTCGGGCGACGCCGCCTGCGCTATCCCTCCCGTCACCATACCGCAAAAACACATCGATACCATAGAGGAATACACCCGTCGTATCGCCACCGAGCTTCAGGTAAGCGGCGTGATGAACATCCAGTACGCTATCTGCAAAGACATCGTCTACGTCCTGGAAGCCAACCCCCGCGCCTCCCGTACCGTCCCCCTGGTCTCCAAGGTTTGCAACATACCCATGGCTACCCTGGCAACCCAGCTCATGCTGGGTAAAAAAATCAAAGACCTGGGACTCAAACGGAGAGTCATTCCCCACCTCGGCGTCAAAGAGGCTGTTTTCCCCTTTAACATGTTCCCGGAAGTAGACCCCGTACTCGGACCTGAAATGAAGTCCACCGGTGAAGTGCTGGGAATGGCGGCTTCCTTCGGACTGGCCTACTGGAAGGCCCAGGAAGCGGTGGCGCTGCTGCCTACCAGCGGCACAGTGCTTATAACCGTGGCTGAGCGGGACAGGGCGGATGCGGTGGAGGTGGCCCGGCAGTTTTTATCCCTGGGTTTCAAGATAAGAGCTACAGCCGGTACACAGGCCTATCTGGCCTCAAAAGGCCTGACGGCTGAAAAAATCCTCAAGGAGCACGAGGGAAGGCCCAATATCACTGACGCCATCAAGAACAAGGAAATAAACCTGGTGATCAACACACCCGCCGGCAAGCTGAGCAAATATGACGATTCATATATCCGCAAAGCCGCCATAAAGTACAAGGTGCCGTATATTACCACCCTGACGGCGGCACTGGCGGCGGCCAGGGGCATCGCCGCCTACTGCAACGGCACGTCGGAGGTCAAGTCGCTCCAGCAATATCACGCGGATATCAAGTAAAAATAACCGGAACACTGCTGAGCAACAAGGGCGGACGTCAGAAGCCGCCCTTATGGTTTTAGTGTGAAACACCTTTTCTCTCTTTTAGCAACAATTGTGTAGTTTGTCATAGTTACCTCAAAGAGTAAAATAATCCCGCTGGGCTTGCCCCAGGCTGGTTTCTTGCAATATACCCGGGTACTCAGAAGGAAACCAGCACCCATTCAGAGACTGGAACATCCTTTCCTCCGTTCCAGGCGTAGGAATCTCATAATATCGGGCAAGGTGAAAACAAGGAGATTCCCCGAAAATACTGACATTCTGGAGTCGACATCCGGGTCGCCAGAGGACTCCGCAAGTGGAAGCCTGAACTTTGTTCAGGACGGTGACCGGAGCCT
>JAFGOB010000050.1 GCA_016926695.1 Dehalococcoidales bacterium | reverse complement strand
TTTGTTCAGGACGGTGACCGGAGCCTGCTCGTCCCTGGCTCAGCCGGCTGCTCGACTCGACTTTCATACTTCATGGTGACTCTGACAGGAGGCATGGACGATTGCTTCGGGGAGGCTTCCAGGGCTCGCATATGACGAACAAAAATTATACCCGAATTTCCAGCCCACGGTGTTATGTATGTATAACGGTGAGCACAAGGGGCGAGGAAAGCGGGAGATACTTTATATTGCGGTACAGGTCTAATTACGGTTACCGTATCCTGATAAAGTAGGCCCCCGGATTTCCGGGGGCTCGGATATGTCTCAACAGGTACAAAAATAATGAGTTTACAAGGTGTCTTCTATTCAAACATGATCAGGTTACGGATGGCTTTCCCCTGGTCAAGGGAGTCGACTGCCTCGTTGATCTTCTCCAGTGGATAGCGGGCTGTAATCAACTCATCCAGCTTGATCTGTCCGTTCTTGTAGAGGGCTATCAGTCCGGGGATATCGATGCTCGGCCTGATCGATCCGCCGCCGCTGCCGGTCAGCACTCTTTCTCCCATGATAAGGTCCATGGCTGTGAAGGAGGACAGGTTGCCCTGTGCCAGTCCGACCACCACGGTCATTCCGCGCGGTCCACACATATCAAAACCCTGCCGGATAGCGGATACGCTTCCCACCGTGATAATGGCGAAATCAGCCCCTCTGCCGGAGGCGATCTTTTTCACCGCCCCGACCGGGTCCTTCTCGGTATTGAGGTTAATGGTATGGGTCGCCCCGAACTTGCGGGCGAACTCCAGCTTGCTGTCCAGGATATCCACGGCGATGATGGGATAGGCGCCGGAGAACCTGGCCCCCTGTATGGAGTTGAGTCCGACTCCGCCGGTCCCTATCACCACGACGCTGTTGAAGGGTTTGACCTGTGCTCGGTTGACTACCGCTCCGAAACCGGAGGTCACGCCGCAGGCGAGTAAGGAGGCTTTATCCAGCGGCATATCTTCAGGTATTTTGGTGACGAGTCCCTGGGCTACGGTGGTATATTCTGCAAAACCGCCCACCGGGCCGGCCATTAATGAAAGGCGCTGGCTTTTGCTGTTCATGTGGTGTCCCGGTCCCGGTCCTCCCCTGTTGGTGCAGAAGTGACGCAGGCCTATGGTGCAGTAGTAGCAATGGCCGCAGCCGGAGGTAACCGTCCCCACAACCACGTGATCGCCGGGTTTAAAGCCGGTGACGTTTTCGCCCACCTCATCGATATAACCGGCCACCTCGTGTCCGGCCAGGCCGGGGAGTTTGGCCGGGATATCGCCTTTGAAAAAATGAAGGTCGCTGTGACAGACGGCTGTTACTGCGATGCGCACTTTAACCTCGTTTTTTCCGGGGGCGTCAACGGTAACCCCATCCTCCACTACCAGCGGTTTTCCTGCCTCATATAAAATTGCAGCTTTCAAATTCGGCCTCCTGTAATAATATTTAAAACATTTTTATAAGCGCCATACAGGGAAGTGTATTCTATTGATCCATGACAATGATATTGCGCAGGGCTTCTCCTCTCTCGACTGATGCGACGGCTTCATTGATTTTCTCCAGGGGATAGCGTCCGGTGATCAGTTCGTCCAGCTTGAGTACGCCTTTCTGATACAGCCTGATCAGATTGGGTATATCTTCCTTGAGATTGGTTGAGCCCATGAATCCCCCGCAGAGAGTCCTTTCGGAGCGGATAAAACTCATCGGCATCATGGTCAGCGAGTCTTTGATGGAGGGCAATCCGACCATAACGGTCGTCCCGCGCGGGCCGCACATGTCGAAACCCTGAAGGATGGCCGGAACGCTGCCGACTGTTACAAAGACATACTCCGCGCCCCTGCCTGAAGTCAGCTTCTTGACTTCTTCAATGGGATTGACCTGCTTTGAGTTTACGGTGTGAGTGGCGCCGAAGTCCATGGCGGCTTTCAGTTTATTGTCCAGGACGTCAACTGCGATGACTGGGTATGCTCCCGAGTAGGCGGCGCCCTGGATGGCATTCAGCCCTACACCGCCGGTCCCGATTACCACCACGCTGTTGAACGGACGGACTTTGGCGCGGTTGACAACGGCTCCCCACCCGGATATTACGCCGCAGGCCAGCAGGGCTGCACTTTCAACGGACATATCTTTGGGTATTACCGACAGCGATGATTCATCGACCACCACGTATTCCGCAAATCCTCCCACTCCGCCTTTGATAGCCAGCGGCTGCCCTTTTTTGGTAGTAATGCGTACCTCCTGTGAGGGGGGACCGAAACCATTGCACAGGTGCGGCAGGCCTGTAACGCAAAAATGGCATTTTCCACAGGACTTCAGAAGGGAAACAACCACCGTGTCTCCGGTTTTTACGGTGGTTACATCAGGTCCCGTTTCTTCCACATAACCGGCCACTTCATGTCCGCCGACAAAGGGGACGGTTCCCGGCAATTCGCCTTTCATATCATGTATGTCGCTGTGGCAAATAGCCACGACAGCTACCTTTACCTTTACTTCTGTCTTTTTGGGAGGAGCAAGGTCAACCTCCTCGATAACCAGGGGTTTACCGAACTCGTAACAGACTGCGGCCTTCATCAACAACCTCCTATAAGATTATTTTAATATGTAATCCATAATTGTTATTCTTTTACGCCGGTGTTCTGTCGGGGTTTCCAGGAAAAACCCAGCACTTTAGAAAGGGATGAAGGGAAAAACAGTATTCTTGAATATCGGAACTGGAGTTCCTGAATTTAGCATCATTATAGCATACCGCCGATTTGATTAGAATAGTAGACGCGTCCTTGCATGGATGTGCTCTTACCCCGGCGTATGTTACGTCTGGCAATGTCCGGTATCGCAAAGGTCCGGAGAAGGTTTGCGCTGGCCTGTTTTTGTGATTTAGAATAGTAACCACAGCAGACCGGTAACTGTACTATGGGGAGTGGTATTATGCTCCGGAGCGTCTGTATCGACTAAGAAATAGCTGAGGTGGCGGGAATATGTCTGATTGCGGTTACGCCGGTCAGGTCCTGAAGATTGATTTATCCACGGGTAAAAGCGTTATTGTCCCGGATGAAGATAATACCCGCCGCTTTATCGGCGGGAGGGGTCTGGCGGCCAGGTTATTCTGGGAGATGGCGCCGGTTGACACCGATGCCATGGCACCTGAAAACTGCCTGGTCTACGCCACCGGCCCGACCACCGGTTTCTTCGGTTTTGCCGGGTGCCGCTGGATAATGTGCGGCAAATCAGCCTTACGCAATCCCGGGTATTTTTCGTACGGAAACCTGGGAGGAAGATGGGGACCGTTTTTAAAAGCCTCCGGCTTTGATGCCCTGGCTGTGAAGGGAAAGGCGGAGAGGCCGGTCTACCTGTATCTTCATGATGATATGGTGGAGACCAGGGATGCGGCCTCGCTGTGGGGTATGACCGCTTTCGATGCCGGTGAGGCTATAAGGGCGGAGCTGGGGAAGGGCGTTGCGGTAACAGCCATCGGTCCGGCGGCTGAGCACAGGGTGGTTTTTGCTACCGCGCTGGCGGACGGGGGTGCTTCCATATCCGGCGGGCTGGGTGCAGTCATGGGTTCGAAAAATCTCAAGGCCGTGGCTGTAGCAGGCCGGAAAAAACCCTCAGCCGCCTCTCCCGAAAAGCTGCGGCAACTGGTTGAACAAATGAGACTGATGAGGGACTCTGTTTTTGGAGGGCCTTCACCCTGGGGAGTACCGGGACTGACTGTCAGAGAAAACTGCTACGGGTGTGGTATCGGCTGCAACAGGCAGAGCTACGTGGCGGAAAACGGCAGGCGGTTCAAGTCCTTTTGCCAGGCGCAGGGCGTGTATACCCGGGCTACCATGGAATATTACGGCGGGGGTAACAACGAGGTCAGGCTGAAGGCGATCCGTCTCTGTGACGGTTTCGGACTGGATACCATAGTGATGATGCCCATGATGCTCTGGCTGATGGACTGCTACCGGGAAGGGCTGGTGAGTGAAAATGATACAGGAATCCCCTTCTCCGTATTCGGCAGCCTGGAATTCATTGAGACCCTGGTACATATGATCTCCTTCAGAGAAGGTTTCGGCGATCTGCTGGCGCGCGGTACTTCCAATGCTGCCTCGGCACTGGGGGAAAGGGCCTCTAAAATACTGGAAAGATATGTGGCTACCCCGACCAGTGAGACCAAGGACTACGATCCCAGGCTGATACTGACCACTGCCCTGTTTTATGCCACCGAGCCCCGCCGTCCCGTATCCCAACTGCATGCCGTGGCTGGAAATACGCTGATTAACTGGTGCAACTGGATGAAGGGGGATAAAAACGCTTTCCTTTCCACTGACGACCTGATAGAGCTGGCTGCCAGGTTCTGGGGCGGCCCCCTGGCGGGCGATTTTTCGACATTCGGGGGCAAGGCCCTGGCCGCCAAGATTGTCCAGGACAGGTCCTATGTCCAGGAAAGCCTGGTGCTTTGTGACGTACACTGGCCGATGAATTTGACATATGCGGACTATCCGGGCGGACATGTCGGCGATCCTTCCATGGAGAGCCGCATCTATTCCGCAATAACCGGGCGCGAAATCGGGGAGAGCGACCTCTATCTGATCGGCGAGAGGATCGCCAATCTGCAAAGGGCGATACTGTTAAGCCAGGGATGGGAAGGAAGGAAGGGCGACCGGTTGATGGAATATTTCTTCAGGGAACCTTTAAAAAAGGGAGAAGTCTTTTATAATCCGGATGCCCTTATGCCCGGACCGGGGGGTAAAATAATATCCCGGCTGGATGCCGTGATAGACCTTGAAGAATTTGAAAAGGTAAAGAGCGAATATTATGTCCTGCGCGACTGGAACGCGGAGAACGGTCTTCCTACCAGAACAAAACTCGAACAGCTTGGGTTGAGCGAGGTAGCGGAAAGACTGGACGCGCGGGGGCTTCTGGGTTAACCGGATAGAAGGGGCGGTAATGGATAAAGAGAGCCCCGCTCACCTTGTGAATAAACGGGGCTCTCTTGTTGTTATCCTCTATAACCGTCCGCCGGGGATTTCGTGTTCATTATCTGGAGGATAGCACCTGGTCCATATCAAGCAGTATAACCATTCTTTCGGAGAGTTTAACCAGACCCCGAACATGGTCTGCATTTCCATCGGTAAAGAGCTCGGTGGCTGGTTCGATCGAGTCTACCGGTACGCGCAGTACCTCGTCAACCGAGTCCACAATAACCCCTACATCCTGGTTGCGGCAGTTTACCACAACGATACGGGTATTTTTGTCTTTTTCAGCCTTTTCCTGGTTGAAGCAGATATGCAGGTCAACGGTGGGGATCACAGATCCTCTCAGGTTGATTACGCCCTGGATGGAGTGATGGGTTCCCGGCACCCTGGTAATAGGCTGTATCTGGATAATTTCTCTTACGATGGAGATATCGACGGCATAAGCCTGTTCTCCCAGTGTAAAGACTACCAGTTGTTTTTCAGCTACAGCGATAGTTTCAGACATCTCGATACTCCCTATTTGTTAGAATTAACCTTGAACATGGCGACGCTTTGTTCCAGAGTAGTGGCCATATCTTTAAGTGTCTGGGCGGAGGCGACTATTTCCTGGACCTGGGCGCTCATTTCCTGGGCTGAGGCTGAGACCTGCTCGGTGGCGGCGCTGTTTTCCTCGGCGATGCCGGCTACAGTCTCAACTGCCTTGCTGACCTGAGTGGCGCTGGCTGACATCTGCTCAGTTGCCACCGTATTCTGCTCGGTTACCCTGCCTACTCCGTCGATAATCTTGACCAGGTCGTTAGTGGCTGTATTGACGTCCTGGGCCCTGGATGATATCTGGTCTACCTGTGAGTTTACATCCGAGACAGTCTTGAGGATTTCTTTGAGGGACTCGCCGGCCTTGAGGGCCATTTCATATCCCTCTGATACGGCTGAGCTGCCTGCCGCCATGACCTCGTTGGCCTCGTTGACTCCCTTCTGGACGGAAGAGATAAGCTCGGCGATTTCCTTGGTGGCGGTAGCAGTGCGTTCGGCCAGTTTTCTGACCTCATCGGAGACGACGGCGAAGCCGCGTCCCTGTTCGCCGGCCCTGGCAGCCTCGATAGCGGCATTAAGAGCGAGCAGGTTGGTTTGAGCCGCGATGTCATCGATAACGGCCACAATCTTGCCGATTTCGGTGGAGCGGGCACCTAGTTCTTCTATTTTTTTAGCTACATCACCGGTGGACACTTTAATTTTATCCATTCCGGCCAGGGTCTGTTTGGAATTGGAAGCGCCGAGATTGGCAGACTCAGCGGCGAGCTGAGCGCCTTTGGCGGCCTGAGCGGCATTTTCCGCGACCTGGGACATGGTATTGGCTACTCCGGTAATAGATGAAACCGCCTTTTGAACGCTGGTTGCCTGTTCTGTGGCGCCGGAGGATAAACTGGCGATGGCCTCGGATAACTGGCCGATAGACCTGGAGGTCTCCTGTGCATTGTTGGACTGTTCCTGTGCTCCCTTAGCCATCTGCTGACTGGAGGTAGCGACCTGCTGAGTGGATTCTCCGGACTGCTTGGCGGCAACAGCCAGTTGGTCGCTGGCGGAGGTGAGCTGGAGGGCGCTTTCTTTCAGTTGTCCAACCAGTTCATTCAGGTATTTCTGGGTCTCATTATAGGCTTTGGCCATAGCCCCTGTCTCATCCGTTGAATTGATTGTAACTGATTCGGTTAAATCGGCCCTGGCCATTTTTTGGAGTGCATTCTTTACTTTATTAATCGGTCCTGTAATACCCCTGGTAAGTATGACGGCAATGCCGATCGCCCCAACGGTTGCAAAGATTGCAAGTGCGATGATAATGATAGTGGAGCTGGCAAAAGTCTGCTGGCTATTGGACATTATTTCTTCTACATTATTCGTTTCAAGCTCCTGAAGTTTGGTACATGACGCGACCATGGAGCCCCGGGAGTTGACCACAACGCTGCCGGTAGCTATTAACGCGGCTACATCATCATCCCTTCCCTCGTCGACCGCCTGAATGATTTTTTCTGCTTCTGCCTGATATGTCTTCCAATTCGTCTCTATATTTGACACTTCATTCTTTCTGATTGTGTTGGTCTCTGAACTGGCATGCAGGTTCATTTCTATAGCTATAGTCTGTTTGTATTCCTCGATTTTTTTATCTACCGCGTCCCTGTCCTGTGAGATCTCCTGTAAAATATTTTGCCGTTCGTCAGATTTCAGGATGTATTTATAGATATTACCCCTGATGTTTTTCATGCTGGTGTCTATTGCGGCAAGCTGAGTAACCGGCATCAATCCGTCCTTATAAACGCTGGTTGTGCCGTTGTTGATGGAACTCATGTTCATAAAGCTGACTACCGCAACCGCAATCAGCAGTAGTACCACGATTCCAAATCCCCCGAAGAGTTTCCACTGGATATTTAGTTTCATATGCCTCCCTTCTTTATTGTTTTATTTTATTCTTTAAATTTAGTCCTGTTACTTTCTATTTATTTTAAGAAGTGAGCGTCTCAGAGGACAATTTGAATTGAGACAAAAATGCCTGAAGGAGTATACGATTCACCATGGGTAATTTCTTACAGGTAAAAATGTGTATTGTCACCCATGTCGATGTTATACAGAGTGGATGGAAAATCAACCTTCAGGTTTGATTTGTTTCCCGGCGGCGGTTACGGTGGTGTTTTTGTGTCTATATAAAAGTGAAGTTTTAGCCTGGATAAATACGTGCCTGGACCGGTCAGGCAGTGTTTATTTGGCTTTAAACTGGTTTTGACGGACAACCTCATTTAGTACATAATGAAATCATCAGGCACACAGACGACTGTCTTAATGGATATTATATCAATGTTTTTCATTCAAACATATAATGAAAATTAGAGATGGTCTGTATGGATTTCATCGGGGATGTATAATTGACTGGTGATGAAAGGAGAACCATGGATGAACAGGCAGGCCGGAAATCAATTCCTATCGAGGAGCTTAAGTACGTCAAAGCACCAAATCACCTGTGTTTGATTTACGATAATCAGGAGGAATGGCAGGCTTTTATTTCATCTTTTTTACGGGTAGGATTGGAGCGGAATGAGAGATGCCTGATTATCTATGATACCCATTCGGCCAAACAGCTTCGTGATACCCTGCGATCGGTGGGTATTGAGTTATCCTCGGTTGAATCTTCAGGAAAGCTGGTACTGGTACACGGAAGCAGATTTCATATAAAAGATGGGCTGTTTGACCCGGAAAAAACCCTCGATTTGTTAACCTATGAGGTCCAAAATGCTCTCAGGAAGGGTTTCTCTGCTCTGAGGGTTACCACTGAGACTGAATGGGTATTGCAGCAGTTCCCCGGTTCGGAAAGGCTGCTGGAATATGAAGCTAAAACAAACCTGGAGCGGTATCAACAAACTCCCTGTCTGGTGGTGTGCCAGTTTGAGCGTGGGAAATTCTCCACGGAAATGATTAAGGGGATAATGCAGACTCACTCGCTGGTTATTCGCGGAGACCAGGTCTATCGCAATATTTATTATGTAGCTCCTGAACAGTTCCTTAAAGAAAGTCATACGGAAATCCGGACCCTGGACTGGTTCAATTATGCCGAACGCGAAGTGAGGATGGAAAAGGAGCTGCACGAAAGTGCTAAAAGGCTTCAGCTTCTATTCGAGAACGCCATGGCCGTTATTCTTGTCGTGGATGAAACAGGGTACTATATCGATGCGAACAGGTCTGCGCTGGAGTTCATGGAGTGTACCATGGAAGACCTGAAAAAGATGTCGATATGGGATACCATACCCGAGAAAAACGGTCCGATCAGGGGAATGCCCTTCCAGATGTTGCTGTCCCCCCGTTTGCTTGAAGCAGAGTACATAATAAACAGCAAACGCAAGACCATTCTTTTGAACCTGGTTCCGGTTACGTCCGGCGGCAAGAACGTGGTTTACGGCATTGGCCAGGAGATCACCAAGCGGAAGGAAATGGAAAGATCTCTGAGAGAAAGCCAGGAGCGCTGGCAATTTGCCCTGGAGGGGGCGGGTGACGGAGTTTGGGACTGGGACCTGGCATCCGACCATGTCTATTTCTCCGGTCAGTGGAAGGCTATGCTGGGTTACCAGGAAGATGAGATAGGCGATAGCGTTAAGGAGTGGGAGTCCCGGATTCACCCGGAAGACAGGGATAAGGTTATCGGGGAATGGACGAAATATTTTGAAGGCAAGGTACAAGTGTATTCCTGCGAGCACAGGGTTAAGTGTAAAGACGGTTCTTATAAATGGATCCTGGACAGGGGGAAAATCGTCAGCAGGTCGCCTGAAGGAAAACCTTTGAGAGCAATAGGCACGCACACTGATGTAACTCAGTCCAGGAAGATGAGTGAGGCTTTGCTTCAGAGCGAGCGAAATTTCAGGGCCATGATTGAGAACAACAATGACGCAATATTCGTTCTGGCAGGGGAACAGGCCAACATCGTTTACTGCAACAGGCAGACCTCCGATCTGATGGGATATACCAGGGAAGAGCTGTTAATGTTGACCCTGAGTGATCTTGTGGCGCCCCATGAACGCAGCCGGCTGATGGACAACTATCACCGCAGGATGAAAGGCGAAAACCTCCCCAACCGTTACGAGGTTGATATAGTAGACCAGATGGGGAATCCCAGGGTTGTGGAAGTGACCGGAGCAAAAACCAGTTGGCACAACAGTGATGCCGACCTGGTTATCTTCCGTGATGTGACGGAAAGGAACCGCTTTGAGAGGGAACTGAGATTATCTGAAGAGAAACTGCGTACTATAATTGAGTCCATCAGCGATGGTATAGTGATCGCGGATTTAGATGGCGTCATTACGGATGTCAACAATAAAGGCCTCCGGCTTTCCCGGGCTGCCTACAAGGAAGATATGCTGGGAAAGAATATTTTACAGTTTGTCGCTCCAGGTATGGAATCCTTTGCCAGGGATAGTTTTCTGCGTTGCCTGGAGATCGGCGTCCTTGAAAACATCGAAATACTGTTGCGGAGATATGACGGCTCCGAGTATCCAGGCGAGTTGAGCGGCAATATGATAACTGACAACCTGAGCAATCCGGCTGGTGTAGTGATAGCATTCAGGGATATCACGGAACGTAAAAAGGCGCGAGAAGATATGGAAGAGCTTTACCGTAAGGAGAAGTCCCACCGGCTTGAGCTGGAGCAGGAGGCCCGGAGCAGGGGGCTCTTCATCGATGTTCTAGCCCATGAGTTGCGTACTCCTCTTACGCCGATACAGGTCTCTTCCGGTATGCTTCGGGAGCTGATTTCGCCTGGCAGCGATGACATGATGAGCAAGTTGATAAATAATCTGAACAAAGGCGTACAGACCCTTTCCAGACGACTTGAAGAACTGCTAGATATCGGCAGGTTTGACAGGAGTATCTTTAAACTCGATCTTCTGCCGGTCGATATGGCCGCTTTTTTTGAGTGTATTGTTAAGCGTCATAAGCGGATGGTCGAGGAAAGGGGCCGGGTGCTGGTTGCCGATATAGAAGCGGACTTGCCCCGGGCCATGATAGACCGAGATCGAATAGAGCAGGTTATTACCAATCTGCTTTCCAATGCCAGTCAGTCCAGCCCGGAAGGCGGCGAGGTCAAATTAAAAGCTATGACTCAGAATGACGGTCTGGTTGTAGAGGTAACTGATTACGGTCCCGGCATAACACCGGAAGAAAGGGAACGATTGTTTAATCCTTACCACCGCATAGAACAGGACAGGCAAAAATTCCCCGGCATCGGACTGGGGCTGGCGGTGTCAAAGCAGATTGTGAAGGCCCACGGCGGGTGGATCCAGCTTATCAGCGAGAAAGGAGCAGGTAATACATTCAGCTTTTTTGTCCCCGTATTGTTGGAATCCCCCCGGAGGTAAAGTCAGGCATTTTTATCCGGTAATAAAAGATTCAATCCGTCTTCTTTTCATCGCCGTCGTGTTCCTTATTTTATTTCAGAGACATATAACAGTTATAATAATCTTGCAGGAAACAAAAATAATGTTAAAGGTTAGCAGATGGGAAAAAAAGCAGCCGTACCGGCGGGATTGAACTACCTGGCAGACAACATCCGTTTAAAAGACAACCTGATAGGAGGACCCAAGGAAGACGCTGCCAGGTGGGCCAAAGGCCTGGACTTACCCAGGAAAGGTGAGACAATCTTTTTTGCCGGCTGCGGTTATCAATTCGAAACCAAGCTGGAGTCCCTGATGGGGCTTATACGTAAAATGGATAAGAGCGTGGTAGGCACAGACAGGGCTATGGGGCTGGCCGGACTGCAGAAGAAAATGGGCCTGGACGGCATGTTTATGAAGGTGGTGGGAAGGGGAGGAAAGGAAGACGGGCAGCCTTTGAGGGATGCTGTCAAGGTGCTGCGAAAACTGGGTGAAAATCCGGCCTATCTGGCTGAAGAAGAGCCCTGCTGCGGCGGCCTGCTGCATTACATGGGCCTGGAGGAAGAATTTCACGGGCACCTGGACAACCTTCGGAATAAATTCAAGTCGAAGGGAATAAGCAGGATAATAAGCATTGTGCCGTCCTGTACTCATACCCTGGGCCGGCTGTCCTCCGGCGACGGTTCCTCCGGGCCGGTGGTCAAGCACTTCTGTGAAGTGGTTGCGGAGGGGCTCTCCCGTCTACGTTTGAAATATCCCCGCCGCGTAAAGGCGACTTACCATGATCCCTGCCAGTTGGGCCGGTATCTGGGACTGATTGATGAGCCGCGTAAAATAATGGGGGCTATAGAGGGCCTTGAGCTGGTGGAACCAGAGTGGACCTCGAGAGAAATGTCTACCTGCTGTGGGGGCGGGGGAGGTTTCGAGGCGGTCTTCCCGGAAATGAGTGAGATGCTGGCGGTCAACCGGGTTAAAGAGCTCATGGATACGGGAGCTGAGATTATCATTACCCACTGCCCTGGCTGCATAATGCAGTTGAAAACGGGGTTGAAAGCCATTAAGGCTGATAAAGTGGAAGTGCTGGACCTGGCCCAGGTTGTAGCAATGTCGATGGAGGAATAAAAATTTGTCTGTTGTCTCTGATTATAAAAAAGAGGTTATGAATGCCGCTCATAACGAGCGAATCAGGCTGGCGCTTTCCCGCGCTATCGCCAGCTACAGGGGTAATACCAATGAAGCGCTGAAGAGGTTCCCCCAGACCGTGGAAATGGCGAAAGAAGTACGGGAGATAAAAAAGAATTCCATAGCCGATATGGAAAACCTGGCCCAAAAAGCCTGTGAGTCAATTGAATATAACAAGGGAAAAGCCTATATTGCCAAGACCGTGGACGAATGTATGAATATCGTGGACGGGCTGGTCGGCAGCGGGAAGCTGATTGTCAAAGGCAAGAGCATGACCGGTGAAGAGATCGAGCTTAGAGAGCACCTGGAACACAAAGGCAATGAGGTCTACGAGACAGACCTGGGCGAGTTCATCATTCAAAAGCTCCATTCCAGGCCTATGCATATCCTTTCCCCGGCCATACATGTGCCCAAGGAAGACGTGGCCAAACTTTTTTCTGAATTAACCGGTGAAAAGCTGCCCCCTGATGACATCGGCAGGCTGGTGGCTACCGCCAGGAATTTGCTCCGGGAGAAATATATTGCAGCCGATGTGGGTATGAGCGGGGCCAACGTGGTGGCTGCCGACACCGGTACCCTTTTTCTCATCGAGAACGAGGGCAATATTCGCCTGGCTACCGCACTACCGCCTGTGCACATCGCCATTATAGGTATGGAAAAGCTGGTTCCTACCCTGCATGACGCTTACAAGGTGGCGGAGGTTACATGGAGATATGCCAACTATACAGTACCGGGTTACGTCAGCCTGATATCCAGTCCCAGCAAGACGGGAGATATTGAGAAAGTCACCACTTACGGCGCCCATGGTCCTAAAGAGCTGCATGTTATTTTCCTGGATGCCGGAAGGACCGAACTGGCCAGGAATCCGGTCCTGAGCCAGGCCTTGTATTGCCTGAGATGCGGGGGGTGTCTCTATGAATGTCCCGTCTTCGCTCTTACCGCCGGTCACTTTGGAGATAAATATTTTGCTGCTAACGGCGCCGTCTGGGCTGCTACTATAAGCAATGACCCTGAAAAGGCGGCGGCTGTGGCCTATACCTGTCTGACCTGCGGACGCTGCAAGGTGAGATGCCCTATGCAGATCGATGGTCCCGCTATGACGGTTGAGGTCAGAAGGCTGGCAGCCGGCAAATAGACCATAGAATACAGTCACAACCCGGCGTATGTTCCAACCCGATATGGGTGTTAACACGGTTGTTTCGCGGGAAGCTCTTGCCTATCATTGAAGCAGGACGAAAAGGAAGAGGAGGGTGAGGGCATGTTAACACCAGGGACAAGTGTTAACCCGTGCAGCCTGGGTTATAAGGCAAAGAAAGTCCGTCTTTCACTCCGTCTGACACAGCAGGAGCTGGCTGACCTGAGCGGTGTTTCCAGGTGCACTGTCAGACTATTTGAGAACAACCTGCCGGTTATACTGGATGCCAGGCGCCGTATCATCAAGGAGCTCTGGGCTATAAAAGTCAACCGCCTGAAGAACTGAGAACAGAGGTCTCCGCATATGGACGACTTTATCCGGAATGTCCGCGACCTAGAGGTAGAAACGGTTGTTATCGTGTACGATGCGGGCGGGAACATTCAACCATGAAGGTTGTCCCTGTACCCCAGTTCACGGGAGATTATCAGTGCGTATTTCTTTACAACAGGCGCGCATTCCCTCATACGGGAGCGGCTTAAGCGTACCGAAGGGCCGACGATGCCTATGGCTCCTACCAGATGCCCGCCGCCGCTTTTCAGAGCTGCTCCTACCCCGCGAATGCCCGCGGCGTATTCCTCATCGTCGAAGGCCACGCCTTCCTTTTTAACTATTCTGAGGTGATTTTTCAAATCTTCAAGGTTAGTTATGGTATTGGGCGTATAACGCTTCAGGTCTCCGGCGAAGTACCTGTCAAGCTGTGTTTCCGGCATCTGGGCCAGCATAACTTTACCCAGGCTGGTACAATGCATCACGAGCCTGGTGCCTTCGTCCGGGACCACTTTCAGGGCATGATCGGCATGATAAGAACTGCAAAGCACCGCTGTAACGCCGTCCCAGATAGCAAGTTGAACGGACTCGTTCATATTACGGCTCAGCTCGATCAGGTGTGGGTTGGCAATGGAGATAATAGCGTTATTCTGTTTTATCGTTCCGCTGAAGTCAAGGAATTTCATACCCAGGGAATATTTACCCCGTTTTTCCGCCTGCATGAGAAAGCCGCATTCTATCAGTGCCAGGGCGATTCTCCTGGTAGTGGCCTTGTTCAATCCGGATAAGCTCGCCAGTTCATCCAGGGTGAACTCGTTGCCCTTGTCTATAAACAGGTCCAGTATACTGAAGGCCTTGACGATTATCTTCACAGTCTTCGCTTACCTCCAAAATATGCAATACCGTTTCACTTGCTGCATATTATTCAACAGTCTAACAAGTGTCAGCATGCTTGTCAACCTGTACGGAAGTACCTGTATTGTTGAGTTTCCTTGTGGTTGGCATGTAATACCGGATGATCGGTAAACACACCATCCGGTTCAGATATTGATCTCAAAACCGGCCGGATCAGGCTCTTTTTAACCCGGTACGAAGACACACTCTGCGTATATAAACCGGTACGCCGGACATAATCGAATAACGGATCGGATATAAATCAAAGATACCTGAAAAAAGGATTGTAATGCAATATATTGCAACTTAAGTTTCAAAATATGGAACTTTTATCATTTATTCTTATACTGATGGTATTTGACAGCATTATCACCCGGCGTTATTATGGGCATTATCGATAATCTTATTATAGTTTTGATAAAACCCGGATTAACGGCAATCCGCAGGGAAGTGATCGTACATGCCGCTTGCCAGCGGCAACGTGAAGCATTAAAACACAGGTCATGACGGAGTTAATTATATCAAGGAGGGTGAAAAATGGCTGAGGGGAAATACGGCAAATATATCACGACGGAACTGGTCACGGATTTCGCTTTTTCCACCGGAGGCGAGAGGGGGAAAAACTTTATAGGCAGGGGCTTCAAGGACGGCAAACGACGCAGCATGGAGCACATGGTCTGGATAGACCAGCGGGTAATCCCGGGCGCTTTCTATTGCGAAACGGTCTGGTTCTGGCCGCCGGAGACCGCGCAGGTAATCGATCCTGAACAGGCGAAAAAGTCTGCCGGACCTTCTCCGCATACGCATTCTTTCCCCGAGCTGCTTTCTTTTTGTGGAACGGACATGGAACATCCGGAAGAGCTGTATTGCGATGTGGAGTTCTGGATCGATAATGAAAAATATGTCTTCAACAAGAGTTTCGTGGTGTATATTCCGGAGAATGTAAAGCACTGTCCGTTAAAAATGCATAACATGACCCGGCCGGTTTTTCATTACACCATGGGTCCGGGACAATACTATTCTACTTAAATACTTGGCTTCTCCTCCGGGTCTTTTTCGTGATTAAATATTAGAGGGTAAAAAGAAATGGCTGATCAGCGATATTTAAAGAACTTTATATTCAGCGATAAAAAAGATTTGAAACTGCCTCCCTACCGGATGCAGGTGGATCCACGGTTTTTCAGGCGTATGACCGTGGTGGATAAGGATGCCATACCCGGAGGAAAATTCTACTGCGAGACTAACTGGATATTGCCGGGATTCGGAACGCAGCCGCTTCCGCCGGGGAAAAAAGCCAATTACTGGGAGGAGCATACTCATGATTTCAGGGTGATGACGTGTTTTTACGGGTTCAACTATGATAATATCATGGACCTGGGCGCTGAAATCGAATTCTGGATAGATGGGGAAAAATACATTATCAAAGAAAGTTTTACAGCCTTTATTCCCGCCGGAGTCAAGCACGGCCCTCTGACCATAAGAAACGTTGTCAAACCGGTTGTCCATTGCATTGCCTGTGATTCTCCGGAATACAAATAGCAAAAATTGAAGGTGTGTAAACTTACATCAGCGGAGAAAGAAATAACTCCTGAATTACGGGAACGACGGGAAAGGCAAACTATACGTTAAAGAGCATTGACCTTAGCTGTGGGAAAGTCTAATATTGAAACGTGCCGATGTTTAAGCACGACCGATTCCGGAGAAAAGGAGATTAAAAATGGTAAAGAACAGACTTATTTTCTTACTGGCTGCGGCAGTCCTGGTGCTTGTCCTGTGCCTGGCGGGCTGCAAGTCCGAAGAAAAAACAAGCGCGCCGGCCGCAACGGCCAAACCCGCCGCAACAACCACGGCTGCTTCTGTGGCAAAACCGGCAGCTACCACAGCGCCTCTTGCAACCAGTAAGCCAGCAGTTACAACAACCGCTGCTGCCAAGCCATCATCAGGCGCAAGCGGGGCTATGGATAAAGTTTTACAGGACCTTAAAGAGAATTATTCCAAGATCGGCAGCATGAAGTTCGATATGGTAATGTCTGACGGCATGATGGTCTCAAAGATGTACCAGAAGGGCAAAAAGTCCAGAATGGAGACCAACATGATGGGCTCGGACATGATTGTCATTACGGACGGTGACAAGCAGGTTTCCTACATGTGGATGGTTGACGAGAACAAGGCCATGATGACAGATATGGAAGAGGACACCCCCGCTGCATCTCAGACCAGTATCGAGGACCTCTGGGATGCTGACCTGGTATACGAGGGTACCGAGGTGCTTGATGGCAAGACCTGTTCCGTTGTCGAGTACAGTCAAATTACGGCACAGGGTAAAATGACCGGTAAAGTCTGGATATGGCAGGAGAAAGGCGTACCCCTGCGTATGGAAACCGGCATCAGCGGTGCTGCTCAGCAGGGTATGAATATGAACATCGTTATCGATTTCGAGAATTATGAGTTTACGGATTTGCCGGACAGCCTGTTCGAACTTCCCCCGGATGTGGAGATCGTGGACCAGGTATTTCCTTTTGCAATGCCTACGGACATGCCGACCGATCTGCCAACCAATTTTCCCACTAATTTACCAACCAATTTACCTGATTAATTTTCCGGTGCGGAATAGGGATCCCGGATGCAATAATTAATATACTCAAAAAGAAGGCAGCCCCGCGGACTAATACGAAGCGCGGGGCTGCCTAATATTTCCGCCTGGTATCAGGCCTTGCTGATGGCCTGGGCGGGAAACCACCATTCTTCAGAGATACATATACCGCAGTCGTTGCATTTCCGGGGGTCAAGCGGTGGCCCTTGCGGTCGTCCGGCAGATAGAATATAAGAAAAGCCGGTTATTATTTTCCTGGTCTGATTCCCATTTGGCCGGATTAAACAACATATATTCTCCGATCTGATGATATTCCTTTTCGTTCTGGATTATATGTTCGTAATATCCTCGTTGCCAGACATGTCCTACCTGGGTATTCCTGAGTTGATTGATTCCTCACGCATAAAAAGTTTTAATGGCACAGACTATTTCGGACAGAGTAAACGGTTTGGTAGTGTGCCGGTGCCTGAACAAGTTCAGGACGAGAAAGGATGGGTAAAACCAGCCCCTACGTCAGGAAGATTCATCAATTTTCCGTGAAACATTAACGTACGTCTTCAGAAAACAGTCCATTTGAGAAAGAGGAAAGCCCCTTATGAAAGGGGCTTTCCCGGCGGAGGAATGATGTTCAGTTCATCTGTTAGTGGGTTATTTTTTTGCTCCGGGGACGGATAACCGCTCCTGGCTGAATGGCAATTACGAGCCACTGGCCTTGACTTTAATCTGCTTGGGCTTTACCTCTTCGGCTTTAGGCAGGTTCAGATGGAGTACTCCGTTTTCAAACGTTGCTTCCGCCTTATCGCTTTTAACATCCACCGGGATGGTTATAGCGCGGCTCACAGTGCCGTAGTTGATTTCCCTGCAAAGGTAGTTATCTTCCTTGACTTCCTTCGTTTCTTTGTGTTCTCCCCGGATTGTCAGGGTGTCGCCCGTGATCTGGATGTCCACCTCTTCAGGCTTAAATCCGGGCATTGAGGCCTTTACTACCACATCATTGTCATTCTGGGTAATATCCACCGGGATAACACCCTCTCCGTCAAATCCGGCCCATACTCTTGCCGGGCGCACGAAGCTATCATCGAATAGTCTGTCCATGGCGTTTCTCAAAGTCATCATCTCCCTCATGGGTTCCCATCGCTGCATTGTCATTTTTCCTTTCCTCCTCGATATATTGATATATTTATTATTTTTTATCTGGTCCTGACAGGTTCTTTAACGGTTGATTTTTTTACCTCAACAATATTTTTAAGATCACTTACAAGCCCGCATTGCAGGCATTGCTCGTACCAGCCGAACTGGTCTCTGTCCAGGTAAACATTACCGCCGCATTTAGAGCACTTTCTAGCTACGAATCCTGATCTCTGCATCTGGTCCCTCCTTTTTCCCCGGTTATGGGCTATAATATTCTTGAGCGGTCTCTTTTTAGCAGTCTCAGCTCTCGACTGCTAATTACAATATAGAC
Organism: Dehalococcoidales bacterium; assembly: GCA_016926695.1. The sequence continues at coordinate 13,630 of JAFGOB010000050.1, read as the reverse complement.
CCTTCTGTATTAGAATAACGTTAGAAAAATGCTAGAGTTGCGTTAGAAATCAAATGAAAGACCGTAATTTGCATATCCCGGGATATGACATAGAGAACGTAGATTCCGAAGCGGTTCTGCAAGTGATTCTGGGAAACGTGATAAAAACCCTCGGAGGAAGCTCGGGGATAGTAGCCGCATGGGACGAGGAACAGCAACATTTTGTTTTTTACATTTCAAGGGGGCTTAAACAACCGGACCTTGATCAGCTCAATCCTTTGCTGGATGAGTCCACGGTGGACTTTGCCGCAGGGCAGGACAGCTTCAATTTGATCTCGGAAATTCTTCCCGGCGTGGAGCTGCCATGCTCGGAGGAAGGTCTCAAGCAGGACTCCATAATGGCCCTGCCTCTGAATGAAGGAGAAAAGCATCTGGGACTGATGTATATTCTGCGGCCGGCCGGAGTCCTGGACGAGGCTTCGGCATTGTCACTGGTGGACAGGACGTTGCTGGCCGCCCTGGCCGAACAGGCTGCCATCGCCCTGCAAAATGCCCATTTGGCCTTCATTCTGGCCGAAGAAAAAAAGCGGATTGAAGCAGTTCTGGAGAACAGCGCGGAAGGCATAATGAGCATCGATGCCGGCTGCCGCATATTGGGTTTTAATGCTGCCATGGAAAAACTAACCGGATATACCCGTGACCAGGTACTGGGTAAAGAGTGTTACAATATCTTGAGTCCGCAGGACAAGGAGAAGAAAAACATGTGCCGGAGGCGGTGCCCCATGCGCTATAAGCCCGGGGATACTGCCTCGGTCTTTGAGCAGGAGGGCACTATTCGCACCAGGGAGGGACTATCCGTGGATGTCGCCATGCTTTATTCGATTATACGCTCCGGCGAAGGCAGACCTCTCAATGCGGTGGTGAATGTAAGGGATATATCCAGGCTGAGGGAAGCGGAAGGCTTCAAGGAAACACTGCTTTCCATGCTGGGACATGAACTGCAAACACCCCTGTCGATAATAAAAGGATATACCAGCACTCTGCTCCGGGTTGAGGGAAAATGGGACCAGGACACTATCCGGCAGGGGCTTCAGGTCATAGGCGAGGAGACTGATCGACTGAGCAAGGTAATGAACAAACTACTCCTGGCCTCCCGGCTGAGCGCCGGGGCTATCCGGCTTGAGAAGGAGCCCGTACAGCTTTCATCACTGGCGCGGCAGGTTGTCCGCAGGATAGGCAATCTTTCCCCCGGACATACCTTCGAAGTTGATTTCCAGGATGAATTTCCTGATGTTACGGTTGAACCGCAGCTTATGGAGGAGGTCCTGACCAACCTGGTTGAGAACGCCGTCAAATATTCTCCGGACGGCGGCAGGGTGACCGTTTCAGGAGAATACAGTGGAGAAAGCGTCAGGGTTTCGGTAGCGGACGAGGGTATCGGCATTCCCGAGGATGACCTGGGAAAGCTGTTTCAAAAGTTCCAGCGAATAGAGAAAGGCACCGCCAAAAAAATACAGGGCACAGGTCTGGGACTCTATATCTGCAAGGCTGTTATCGAGGCGCACGGGGGAAAGCTGGAGGTCTCCAGCCATGTGGGGAAAGGCTCCCGTTTCTCGTTCACTCTGCCTCTTGAGCAGGCACGAAAGGACCATACGGATGATGGCAGCCGGGACTGATATAAAATCCATCCCCTGCCTTGAGGGTGTTATAGACCGTATATGAAAAAGACCGGAGTTACTGTTTCCGGATTGACGCAAGCTGGATTGAAAATATACGGCATTGTACATGAATGCAAAGGTCCCCGGATAGACGGGACGCCGGATTATGGCATTCTGAATTGAAAAGAGGTACATATTATGCCTCCCGAGAAGAAAATACTGGTAGTTGATGATGAGTCGCGCATGGTCCAGTTCATCAGCATGAACCTGAAACTGGAGGGGTTCGCTGTGACCACTGCCTCAAACGGTTTCGAGGCGCTGGAGAAGGTGACCCGGGAGATGCCGGACCTGGTTGTGCTTGACATAATGATGCCGGACATGGACGGCTTTGAGACGCTGAAGAAGATTCGCGAACTGTCAGCCGTACCGGTGATATTTCTGAGTGTAAAAAACGCTCCCACCGACAGGATTAAGGGACTGGACCTCGGGGCTGACGATTACCTGACCAAGCCCTTTGAGCCGCTGGAGCTGGTATCCAGGATTAAGGCCGTTTTACGGCGCACGGAGCCTGAGAGCTCAAACAGCCGGGCTGTAATAGTAGTCGATGATGAACTGAAGATCGATTTCAACCTGCGCAGGGTCTTTGTCAGGGGTCGCGAGGAGAGGTTAAGACCCACCGAATACCGCCTGCTGTACCAGTTGGTAACCAATGCTGGAAAGCTTCTCACGCATGAAATGCTGCTGGCCCGCGTCTGGGGTCCGGAGTACCATGATGAAGACCAGTATGTGCGCTTATACATCACTTACCTCAGGCAGAAGATAGAAAAAGACCCCAAAAATCCCCAGTATATCCTGAGTGAACGCGGCATGGGCTACCGCTTCAAAGAGTTCGGCAAATGAGCCTGGAATATTTCGTTTAATAGACCCTATTTTACTGATAAAAAATCAAAAATTATTGAATCAAATAGCACGAAGCAGGAAAATATTATTCTGCTGGAACCAGATGCCGCCTCCTCTTTTATCGGGCCCGGTAACCAGCGGTTGAGGCAGCATCTCAAAATAGTGGACGGACTTTATTAGTCCGGATTAGGACGATATATTATAAATCACCAGCCTCCATGTATCTGTCATGCTGGAATACCGACACTCCTTACTACCCATCGGGATGAAGCATGACATTTATTCAGGTATGTTGCTTGATATTATATACATTTCATTTTATACCACTTGTAGTGAGATACAGGATGTATTTATATGTTTACCGTTCTCTTTTAGCGCTTCAGCAGCTAATCAATAATATCCAGCAGACCGGTCAAATTACAGGAGGAATATTCCGGACGGGAGGCTTCCGTTTTGAAGTCATCCGGCAATAGAAGTTGCTTCCGCCGGTTGATCCAGAGTGCCGGTATGCCTATCTGGTGCGCTCCCATGATATCGCTGTGCAGTGAATCACCCACGTGCAGTACAGCCTGCGCCGGAAGGTCAAGCCTTGACAGCGCTTCCCGGAAGGTCTCAGGTCTGGGTTTATAGGCGCGGCAGTCTTCGCTGGTGACGATATAGTCGAACCGCAGTCCGGTATATTCCAGCGCCCGTTCTATTTCCCTGTTATCGATATTGGTCAGGAGGCAAACGGGAACCCGGCAGCGGGAAAGGACCATCCTGCTCTCCGGGTAAATAACGGGCCGGGAACGGTAATCCGATAAAAGAAGGCTTAAAGGACCGGCATCGAGGTCGATGTGAAAATGGTCGAGGGCTGCCTGAAGGGAGCACTTTTCCAGCTCTTTTTGCAGCCTGAAGGCCGGGCCGTAGCTCTGCGCGCACAGGTCGAGGAAGACCCCGGCCCAGTGTTTCACCACCTCTGAGTCGATGATACCCTCAGCCGGAACAGGTCCGATGCGCCGGCAAATATCGCGAACCGGCGCGCGTATCTCTTCCACCAGCGTACCGTAGAAGTCAAGCAGTATAGCCTTCGGCCAGTTTCCTGCCAGCGGATTGTTCATATTCTAAATATTACAGCAGGTATACGGCCCATACAAATTTTTATAAATACATATAAAAAACAAATAGATGTTTGTAATGAATAATTGTGTTTTTGGAATAAACCCGGCGTTGCACATACAGGTTGAGCTTAGATATAATTTACTGGTAACTTCGACCGCCTGGATATAGTATAAGAAACAATCAGGCTGGCGAATATTGTCTTTTAAGGAGGAAAACCCGGATGATGAATACAAGCAAGTACGATGTGGATGTACTGGTGGCCGGCGGGGGTGTGGCCGGCGTATCCGCTGCCTTATCGGCTGCGCGCAGCGGGATGAGAACGCTCCTGCTGGAAAGCCAGATTTCTCTCGGCGGACTGGCCACCAACGGATATGTGACCGGTGTGGCTGGAGAGGTTGTGGGCAACTGCCAGGAATGGCTGGGCAGGATGGACGCCGAGGGATGTTTGATCAACCGTCCTCATCTCCCGGCTATCGATCCGGACAAAGGAAAATTCATCCTGGAGCAGATGCTCCTGGAAGCCGGTGCTCGTATTCTTTACGGCGCCTATGTTATCGATGCCGTGGTTGAAAACAACACTATTACGGAAGTAATATGCCACTCCAAGTCCGGACGGATGGCTGTCTCCGCCGGGATATTTATAGACACTACCGGCGATGCCGATGTCGCGGCCTATGCCGGGGCGCCCTATGAAGTCGGCAGTCCTCAGTACGCGGGATTAAACATGTCCACCACTATGGCTTTCCGCATGGCCAATGTCAACATGACCAGGTACAATGAAGCCAGCAGGGAATGGACGGAGAAGGAATCGGCCAAAAGCACTGTCAGGACAAAGAGCGGCCTGGTAGCTGACCTTCAGGACCAGGCGGTGCAAAACGGAGATCTGCCGTACTTTATTTTTCCAGGAGCCCTGATATATAACGTGCCCCAGACCCCGGAAGAGGATGCCGACATAAGCATCATGATTACACACAGCTATTATGCCCGTAACACGGACGCGGAAGACCTTACCCGGCAGATAATCGAGCAGCACCAGCAGATTACCTGGATGGAGAAGTTCTTCAGGAAATATATTCCCGGATTCGAGAAAAGCAGGGTTACGGGTATCGCCAATCTGCATGGGGTGCGCGATTCAAGGCGCATTGTGGGAGAATATATTCTTAAAGACGAGGACGTATTCTGTTCGCACAAATTCGAGGATGGCATCTGCCGCTTCCCCGAGTATACAGGCGTACATCATCCCACCAGCCCCAGGCTGGGGTTCTGCCGCCATATCCATCTGAACGAGCCCAAGGCGCCCGCTGTTTGCCGTCCGGCGGGCTGTACCGATGATATGCACCCCTTTGTGAAGCTGGGGGGCTATGAGGCCTGGCCTAACAGGGGAGGATATTGCGATATACCATATCGCTCGCTGGTACCCCTGAAAATCGATAACCTGCTGGTAGCCGGCAGGTGCTGCTCCGCGGAATTCCATGCTACCACCGCCGTGCGCATAATCGCTCCCTGTATGACCACCGGTCAGGCCGCCGGCCTGGCTGCCTCCATGTGTGTGAAGGACGGCCTCATTCCCCGGACGCTCGACGGCAAACTGGTCAGAAAAGCCATGATAGACCAGGGCGTGCCGCTGGACAAGGAGTTCACAGGTTTCTGGGCCGATATGAAAAAAGAGGTCAGGGACCTGAAGGGCGGTGATTTTGTAGTCCTGCCCGGTGATTTTGCCGCTATGCTTTCGCCTGACGGCAAGGTAATGATGTAATATTCAACGGACCCGAGCACCCGGCCTTTTCAGGCCGGGTGCGATTATAAAAGTGCTTTATAAAAGTGCTTCACAAACACCTCAACGGTGAAGTAATATTAAAGAGGATATATTTACGGGACCGGACAAGACCCTGAACGGAATTACGGCATAAGAACGGAAGAAGCAATCCGGGTAAGGTTTTTATCTTGTGTCTTGTAATTTATCCGTTATCCGGTTATTGTAGTGTGTAGCCGTGTACGGAGCAGCAGTTCCTTTTAAACCATCCGGCGCTTAATGCTAAGGTTATGAGGTGTAAAATGGAAAATGAAAAAAAGACCGGTCTTCAAATATCGCATGAGGACAAACAGGAGATAGCGGTTGTCGGCGGAGGAATAAAAATACTGGCTGCCCAGCAGCCCATTGAGACCAGGCTGGCAGTCAACTGGGGAAATGTATATGTTATTCTCGATTGCTCCGGGAGCATGAAACGCGGCAAGCTGGACCAGGCCAGGGAGGGTGTAGTAAAATTCGCCATAGATGCCTTCGCAAAGGAGTACCATGTAGGACTGATAAAATTCAGTTCCAGGGCTGAACTACTTTACAGGCCCGGAAACGACATTCGAATAATACGGGAAAGAATGAAAGATCTACGTGCCTCGGGATCGACCAATATGACTGCCGCCATAAAAATGGCGCACGAGGAATTGAAGGGTCTGGAAGGACTCAAAGCAATGGTTATCGCCACCGATGGAATGCCTGACAGCGTTAAGGGCAGCCTTGAGGTGGCTGATAAGGCGAAAGCCGATAAAATTGAAATATTAACTATAGGTACCGACGATGCCGACAAATGGTTCCTGGAAAAACTCGCCTCCAGGGCAGAGTTGGCCACCAAGGTATCCAGCGATATGTTTGGTCAGGCTATCACTTCAGCCTCTTTGCTGTTGATGAGCCCCAGGAGTATACAGCCTAGACAAGGAATATAGAATGGACTGGGCCGAAGCCTGTAACCTTCTCGGCATTTCTGAAACTGCTACAGAAACCGAAATGCGAGAGCAGTATTATTATAAAGCTCAGTTGCTGCATCCTGACAAGAATCAGGACAAGCCTGAACATGTAAGGAAAAAGGCTGAAGCTGAGCTGGCTCTGGTAAACCGCGCTTTCGATTTCGTCAGCAATCCCATCAACAATCCTTATAGAATCCCGCCCAAACTGGCAGTTGAACCCATGGGTATCCGGTTCAAAAGCGGCAGCTACGGAGAGAAGAAGACTACCACCCTGACTATCAGAAATACGGGTGGTCCTTACACCAGTATATGGATCGATAATAACCCGGCGCCCTGGTTGGCCGTTGTCAATGTCAAATCCCTTACCGCCGAACGGCTTCCCCTGGAAATAACCCTTGAGTGCACGGGGACCGGAGAGCCCGATAGGAGGTATTCCTGCGACCTGCTGGTTAAACTTGAGAATGAAAAGACTCACGCCGTCGATCAGGCGCTCGTGCGGGTTGAGCTCTTTAACGTGATTGAAACGACGGAGAATACCGGCGGGAATGAGCAGGCAGGAACGGCCCAGAAAACAGGTTTTGAAGCTCCACGGCAGCCGGTAGAAAACATTCCGGAATACCATGAAAGAAGAGGCATGGGTTTCAGCGTTACAGCCTTTGTGGTCAATTTCATCGGGTTTGCCGCGGTAAGCGCTTTCCTGATAGTGATGTTGAACAGCTTCACAGAACTGGACAGGATGTCATTAATGATCATTGGCATAATTTGTATATTGATAGCTTTCGGATTTTCGTTCAATCATGCCATCACGGTGGGTTCGAGAGCAGGGCAGGCCGGGGGCAAAAAAGCGAACCCGGGTAAACGCCGGTACTGAGAATGCAATTGCCGGAATAACATGGTATAATAATACGGATTGGTTTTACTGAATACTTTTTTAACTTATAAAAGATTTCTCCCGGCCCCGGATGGTCAATCTTCGCCTGACACGGTAAAGTTGCCCGTATGTCGTTTTAGTCCCCTCAGGAACATCCGCCATATAGCTGCAATACTGACTGAATCGGATGCCGTTTCTTTTTTTAGTTACTTTAGAAAAAACGCCGCGAAGGCGGTCTGTTCTTTTGATAAAATACATAAGTATCATTTTCAAGGAGTTTGATGAATTTCGAAAAATTTGGTTTTCATGCCAGCATCATGGCTGGTATCCGGGCACAGGGCTATACTACCCCGACGCCCGTGCAGGATAAAGCTATCCCGCCTGTTATGAAGGGCCGCGATGTAATCGGTATAGCCCAGACAGGTACGGGTAAGACGGCTGCTTTCGCTTTGCCCATCCTGAACAGGCTGGTGAGTTCTCCCCGCGGGCAGGTAGGAGCACTGGTAATATCGCCCACACGTGAACTGGCCGAGCAGACCTGCGAAGCGATTAACGATCTGGGTTATGAGGCAGGGATAAGGGCGATCTCCATTTACGGTGGGGTCAGTATGGAGGTCCAGACCAGCGCCCTTCGCAGGGGTGCTGAAATAGTGGCTGCCTGTCCCGGACGTTTGCTCGACCACCTGATGAAAGGCACCATCGACCTTTCCCGGGTAGAGGTGCTGGTGATTGATGAGGCGGACCGCATGTTTGATATGGGCTTTTTACCGGATATTCGCCATATCGTTAAATGCCTTATCCAGTCTCATCAGACGTTGCTCTTTTCAGCTACCATGCCGGGGGATGTCCGCCGCCTGGTCAGCGAGGTATTGCACAGGCCTTTAACGGTACAGATAGGGGAGTCGGCGCCGGTTGAGAGTGTGGCGCATGCTCTGTATCCGGTACAGCCCCATCTCAAGATTGCGCTGCTCAAGGAGATATTGCGTACTACCGAGACGGACTCCGTGGTGGTGTTTGTCCGGACCAGGCACCGTGTGGAGCAGGTAACCCGGCAGTTGGCAAGGGCCGGTTTCAGTGTGGCTTCGCTACAGGGAGACATGGCGCAGTACAGGAGACAGGAAGCCCTGGACGGGTTCAGGGATGGTTCGTTAAAGATACTGGTGGCTACCGATATCGCTTCCCGGGGACTGGATATCCTGAGCATTTCACATGTAATTAACTTCGACATGCCGGATACTACCGATGCCTATACGCACCGCATCGGCCGCACGGGGCGAGTCAACCGTACCGGTGAGGCTTTTACGCTGGTAACCAGTGAAGACAACCAGATGGTAAAGGCCCTGGAGCGGATATTCAAGAAACCCCTCGAACAGCGAAACCTGGCTGATTTCGACTACGAGGCCGGGTCTCCTGTAACGGACGTATCAAAGAGAAGACGCTATGCCGGAAGGAAGGCTGAAGGTATGAAAAGCCAAAAGAAAACCGGCAGCGGGAACTACAGGAGAAACAGGCAGAAAGTACATGCCTGCTGACCGGGTTAAGCCGGGTGGTAGGGTATTACGGCGATTCTTCCCTCGCTTATCACCACCATGACGCGGGCTGAGGAAGCGGACTCGATCTTCTCGACCAGCCCCTTCAGATCACCCTCCGTAAGGACCGGCGGGTCCGTTTCCGGACCGTCTGATTGCAGGACGCTTATTTTATAGCCCAGACCTTCTTCCAGCCGGGAAACAACGAGTTTGGCCTCCCGGCCTGCCAGCACCGTCACGGCCTTGTGTCCCGCGATTTTTTCCGCTCCCCGGCGCTGGTCGTCCCGGGCTATCTTCCAGTGGTACACCAGCAGGGGTACGGCCACCACCAGTGATTGAATGCTCCAGCTTGTGCTCCTGAGTACCCCGGCATTATAGCCCCCGGACAGGCCCGCGCTGAGTATTTGATAAAAGATGTTCACCAGGTCGGCTGCCAGTGCGATAATTGATGCGCCGATAATAACGTACAGGTAGGTCCGGCGGGACCTTGCCCTCCATTCCTCCACACCTCTCCTGTCGGCCAGCCTGATTACCTGTTTCCAGTAGATCCACCAGAGAGGGAAGGCGGTGATCAGCAGGGCCAGAAACAGGCTGACCTGTTTCTGCCACCAGCCGGGTTCGACGGCCAGGGGCGGCTGTATGCTGTTGACAGCCAGTTGGAGCGGAATGCCGAGCAGAAGGACCAACCCGGCCACCATTGCTCCCAGTCCGAGGAAGGACATTATATACAGGTGTACCCGCCTGGAAGACAAACGGCGTTCCTTTTGATGGACGGCCTCCTCCCAGGCCATTGCCTGGTGGTATGACCATACAGCCGCTGCAGCGACTACAGTAGGAATCGCCCATCCCAGGAACTGAAAATAGCTTCCGCCGGAGTCCGCCGCTCCCAGTACCCAGACAAAAATGTAAAACAGGGCCATTACCAGGGCTACAATGCCGGTGATCGAGCTGCCGGTAATGGCCAGAAGATAAATATAGACCTGGCGTAAGACCGAGTCGAAATCACCCCGGGACATTTTGAACCAGTGAAAAGCCCAGAACAGACCTCCGAGGAGAATCCAGGAAATGCTATTCTGCATGTCCCCGCTCCAGACCGTTGCGGAAACAAGCGATGGTCCCCGTACCAGCAAAGATATGGATCCGGCATGGACGACCTGGATTATACCGACCACCGTCTGGACCAACCCCCACCCGGAGGCGATGTAGATGTACCAGCGCCTGAGTGTTTGGGCCGCCGGTGAGGGTTGTCCCTCGCTCTCGGATACCTTCCAGTGGTAATACCAGATAGCCGCCACCACGATCAGGGTGGCCAGGTTGCTGCCGCCGGCTGTCTGCCATGATGGCAGGCCTGCCAGCAGCCAGCTAAGGAAGCCCTCAGAGGCGAAAAGGGCCATTAGAGAGGTCACGATCAATACCAGTTTGAGATAGATCTGTCGCATAAGCGAACCGGTCTCGGTCCGGTTACCGGCGGCGTTTGTCTGTATGCCGCGCCAGAAAAAGAACCACAGCGGGCAGCCGATGACGAGCATGGCTATTCCCAGGCTCAACTGCTGCTGCACAAAAGCGGGCTGACTTATCAAGGAGGAGCGAGAGAAGATCAGATCAAACAGCAAAGACAATAGAATCCTGGCTCCCGCTGCTGAAATACCCAGCGAAACCAGGCTGACAATGTAGAAATAGACTCGCCTAATGCTGCTCAATTAACACCTCCATCCGTTTTAGTACAGCCAGTACAGGTCGGTGGGTGAAGCAATAAGCCAGGCGTTGTCCACTTTTCTGAGGTTAAATACAACAGAATCGGTACGGATCGGATTGCCAAAAGGTCCTCCCGAGGTAAAAAATTCCAGGATAATTTCAACACTGGCCGACTGGTCCTGCCGGGAAACTTGCCCCAGATTGGCTTTCCAGGTACTGCCGGAGGCGTACCGGGCCGACAAGGAAAATTGCTGGTAAGAAGCCTCTGCTGTTTTGGTCTCTCCGTCTCTACGAGGGATAATATAATCATAGGCGGCGGCGTAATCATTAGCCTGCACGGCCAGAAGAAAACGCTGGACGGTCCCTTCAGGCGTATCCGCTGGCAGAGTAGGGGCGTTTTGCTGGCCGATGGAAAGCGCCAGAACGACCGTTACAATTACCAGAACGAATAGTCCGATGCCGAAACCGGTCAGAAGACGGCTGGATGATTTCAACTGTATTCACCTCCGCTGCCGAAATACAGGACTGGTGGTAATATCATTATAGCTTATCCGGGTAAGCTAAAAACTAGCGTCTGTTTTTACTTCTACCACGGCCGGCACGCCTTTGCGCACCTGTTCGAGTGCGGTTTTAATGGCCGGTACGAGTGCGGAAGGTTCTTCGACGATGTCGGCGTAAGCATGGCAGGCACGGGACATGGCGGCATAATCGGGAGAGGGCTTGATCTCGGTGCCCACCCAGTTGCCGCTTCGCACGGAGTAGCTTGATTCTCCCAGCGCCATCTTCACCGTTATTTTAGGAGCGGTATACTGGGTGTTGTTCAGCACGATGCACAGAAAGGGAGCGTGATGTGCTGCTGCGGCCCAGAGGGCTGCCGGGGGAGAGCCGAAGATAAAGCTGCCGTCGCCTTCTATAGTAACGACTGTTTTCTGAGGAGAGGCCAGTTTGGCTCCCAGGGCTGCTCCCAGTCCCCATCCCAGGTTCGACCCACCGCTCTGGAAGTAGGTTCCCGGCAGGCTGCGTTTCAATTGGCGAAGGAGTGCGCCGGCATTGGTTACAGCTTCACCCAGCACTATGGTTTCAGCATCTATCGCCTCGTTAAGACAGCGGCAAATCCAGTCAGGGGAAACAGGTTTTTGAGAGCATCCGGACACGGCCATGCGTTCCCACTCATCCCGCATTTTTTTATTTTCCCGGGCGATATTTTCACTTCTCTTCAGAATGATATTTTTTTGTTCGGCTGAAATTGAAGAACGTACCAGGTCGCACAAGGCCGGAAGGAATCTGCATGAATCAGCCCTGAGCAGGAGGTCGGAAGGAAAGCCCCACATAGGATAGCCCTCTTTCAACGGATCGATATCGATATTGATAATCCTGGCTTCGGGCCGAGGCCGGACCCTCAGGGGAACATAGGGCACATCCTGGTCGATAATGAGAATAATATCCGCTTTGTCCACGTGATGCGTAGCGTCAAAGCCGCTGAAAAGCGGGTGAGTATTGGGGAAGTTCATGTATCCCGGTGAAGAGATTAACCTGGCGCCTATCGCTTCAGCCAGAACAACCATGGCTTCAACGGATTGGCTATGCCTGCCCGAATATCCCGTTATTATCAGTGGGTAAGAGGCCTTGACCAGGGCCGAGGAAATTTCTGCCAGATGACTATCATCCAGCCCGGCGTAGCTCGCAGGGGCATGCCGGGCAACGGGAGGAACAACAACCTGGGTCATCTTTTCTATCATGACATCCTGCGGTACCGTCAGGTAGACGGGACCGCAGGGATCGCTGGCGGCTACCTGGAAGGCCCTTTGAACAACATGCTGGATATTGGATGTTGAACGGAGTTCATATTCCCATTTGACATAATTACGAACAATGCCGGACTGATCGAACTGCTCCTGCATCCAGTGTACCTGGTTTACCCTGGCATTATCGATGTTAGAAGGTACCCGTCCCGAACATAAGATAATACCCGCCCTGCCTCGCTGGGCGTTATGAAGCGCGCCGCCCACCTGCTGCAAGCCCAGGTCCGTATGGACGAATACCACCTGCGGCCTGCCGCTTACCATGAAATACCCGTGAGCGGCTGCCATGGCGACGGACTCATGCAGGCAGAGTATCACTCCGGGAGTCCGTTTTCCCATGGACTGGAATTTACTTATAGATTCCTGCAAGGGGTATGTATCTGTACCCGGATTCAAAAAAATATATTCTACTCCCTGATCGTTCAACAGTTCCAGGAAGGCCTCTATGCCATTGTCTACGTGAATTGTTTTTTCCATGGTGCTCCCTCTGAAATTCTCAGCTTTGTCCATGCCATTATAGGATAGATAAGGCCTCCGGTACAAAGAAGAACCCGTGGCACTCGTGGAAGAGTACCAGTTGAGATTATTACGAAAACTGCTATTATGGAGTCTCCGTCCGTGTCGCCCGCCGGTGCGCCGGGCAGACTCCGCAAGTAGTAAGGGTGACCGGGATTTGCTCGTCTATGGCTCAACCGGCCGCTCGACTCAGTTTTCACTATTTAAGGTAACACGAAAAATGTCATGAACGATTGCTGAAAAAGTATCAAATTAAGTCCACTCTGAGGAGGGCTTTGCCCGACGTGAGAGTCTCTTAAATTTGAGATTCTGCGGCAACCGCGTTGCCGTACCCCGACCAAGGAAAGGAATATAAAATTCATGTAAATAACAAGAGGTACGAAAATCGTTGGAGCGGTGTGCCGTCTCTATCACGGGGAGTTGATTATGGAGGGCGTTTCCCTGTAATCTGGACTGGCGACATAAAACTGTTTCGAAAGGAGACGGCTGATGAAAACAGTCACGGACTATATCTGGTTCAATACCAGGAACAAACGGGAGTTTATCAACATTACGGACAGGGTAAAAAAACTGGTGGAGAACAGCGGGGTAAAAGAGGGTTTTGTGCTGGTCTCGGCCATGCACATTACCGCCGGGGTATATGTCAACGATGCTGAAGACGGTCTTATTGCCGATATCGAGGAATGGCTGGAAAAGCTGGCGCCCTACAGACCGGACTACCGTCACCATCAAACGGGTGAGACCAATGGCGATGCCCATCTGAAGAGCCTGCTTATACATCATGAAGTGATTGTCCCTGTTACACACGGTTACCTTGACCTGGGCCCCTGGCAGCAG
>JAFGOB010000049.1 GCA_016926695.1 Dehalococcoidales bacterium | reverse complement strand
CTATCGAGGGCGAGGACTCAGAAAACTATTCTTTAACTCAACCCTCCACCAGTGCCGATATCCTGCAAAGGGAACTGACGGTCAGCGCTGCCGGGATAGATAAGGTTTTCGACGGTACAACTGACGCCACGGTCACGCTCTCGGATGACCGGGTGGATGAAGATGATATTATTGACAGCTATGCCAGTGCCAGTTTTGAGGATGCCGGAGCAGGAAACGACAAGTCGGTCAGCGTCAGCGGAATCTCGATAAGCGGCAGCGATGCCTTCAACTATACGCTGACCTCCACCACAACTCGGACCACCGCCAGTATTTTGCAGGCTACACCCTTCTTCAGCAATCTCAGTCACCCGACTATTACCGCCGGAACCATGTCCACCATCCTGGGCGGGACTATCAGCTCCCACTCTCCCTATCCCACCGGGCAGGTCGCTATTACTCTAGCCGGACACACTCAACTGGCTCCTATCGATAGCTCAAACGGTGACTTTTCCTCGATCTTTATAACTGTCTTGTTAACAGAGAGTGAATCGCCTTATACCGTCTGCTACAATTATCCCGGAGATTCAAATTATGCCGCAATTACCTCGGATGACGGACAGTGTTTGACTGTTATTGCGGCCGGCAGTTATCCGGTCGGCGGGGAGGTTCAGCCGATAAACAGTTTGGCAGTCCTGGAAGATTTCCTGTCCATGCTTAATTACTATTTCGGACGGGAAGACCAAAAACGTCACAATATGCGATAAAATTGGCCGCTGGCCGGACCATCCTGCCAGTACAGCTATGAAAGAAAGGCAAGCTCCCGGGCCCTTCATGCAAGGCTGGAGGGCCTGCGCTTCCGGTTATTTCACGCCCGGTACTTCCAGTAGAATATTTCCCGTTATACCCTCTATAATTAACGATAATAGCGGTAGACACCCGAAATGGCTCAAGGAGGATAAGACCAGCGATGAACGGCAGGGATAGGGAGACCTCTATCATTAAAGGCCTGGGATTTATTGCCTCCAGCAGCGGTGACGCCAATACATCGGTGGTGGATGTCAAAGACGGGCGGATCGTCCGGATCAGGCCGCTGCATTTTGACTGGAAATATGACAGCAAGACCTTCAATCCCTGGCAGATGAAAGCCCGCGGAAGCACCTTTGAGCCCCTCATGAAGTCCCTGATACCGCCCTACAGCCTGGCCTACAAGAACCGCGTCTATTCACCCAACAGGATTCTTTATCCTTTGAAAAGGGTCGACTGGGATCCGGAAGGCCAAAGAAACACCGGCAATAGAGGGCACAGCTCTTATATCAGGATCTCCTGGGACGAAGCCCTGGACATCATTGTCCGGGAGATCAGGAGAGTTATTGATAAATACGGCTCACAGGCCATACTATCCCAGCAGGACGGACACGGAGAAAACAAGGTAGTCCACGGCACTCACGGCTGCCAGTATAAACTTCTGAACCTGCTGGGAGGACCTACCGTCCAGATTCGTAATGCGGACTCCTGGGAGGGATGGTACTGGGGAGCCAAGCACGCCTGGGGGATGGAGCCCGTCGGCCAGTTGGAACCCGTCATCAACGTCATGCCGGATATCGCCCAGCATACGGGACTGCTTTTATTCTGGGGATGCGACCCCGAGACTACCCCCTGGGCATTTGACGGGCAGATGGCCAGCCGTCTGTGTTTCTGGTGGTCTTCTCTGGGAATCAGGTCGGTCTTTATCTCCCCGGACCTTAATTACGGCGCCGCCGTACATGCCGACAAATGGATTCCTATCCTCCCCAATACCGATGCAGCACTGCAACTGGCGATCGCCCATGTCTGGATCGCTGAAGGACTGTACGATAAGGATTATGTCAACACACACACCTTTGGTTTTGACAAATTTTCCGGCTACGTCATGGGAAAAGAGGATTGTGTGCCCAAAACACCGGCCTGGGCGGCCTCCAGATGCGGCGTCCCGGAGTGGACAATCAAAGCGCTGGCAAGGGACTGGGCCTCCAGGGCAACGACTATCGCCCACGGCAACGGCGGTCCGGGCATCCGCGGTCCTTATACCAGCGAAAACGGCCGGCTGGAAGTCCTGCTGCTGGCCATGCAGGGACTGGGGAAAGCGGGAGCCTACCAGGTTAAAATGCTGGAATGGGGCCGCCGCTCAGTCAATGATTCCGATCCCATGCCGCTGGGTACAAAAATCCCCAAAGTTATCTCGGTTTACACCGGGGCCATGAATTTCAACACCGCCGGACGGTCGGGAACAAATCCCGGCACCACTCCAAAAGATGTCACCGGGGGAATAAACGTTCCACGGCAGTTCATACCGAAAAACCTGATACATGAGGCCATTCTCAATCCGCCTATCAGTTGGTACGGCACCACTTCCGCTACCTCCCCTCTTGAAGACCAGTTCACCAGGTATACCTATCCGGCCGAAGGCTGCCCCGAAGTGCATATGATATGGACCGATACGCCATGCTGGATAACCTGCTGGAATGACAGCAACTCGTATATCAGGGCGCTGCAAAGCCCGAAAATCGAGTTTATGCTGGCACAGCACCCCTGGATGGAAAATGACTGTCTTTTTGCGGATATTATTCTGCCGGTCAGCACCAAGTTCGAGGAGCAGGACATAGGCACGGACAGCATGGGCGGCCAGTTCCGCCTGATAATCAATGAAAAACAGTGCATCGAGCCCCTGGGCGAGTCCAGCAGCGATTACGAGATAGTATGTATGATCGCAGAAAAGATGGGACTGCTGAATGAATACACCGGCGGCAAAACGGTGGAAGACCTGATCAGGTCCGGTTTCGACAATTCGGGTGTGAAAGAAGTAATAACCTGGGACGAATTCCGGGAAAAGGGGTATTACGTCCTTCCGACCGATCCCGGATGGATGAATTATCCCGCCGGTCCGTCCGGCTTCTATAATGACCCGGAGAAAAATCCCCTCAAGACTCCCTCCGGTAAAATCGAGTTTTATTCCCAGAACCTGGCGGTACATTTCCCCGGTGATAAAGAGCGTCCGCCCGTTCCGCACTGGATCGAGAAAGGAGAAAGTCACAACGAGAGCCTGTCCGGCGACAGGGCCGGGAAATATCCCCTGCTGATAGTCTCCAACCACGGCCGGTGGAGAGTGCATGCCAATCACGACGATATGGTCTGGACCAGAGAGATCCCTACCTGCAAGGTAAAGGGATTTGACGGATACAAGTACGAACCTCTCTGGATCAATCCGCTGGACGCCGCAGCCCGCAACATAGAAAACGGTGATGTTGTAAGTGTCTATAACGAAAGGGGGGCTGTCCTGGCCGGCGCCCGCGTCACCGAGAGAATCAGGCCGGGGGCGGTATACATGGACCACGGAGCAAGATATGACCCGATTATACCGGGAGAACTGGACCGGGGAGGGGCCATTAACACCCTCAGCCCGCATAATACTACCTCGAAAAACGCCACCGGAATGGTCGCCAGCGGGTACCTGGTCGAGGTTGAAAAGGTCGGATGGAGCCGCATGGAGGGCTGGAAAAAACAGTATCCGGAGGCCTTTAAGAGGGCCTATGGTGCGGAGTCGGGACTGCGTTTCGATGCCAGGGTTGTCCGCTGAAACAAGCGCTTATGCCGCCTGCCGGTATGGAATCCGGAAATCGGTACCGGCTATTTTTTGAGCATTTATGATATTGTCCTGAGTCAGGACCAAGAGGGGTACTATCGGATTGTACCGCCTGCTCCTTACTGGGAAAGCATAATGTCCGGCAAGAAGGTTGCAATAGCAGGGATACTTACCAGCAGGGCAATGTTGACGCAGTCGGTTATAAGGAAAGGTATCACTCCCCGGAATATCAATCCCATGGGTACATTTACCGAACCTGCCAGGCCGAACAAATTCATACCGAAGGGTGGTGATATCAGCCCTATCTCCACCAGCCGTACCATCAACACGCCGTACCATATCGGATCGAACCCCAGGGCTGTCATGGTCGGGAAAAGGATGGGAAGCGTCAGGATCAGGATAGCATAGATATCAAAGACCATACCCAGTATAAGATATAAAATCGCCACCATCATCAGGATAAAATATTTGTTTATCGCTAAACTTACGATATATTCGCTGGCCAGGAAGGGAATCCTGGTTATGGCCAGGTACTGGTTGAAAATGAAAGCCCCGATAATCAATGCTATCATCATGGCGGACAGCAGCCCGCCTTCCATCAGGCTTTCAAAAAAGCTGGCGCGCGTGAGCTGCTTTTTAATCAGGCAGATGGCCAGAGCTCCGGCCGCTCCTATACCGCCTGCTTCAGTGGGTGTGAAGATACCCCCGTAAATACCACCGATAACCAGCAGGAACAAGGTGATAATAGGCCAGGTAAGTTTTATGGAGGTCATCTTCTGCCTGAATGTGGTAGGCGGGGTAGCGGGTCCCATGGCGGGATTGAAACGGCAGAGGATATAGATAGTAATGCTGTAAAGCAGCATCTGAGTGATACCGGGCAAAATGCCGGCCATGAAAAGCTTGCCGATTGACTGTTGAGTCAGGATGCCCACCAGGATAAATCCCATGCTGGGCGGGATCAGGATACCCATGGTACCGCCGGCGGCGATAGTTCCCAGCGCCATCCTGGCGTCATAACCGTAGCGCTTCATTTCCGGATAGGCAATCTTGCCCATAGCCACGGCACAGGCCAGGCTGGAACCGCAGCAGGCGGCAAAAAGGGCGCAGGCCCCTGTAGTCGCTATCGCCAGTCCGCCCCTTATCTGCCCGAGCCAGGCCCGCGCCATCATGTAGGCGTCCTTTCCAATATCGCCGCGGGAAACAAAAGCACTCATCAATAAAAAGAGGGGCGCCACAGCAAAATCGTAACTGGTGGCCTTTTCAAAGGAAATCAGCGCCATGCTGGAAAGCGCCGGCCCGAATCCGTTCAGAATAACCAGCCCCACAAAGCCCAGCGCCACCAGGGCATAGGCTACATTCATCCCCAGCAGGATGAGGACCAGCATGACAAAAAAACCGATCAGGCCTATCGTTACCGGAGTCATTTTCTGAACACCTCGATTAAAGATATAATCACATCCATCAAAAGGATCAGTGACAATAGTCCGGAACCGATAGTAAGGCCGATCATATAGGGGAAAATAGACATGCCCAGAGTATCTGTCACATAATCATGGATGAAATAGTTCTGAGCCATTAAGAAAACCCGCCATGATATCAGGCCGAATCCAATCGCCCCTACCAGATAGCTGATAAAGTTGATCAGCCCCCGGATGCGGCGGGGGAACCTGGTCAACAGGATATCCACCCTGATATGCGATTTCTGTATCTGGCAATAGGCCAGTCCCCAGGTGCCCGCGAAGACCAGCAGCATCCCTACCAGTTCCCAGGTCCCGCGGATCGGTTTATTGAAAAAGTAACGTCCCGCAACATCGGCTAACGTCAGCAGCATCATGGCCCCCAGTACCAGAGAGGCGATTATGGCCATGATTTTCGAGAATGACATCAGGCCGCTGCGGGTCCTTACAGCGATTTTCTCAAAACCGACTGACTGTTTCATTACATCCCATTCCTTTAAGACATAGCCTTACGGGTAACTGCCGGGAATAACCTGATGAATTATCACCGGTACCTGAATTCCGGGACTCAGGCACCGGCGATTGGTCTTAAAGGAGCTTGCTACCTGGCAGCCCAGGCCGCATCGACCTTGCTCTTCCACCAGTTAAGCATCTCTCTGGCTTCCGCATGCCCGTTGGCCTCGTTTTCCTTGATCCAGTCTTCCCACAGAGGTTCAAAAACCTTATTCCATTCAGCTTTTTGCTCAGGCGTGGTTTCTAGTACCATGCCTTTGTCTACCACTTCCTTCCAGGACAGGGCATTCAAATCTCCAATGTTTTTACTGCTTATCCTGGAGGCTTCAGGCGCCAGGTCCATCATGATCTTCTGGTCTTCCGGCGAGATTTTTTCCCAGGTATTCTTGTTGATGATCTGTGGATGCCCTCCGGCCCCGAACACAACATCCGGCAGGTACTTCGTTACCTCGTAAATTTTAAAGTCATGAACGGCGCTGATAGCGGCAAAACAGGCATTGGTTACTCCGGTCTGAAGCTTTTCATAGGACGTTGGCGGAACATCCGTTACCGATACCGCTCCCAGTTTGTTGACAAATTCCGCCCTGATACCGTTGCTGCCTACTTTCAGTCCCTTGATATCATCGGGAACGAGTACCTTCTTATCCTTGGAAAGCAGGTAAGATTCGGAGTAGATCACATAGAAGAACACCGGGACAAAGTCTTTATATTCCTCGGCTACCTTGGGATATTTCTTCATATATTCCATGAAGGTATTGACGTGATTCACATTGGCCTCTTCCGAATCATCAGGGAAACCCAGGCCGGGCATACCCACGATCGATGAAAGCGGGAACTGCTTCCGCCAGCTTGTAATACTGAGGAAATACATGTCAGCCACACCCGAGCGGACTGCATCGACCGAGGATGACTGGGGAACCAGCGAGCTGGCGGGGTACATCTCCACCTTAACCCGGCCGTCTGTCCTCTTGGTTACTTCTTCAGCCCACCAGTTCAGCCCTGTAGGCGGCGCCACGTTGGGCGGCATATCATGACCATACTTGATGATAACGGTCTCGGCTGGTTTGGCGGGAGCAGCCGAAGTCGCGGCGGGAGCCGGAGCCTGGGCAGCGGACGCTGTAGCCTGGACAGCGGGCGCCGTAGTGGTTGACCCACCGCAGCCTGACAGTATAAATACTGTCGCCAGTAAAATGCACAACGGGATAAAGTACCACTTTTTCATTTTTTTGCTCCTGAATATAATTTTCATCGCATAAATAGCACTTAACGGAACTTCATGTAAGTTCGGAATTAATACCGGTACTAATAATATCACGGAAACATCGCAGATTCAATACGCATTTCCTATATGTTTTTCGTCCTTTTACCGAAGATATTATACCGCGATTATCTTTCCAGATATTATCATAATACTACCGGGCTTATTAATAGTATTCAAGGATATGCGAAAATACGTTCAAAAAAGCCGTTCTCAGGCATGCGTAATATCACCATGTGGACCAAAACCATCGTATCGACAAGGGAACTGGCTTGACAATATATTTTGTAAAGACAACAGGAACTTCTCTGGATATTTGTTGCTACTAAAAAGTACTTTCTGCGCTTTAATAAATATTATTGGTGTTTTTTATTATATGAGATATGATAATATACATAATTAATTAATTGTTTACCATGTTACCAGTACTGGCAAATAATTTTTTTTAAGTAGCCATATAACATTTTCATGTGGAATAATTCCGCAGATTCTCCATATTCAAACACGTTTCAAATATATCTTATCTCCCAACTCAATTATTGAATCTGATGCAAAATTAAGGCAGATCCACACAACCCAAAGGTGTTGTTAACGTTGTTTATGTATATCAGTTTCAAACAGTTTATTATCATACATTATAATTTCCCCGGTTTAATTATAAATATCTTATGGGCATTTAAATATTATATTCCTTGACAATCTATATATATCCTTATAATATATTCATAAAAACAGTAACAGGACTGTGTTCATAATTCGATTATATTCAGCCTGTGGTAAGCAGCAGTCATTGAGAATAATACAGTTGCCCGGTAACTGAAACTTGATAAGCGTAAATGCGGCTGAGCAGATTTAATAACCTCAATCTGATCCGTTGAAAGGAGATCGATATGAAAAGAATTATCAGTATTATCGGCATCATCAGCATACTGGCGGTATTATCGGCAAATCTTTCAGGAACACAGGTCACGGCTGCCAAGGCCGGCCCTTCTTCTTCCGATTCAAACCCGGTCTCGAAGATAGGCAGTTCATTATCCATGCACATCAAGATGAAACAAACTCAGGCCGGAATCGAGAATCAGGATATTATGACAACCTGCGGCCTGGACTCACCCTCGGCTGGCGAGATTACGCCGGTTGACCGGGAAAAGGTTTTCCTTCATTTCAAAGAACCTCCCACCTCCACCCAGATTGAAGAGCTGAATTCCATGGGTGTAACGGTCTATCCGGACTCATGGGTCCCACCGGTCAATAGCTTTAAGACCGGCTTTGTTCTGGCGGATGCGCCGGTCGACAGCATATATATACTGGCAGCCAGGAGCTATATTATGAAGCTGGATACAGCGGAGCGGAAGATGTCCCTGATGAACGACCAGGCCCGTGAATATATGGATGTAGACCCGGTGTGGGATCTGGGATATACAGGAGCCGGGGTTACCGTGGCTGTTATCGATTCCGGGCTGGATACCGGGAACGAAGACTTTCCTGAACCAATCGCTGCCGTTGACTATTCCAGATATCCCGAATCAATAGACTACTCGGTTAAAAATACCGCCACCGGACACGGGACCCATGTCACCGGCAGCCTGCTGGGGCGGGGTAATAATAGCTCTACTTATAAAGGAGTAGCGCCCGGAGCCGACCTGGTTTTTATCAAGGTAGGCAAAGACAATACCGGAGAGGCTACCGCCAGCGTGGTAATCGGCGCCATCATGGCTGCCGTTGATGTATATCAGGTCGATATAATCAATTTCAGCCTGGGGAACTGGAGCGATTATCATGACGGGAGTGATGAGGTCTGCCAGGCAGCCGATTATGCTACCAGCCAGGGAATAGCCTTCTTTGCGGCGGCTGGCAACTGGGGAAACGATGACTGGCATATTTTTGATTCGGTGGACGCCCATGAGACTACGGACTATTACACTCTCCGTGTGGACTCAGAGTCATCCGGGAGCCACCTGGCAGCCAACCTGGTATGGCAGGATGGGCTGAACACCCATAACAACCTGACGCTGCACTACTACGATTCGAAGAAAAAGGAATTATCGCCCAGCAGCGGGACTCAATCCGAGAGCACCAGGAGCGGTGTGGAATCCAGGTACTACTGGTTTGAGGCCTCCCGTCCCTCCGGTACGTACTATTTGAGAGTGACCAATAATTCGGACAGCTACCAGGACTTCCACGTATATTATGTAGGTGATAGCTATGATGTTACTTTTGATAATAGTAATGTTGAATATACCATAACCAGTCCGGCTGAGGCTGATACGGCCATGGCCGTAAGTTCTATTGTGAGCAGGTCTGAATGGACTAACTTTAAAGGAAACACTTATTATTATGATAGTTACGCGGCTTCTCATTCTCATAGCTGTGGCCCAAGGATTGACGAAGCCTTGAAACCGGATATCACAGCTCCGGGCAGCGCCATTATCTCTGTCCGGGACTCTTTTTACAGTACTTCCGATAACGACTATATTCCATTGATCATCGATAATGACGGAATATACAACAAAGGGTCGAAGGACTATATTGTCATGCAGGGCACCAGCATGGCCAGCCCTATGGCGGCAGGCGTGGCCGCCCTGCTTTTACAAAAGGACCCCTCACTCACCCCGGCACAGATCAAACACATCCTGGAAAAATCCGCAGACACGGGATATCAAGTTCACGATACCGGTTTTGGATGGGGGGAAATCAATGCAGATCAGGCCCTTGATACCGGTACGGTCTTAAGGTCTTATAGTAATGCACAACATACTTCAACCTGTACTGATTTTGTTCACTACGCTACCCATACGGCCTATATGCGGGGTACCGGCTATCTGAACGGGTTAGCCTATAAAGTTGCCTATTATGACGGATCTAATAATAACGCTGCCACAGAGGACATTACATCGACTATATCCGGGACTATCGACAGCCAGCATACATTTGTTCCCGGGACGGATGCCGCCGGTACCTGGCATGTCATAATGTGTGAAGCGACCTTCACTCCTCCCGATACCTATACTGACGACTGGCCGTATACCATCGTCGCCGCCGAATTCACGGTACAGAGCACGGCCATCAACCCTGTACTGGTTTTCGGTACGGAACCACAGACTCTTGTCGCAGGTACAGTCTCCGATGTGATTACACTGTGCCTCCAGGACGGCGACGGGGATCCGGTCGACGCTGACAGCGACAAGGATATAAGCCTGTCTTCAGATTCACCGCAGGGAAAATTCTATACCAGTGCGGACGGGGCTTTTGAAACCTCAAGCGTTACCCTTCCCGCCGGTGAAAACCAGATCGGCTTTTATTACATGGATACCAAAGCCGGAACGCCGGTTATAACGGCAGACAGCCAGTATTGTCCAGGCGTACAACAAACAGAGACCGTAATTCCGGCCGAAGCTTCTCAAATCGTGGTGGAAACAGCCGCGGACGGCAGTGGAAATACCGGTCCGCAAAACATAGCTGCGGGCAGCTCATTAACGGTATACGCCGTCACCCGGGATGCCTACGGCAATCTGGTCGGGAATGCGGACGGTGACTGGTCCCTGGTCAATAAAGACGGGGTGGAGGATGCCGACCTGACAGCCGGTCAGGATAAATTGAGTGCCACATTTACCGGTCATGCCCTGGGGTCCGCTCAAATCCATGTCGAAACGGACGGCCTGGTATCTGTCGACTCCGGGACTATTACCGTAGTGCCGAAGTTCGGCCTGACAGCAGATACCCCCTGCGTGGCAGGCGCTTCATGGAACTTCACCCTTAGTGCACTGGATGGATACGACATCCAGGTAGGAGATTACAGCGGTATCGTACATTTTACCAGCAGCGACAGCCAGGCCGACCTCCCTGAAGACTACGAGTTTACGCCGGAAAACAGCGGAACCCATATTTTTGACGTCAAACTCAAGACTTCAGGCACTCAATCTATTATTGCCACTGATATCGCCATCCCGGAAACCACAGGACAAACTGAAATCAGTATTACGGCTGCCGGGGCCTATCAGGTCGGAGCGGAAACAGCCGCGGACGGCTCGGGGAATACGGGTCCGCTGAACGTGGTTGCCGGAGACTCGATAACCCTTTACGCCGTTGTTCGCGATGCCTACGGCAACTTTGTCGATAACAGGGCCGGTACCTGGTCTCTGATCGCCGTTTCGGGAGAAATAACAGATACCGACCTGGTAGCTAATGCGTCCGGTCTTAGCGCTGTTTTCACCGGACGGAAAACAGGCTCAGCCAATATCAGGGCGGCTATTTCCGGGCTTGAGACGGTTGACTCTGCCTTAGTTATTGTGGCAGGGGGCGCCGCTGCCGGGCTTACTGTTTCAGGATTTCCAGCCTCTATTACAGTCAGTAAATCCGGTAACTTCGACGTCACAGCCCTGGATCTTTACAGCAATATCGCCGCCGGCTACCGGGGGACCGTGCATTTTACCAGCAGCGACAGTGAAGCTGAACTTCCCCCGGATTATGCTTTTACAGAATCCGATAACGGGACTCACAGTTTCGAAGCTGTTTTTAAGACCACCGGGACTCAATCCATTACAGCCTCCGATACCTCGGTCAGCAGTTTAAGTGGTTCTCAGGAAAATATCGAGGTCAAGCCCAAAAGCAGCGGCGGTGGCGGAGGTGGTGGCGGCGGTGGCGGCAGCACATCCATTAATCTCATGTTGAACGGTCTGGTTTCAACCACTACCCTGAAGCTTGACAGCCAGGGAAGAATACAGAGCGCAGGCCGGATACAGACCGCAGACGGAAATGTTACTATCGACATCGCCCGCGGCACCAAACTATTGACTGAAAAAAATACCGTCCTGTCGACCATGACAACAGGCGTACTGGAATCACCGCCCGCGCTTCCTAACAGCGATGTTTTACTTTCGGCTTATTCATTCGGACCGGATGGCGCTAAATTCGATCCGGCCATCAGCCTTTCCATGACCTATGACCCGGCCGGGCTTCCGGAAAACGTATCCGGGCAGGACCTTTATATTGCCTTTCATGACGGCGTCCAATGGCAGAGCCTGGATAGTACAGTAGATGCTCAAACCGCCACGGTAAACGTAAAAATCACTCACTTCAGCTCCTATGCATTGATTGCAGAGGTCGCACCCCCGGCTAAATTTATATTTTCGGATATGAGTGTATCGTCCAGTATAGTAAAGCCGGACGAGGCGGTCAGCGTACAGACCACCGTGACCAACTCGGGAGGTTGTCACGGAGAATGCAAAATCACGCTGAGGATTAACGGTGTGGACGAAGCCAGCCGTACAGTCGCACTTGACGCTTCTCAAATGGAAACCGTGATTTTCAGTATTAAAAAGAATAGACCCGGAGAATATAATCTTGATATCGGCGGGCAGACCTCCTCCTTTACGGTGGAAGAACCACAGGCCGAACCATCCGCGTCGCCCGAAACCGGTCTGGAGCCCCCTGCAACCGGATCATCACAGGATAAACCGCCCGACCTATCGGACCCTACTTTACTGCCACAGTCTACCACTCCGGCAAAACCGGAGGGAAATACATCGCTGCCATCGTCTGCTTCTGCTCTCACTCAGGCGCCTGACTCCGCACCGGCAAACGATACCAACCGGGACTTCCCTGTACTCTGGGTCATTATCGGCATAATAATAGCGGCAATAGTGGCGGTAACCGCCATAGTCACAATAAAACTGGCCGGGAAATCGAAGAGCAGCAATATAAGATAACGGACCGGTAACAAACAGTATACAGAGGCGTTCCCCGGTATACTCACGGAGGAACGCCTCTAAACTCGCTCTAACCTTGAATACAGAGAGCAGGCTATTGCAGGTCTCTCAGTACCTTGCCGGTGGCCTTGTCTTTCCAGTATGCCCGCTGCTGGATAGGCCAGTTAAAAACGATCGCACCCGGCCGCGGACAGTCGTTTACGCAGCAGCCGCAGTACCAGCATTCATCGGGATGCAGTATTATGGGCGGCTGTCCTTTCTCTGGATTGGGTATATAGACATCCACCTGGCAGACTTCCACGCAGTGATTGCATCCGTTGCATATTTCAGGATTGAAAATAACCGGCGTACCCGGTGAGACAACATTGGGCAGCGCATTGATATATTTCTGAGCCATCACAGCCTCCTTATGTTTCTTTATAGACCCCGCTATAGTCCCTGTTATGGGTTTCATAGCTGGCCTTCATATCGCCCCAGTAGTTCATGGGCAGTTCACCCGCCTTTACCTTCCCGTTTTCCAGCTTTACCGTTACGAACTTGTTCCATTCCGGCGGATCGACCTGGGGATAATCGATCCTGAAGAAATTCAGCACCCGGCTGCTGGCCTTGCGGGCCAGGGAGGCATTGAAGATGATCTCGCCGTGCGCCAGCAGGCTCATATCTTCGACGCTGCGCATCAATTTGTGAGGATCTAGGGCGAAAAGCCGGGGTACGAATACCTCCTCTATATCCTTCAGCGAGTCAAGTCCTGTTTTCAACAGAGACTCGGTCTTGTATTCACTGCAAAAATACTGCATCGTCCGGGCGATCCCGGCATTCAGCTCCTTCCAGTCAACGCCGTCGGTGCGTTTTACGGGAGCATACACGCGGTCTTTTTCCCGGACTATCTGCTCTTTGGATACATCCGCCTGGCCGACCTGCCGGGCATAGGCTGCCGCCTTCCTGCCGGCATACCTGCCGGTAGAGGCTGCGAATGAATGATCGCCCGGAGAGAAGTTCTGCTCTCCGGCCACGTACAGTCCGTCCAGGGTCGATTTAAGGTCCCAGTCCACTATGGGCCCTCCTCCGGCGGTGGTACGCCAATGCGGCGGGCTGCTGCCCTCAATGAAGTTGTAGTTCTGGAGCAGGTGTTTGGCGGGGTCGAAGCCCCCTCTCTCGTAGCTGCGGGTGATATTTTTAGTTGTCGATTCTTCCCCCAGCATCAGGTTCCAGGTCACCCTGCGCTCGATTTCCGGCATGCCCGGAAAATCGCCGTAGAAGGGCAGCGCCCATTCACCGCTGTAAATGCCCTTGATAATGGACTCGCGCACCTCCGGTGAAGGCCCCATCGCACCCCCGTCCGGCCATCCCTGGGTCGGCCAGGGCAACTTTTTTCCGTTGGCATCCACCAACTCGATATTCTCATAGCTGGCATCCCCGGCGCCGCCGTACCAGGTATGCTTGTAGCCGCTGCCCAGTCCCAGGATGCCGGTCCGCTCCGTGAGGGTTATTGCGGCCCCGGCCTTCCAGGCCATAGCCAGACCGTCTCCGGTAACATTACGCGAACGGAAGGCATTTATACCGGCCAGCTCGGTATTGAGCATCCACAACGACCAGTCGCCGGCGGTAGCCAATACGGAGGCCTTTGACTTGAAGACCATGAATTCACCGGTGCGGTTGTTGAAGCCTGTCGCTCCGATCACCCGGGCCCCCTGGATTCCTCCCTCCGTTAAAAGGCTGGTCACCATGACGCGGTCGTAGATTTTCACACCCAGCCGCCGGCATTCTTTCTTCAAAGCAGGTTTGAAACCGGTGCCCCAGATGCGTATTACCACCTCGGTGGAATGATTGGGGCTGACGCGGGGTGAAAACATGAATTTGGTGTCGTCATAGCGGCCTTCCGCTCCTTTGTATTCATCATCCGTATCCCTTATCTTGCCGCCCATCTGCTCCATTTCCAGAAGGGTATCGTAGTCCTCACGGCACTGGATCTGGTTGCCGATGCCGTTGCCGTACGAGCAAACAGGCTTTTCTTTCATCAACGGACCGAGAACTCCGGGGCGTTCGGTTATGGCTTTGGCCCACTCATCGGGATCGACCCTGGAGTGGGGATTGGCGGGAACGTTGCACCAGTGGTCGCAGCCGGGACCTCCAGCGCCGCTTCTGATTGTATCGCCCTTTTCAACCAGGGCTACCCTGGCCCCGGTCCTGGCCGCGCTGATAGCCGCCCAGCAGCCGGCTATACCGCCGCCGATGACCAGGACATCGGCCTCTATTTCCTGCTCCCCGTCATAGTTGACGGGATAGGGCCAGGGAGGGGCTTTGCCGTTCTTTTCCAGGTAGTCATGCCATTTGGTCATGTTTTTCCTCCTTATCTTGGCTTTGATTCGCGATTACGTATAGTTGCATTCATGTGATTGATAATAGATCGACTATATCTGGTGAACCTCTCCCGTAGCCTTGTTCTTCCAGTATCCCCTGGCCTGAAGCGGCCAGTTGAAAGAGATAGCCCCGGGACGGGGACAGTCATTCACGCAACAACCGCAGTACCAGCACTCCTCGGGATGCAGTATTATGGGCGGCTTTCCCTTCTGTGGATGAGGTATATAAACGTCTATCTGGCAGACTTCCACGCAATGATTGCACCCGTTGCAGATATCCGGATTGAATATTACCGGTTTGCCGGGCGTGGCGATATTGGGTATGGCTACTACTTTTTGCTCAGACATCTTTCACTCCAACAAATTTTTTATTATCCTGTTTTTCGTTCGGACGTATTTCTCTCGAAAAGTTGTTTTTTCCTTTATAATGTCCGCCCGAACTTCCTTCTCCTTAAGAACTATTGTTCATTTCTAACGTCCGGCGTATACACCAGCATAGTCCCTGTTATGGGCCTCATACTGGGCCTTCATATCGCCCCAGAAGGTCAGGGGCAGTTCTCCGGTCTTGACCTTGCCGTTTTCCAGCTTTATGGTCAGGAACTTGTTCCATTCCGGCGGGTCCAGGACAGGATAATCTATCCTGCGAAAACCCAGCGGGAAACTGCTGGCCTTGCGCGCCAGTGAAGCCTGGATAATGATCTGGGCGTAGGTCAGCAGGCTGGTATCTTCCAGTGTACGCATCAGCTTGTGAGGGTCCAGGGCAAAGAGCATGGGGACTGATTCCGTCTCGATTTTATTCAACGCATTCAACCCCATCTTCAGGAGGTTCTCCGTCTTGAACTCACTAACGTAATACTGCATAACCCTGGCCATACCCGCGTGCAGTTCCCTCCACTCCAGCCCGCCTTTGCGTTTGACCGGGGCGTAGACCCGCTCCTTTTCCCGTACGACCTGCTCCCGGTCGACAGCCGTCTCGCCGACCTGCCGGGCATAGGCGGCAGCCTTTCTTCCGGCATACCTGCCGGTAGCAGCGGCGAAGCTATGGTCCTCGGGAGAGAACATCTGCGTTCCCGCGGCATACAGCCCGTCCAGCGTGGTCTTCAGGTCCCAGTCAACCAGGACCCCTCCGCCGTACCCGGCCTCCTGCCACTGAGGCAGACTTGAGCCTTCAATAAATTTATAGGCCTGAAGCAGGTCCCTGGCGGGATCATATCCGGCCTTGTTGAAGGTATCTATGATAATTTTGGTGGTGGATTCCTCTCCCAGCATCAGGTTCCAGGTAGCCCTCCTCTCCACGTCGGGCATGGACGGGAAATCGCCGTAGAACGGCAGCGTATATTCGCCTTTGAGTACCTTTTCCCTGATGTCTTCCTCAACACCGGGGGGAGGCACCATAGCCCCTGCATCAACCCAACCCTGTACAGGATAAGGCAGGACT
Source organism: Dehalococcoidales bacterium (assembly GCA_016926695.1). The sequence continues at coordinate 43,747 of JAFGOB010000049.1, read as the reverse complement.
TTGCCATTGGCATCCACGATGGGCACATTCTCATAGCTGGCATCGCCCGCGCCGGTATACCATTTATGCTTGAGACCGGTAGCAATTCTCAAAGTCCCGGTGCTTTCCATCCTGGTCAGTTCCGCCCCCGCCCTCCAGGCCATGACCGTGCCGTCGCCTGAAATAGTGCGGGACATCATGTTGGAATACCCGCCCAGTTCGGTGCTTATCAGCCATATCGAGCCGGCCCCGGCGGTAGCGATAATGGTCGCCTTGGCCTTAAAAATCATGAATTCGCCGGTGCGGTTATTAAGGCCGGTTGCGCCTACCACCCTGGACCCCTGAACACCTTTTTCAGTCAGTAGGCCGGTACCCATGACTCGGTCGTAAATTTTCACGCCCAGGCGTTTGCATTCCTTCTTCAGGGCCGGTTTGAAAGTGCTGCCCCATACCCGTATTACCACGTTGTTGCGTTTTTCATTCGGATCATACGGCTTTCCATAGTTTTTTCCGTCGGGGAGATAGCTGTGTGTCCAGCCGTAGCGTGGAGAAATCATCAGTTTTGACTTTTCATCCCGGCCGGTAGCTCCCTTGTATTCATCCCCGCTATCCCGGATCTTGCCGCCCATCTGCTCCATTTCCAGGAGCGTATCCCAGTTCTCCCGGCACTGGATCTGGACGCCAATTCCATTGCAGTACGGACGGTCCGCCATATGTTCGGCCCAGCCATCCGGGTCCACGCTGGATAGAGGATTGGCGGGAGCATTGCACCAGTGATCGCAGCCCGGGCCGCCGGCGCCGCTCCTGATGGTATCCCCCTTTTCCACAAGCACCACATTTGCGCCCGTTCTGGCAGCACTGATAGCCGCCCAGCATCCTCCAATGCCTCCCCCGATCACCAAAACATCGGCCGCTATCTCCTGCTCCTCCTCAAAACGGACCGGATAGGGCCAGTCCGGAGCATGACCCTGCTCAAGAAAATAATCATGCCATGTAGTCACCTCTTTAACCTCCTTAATCCTTTTTATACGGAAAATAGTCTTTTCAATATACAGATCTTCACGGATTCCATCGGCAGACGGGTACTATCGGCCGGTGACGCGGTACCGGTAAAAGTTTTTTTATTATTCCTGAAAAGAATGTAAATACATTCTAAGTTTCTCGCTTGCGATTTTCAAGATGGTATATGACCTGTACTGTATAACTGATAAACAGATAATGCTTTCCCCTGTTACTCAAACTGTTGTCGATTTCCTTTCAATGCAGGATAATTAAGGCATAATTACGGAATTCAGTCCTTTTATGAACTTAAAAAGCGTAACGGATTGCCGGTTGTCTGAAGATACGTTAAAGTATAACTACAAGGCAATAAATTGGAGGAAACTGATATATGAAAGCAGCGGTAATGACGGAAACACGGGAAGTAAAGGTCATGGATGTTCCCGAACCTGTAATGGACCCGACTGATATCAAGGTCAAGATATCCTATTGCGGAGTATGCGGCAGTGAGCTGCATATGTTCGATCCGGCTTTCGCCGTCGGTTCAGGTAAACCCCAGCAGAAGCCTTCGGTACCGCGGCCGGGGCCCAGGATCTTGGGGCACGAAGCTTCAGGCACTATCGTTGAAATCGGTAATGACTGCCACCAGGGCTATAAAATCGGCCAGAGGGTGGCCATGAACTTCCGCAGTCCCTGCGGGGCCTGCTATTATTGCCGCAACGGCAAAGAACACTTTTGCGATTATGTCACTCCTCACTCCGGGGGATATGCCGAATACGGCGTTTACCGGGAAAACGATATATATGCTCTTCCGGATAATGTCAGTCTTGAAGAGGGTGCCATGCTCGAACCGGTATCCGTAGCCGTTCATACCATAGACCTGGCTAATATCAAGCCGGGTAATTCGGTAGCCATACTCGGCGGCGGTCCGATCGGACTGCTGTGCCTGGCCTTGGCCGTTAAGGCGGGCGCAGCCAGGACCCTGCTTTCAGAACCCATAGAGAGCAAAAGACAGCTTGCCAAACAGATCGGCGCCGATGTTACGGTCGATCCGACCAGAGAAGATGTAATGGAAGCCTCTAAAAGCCTTACCGAAGGCAGGGGATTCGATACGGTTATTGAAGCCGTCGGTAAGCTCCCCCTGGCTGAGCAGGCTATCGAGATGGCTGACTATGGGGGTACCGTGGTCTGGGCAGCCATGTATCCGGCGGGTGTCAAGGCCGGTGTGGCGCCTTCATACCTGTATAACCACGAGCTGACGCTGCGCTCCGTCTTTATCTCCCCCTATAGCTTTCCCAGGGCTCTCAACCTTATACCCAAACTGGACCTTAAACCCTGGATATCCATCATGCCTCTGGACAATATCCGGGAGGCTTTCCAGACCCTTCTCCAGGGAAAAGCGGTCAAAATGCTTATCAAGCCATAGAACAAGAAAACACAGTCAGATACTGGAGGTGGACCTTTGGAACAAGGCAATGACCTGGATGCCAGGAGTGAAGAGATAAGGATACGGGCTTCCGAGATAATCGCCCTCGGTAGAAGCGGGGACAGGGAGGCCGTTCAAAAATTGGTCGGGATCATGCAAAATCAGGACGAAATCGAATGGCTGAGAGGCTGCGCCGCCATTGCCCTGGGGAGAATATCCGGGGATGAGGTGGTACCACCCCTCATCAACACCCTCAATGACAAAAGCCCTCTGGTCGCCAGGACAGCGGTCCTGGCCCTGGGTGATGCCGGCAGCAGGCAGGCTGTATCCCCTCTTACCGAGGTCCTGCAAGACCGGACCAGGAAAGACCTTCATCCGCTGACCGTAAACATCCTGAAAAAAATCGCCGGACGGGAGGCGACATCAACCCTGCTTCAGGCCCTGGACAGCCCGGATGTCCAGGTAAGACGTAATGCCGCCCTGGCTCTGGGCGATCTCCGCTCCAAAGAGGCTGTAGAGCCGTTTATCAGGCTGATGGACGATAGTGACGAGTGCCTGCGGGCTATTGCGGCCTCTTCACTCGGGCTGATCGGGGACCGCCTGGCAGCAGGCAAACTGGTCGAGTCCCTTAAAGACAAGGCAGGAACGGTACGGGCTATCGCGGCTTCTTCGCTGGGTTACCTTGGTGATGCGCAGGCCATACAGCCCCTGGAAAAGGCCGCAGCCGACAGGGACGAGACAGTACGCAAACAGGCGGCCGCGGCCCTGGTTAAAATCAGGCAGAGGGAGTAGCCTGTCCGGGAAAGATTAAGCGGCGTTTTAGATCACAGACCGGCTTCATAAATCAGGTTGACGCACTGACGCCTGATATGTCACAATTACGTTAATAAAATTATCCCTATATCAACAGCACTGCCGGTTAAACAGAAGAACAGGCACAAAGTTTTAAAATATTTTAAGGTCTATGTGTACCGTTTTTTAACCTGTACAGGGGTCCGGAATCTCTTCAGCCAGGGAATCCAGGTTTATTTACCAGCCTAACAACTCCCGTGACCGGGCTTGCGGGATTTGAAAATATAAAAACCTGGTCGATTTTATAATCGGAGACTATTACAATAAAAACTGCCTGAATAAGGTACAGCATTTAAGGAAATCTCGACAGGTATAAAAAATTCAGGAGGTTATATGTGAAAAAGATTTGGATTCTGGTGCTGATTGCTGTTTGCCTCACCTCGTTAGCCATGGGTACTGCGGCCCAGGCCGCTTCCTCCTCGTATCTCCGGCACACCTTCTATGGTTCGGACCTGGGTGAACGGGCCTATAGTGTGGCTATAGATTCAGAGGACAATTCCATCATCACAGGCAGGGGATATAACACCTGGAACGGTCCTGACGATCAACCGCCTATTATCGATCATGCCGGTCCCGGCGCCGCGGACGTCTTCGTACTCAAGCTGGATGATGAAGGCGGTTATCTATGGCATTCCTTCTTCGGAACCGACCTGACGCAAAACTGCGCAGAGCCGGCGGATTATGGCATGGGAGTTGCCGTGGACGGCGATGACAATATCTACGTTACCGGCTTCAGCGCCGCTACCTGGGACGGGCCGGCAGGCCAGAAGCCCCTTAATGCCCACAGCCAGGGAATCGGCGATCTTTTCGTCCTTAAACTGAATCCCTCCGGCGCCTATCAGTGGCACACCTTCTTTGGTTCCGCCACCACCAATGCGGACTACCGGGATGAGGGACATGCCATCATCCTGGACAGCAGTAATAATATTTATGTGGCTTTTAAAAGCGGGGAAAGCTGGAACGGACCCCCCAGCCAGGCGCCGAAAAATGCCTTCAGCGGAATGAAAGATATGGGTGTTCTGAAGCTTAACAGCGCAGGAGCCTACCAATGGCATACCTTTTTCGGATCGGAGATGAATGATGATACCAACTCAATCTATCTAAACGGCAGCTACCTGTATGTAGCAGGGACCTCCGGGGCCGATTGGGGTACAAATCCATTCCATGTCTACCAGGGGGACAATGATATTGTGGTCATTCAGTTGAGCACATCCGGGGACTATCAGTGGCACACCTTCTTCGGCTCCTCAGCCAATGACGGCGCTAACGGAATCACCGGCAGCGACAACGACCTGTACATCACCGGATACAGCAATGGCATCTGGTACGGACCACGTGCAGCCTCTCCGAAGAACGGCTATTCAGGGGCAGCGGATATCACCGTGCTTAAACTGGACACCGCCGGGGCTTATGGATGGCATGCCTTCTATGGCAGCGATACTGAGGATGATTTCGGACGGGGAATAGATATCAACAGCAGCGGGAGCGAAATCTATGTTACCGGACGGAGCGGGGCTTCCTGGTCAAACCCGCAAAGCCCGGTCCACGCTTATGCCGGGGATGAGGACCTGCTTATAATGGAGCTCGCAAGCGACGGCGCCTATCAATGGCATACCTTCTACGGCTGTACCGATAGAGACCGCGGACAGGATATCGCAGTTGACAGCCGGGGCTATCTACACTCTGTAGGCTCCAGCCAGGCAACCTGGAACGGCGACGATGATACCTCTCCCCTGCATGAATACACTGCACTGGAGGACATTCTGGAGGTCGTTCTGGGAGAAGAGACTGAGGACAACACGCCGGAAATTTACAGAGTAGGGGGTGAAGTCCAGTCCATCAATGGGCCCAGCCTGATGCACCATCCGGTTACCTCGTCTCAGATGTCCGTCTTCTGGATTGCACTGCCCGTGGTACTGGCCGCCGGTGGGACCTTCCTGGTGTTAAAGCGGCGGACAAAACACTGATATGAGGGAAAGTTGATTTATGCCGCGAATTTCGCTGGCATACAGGGCCGGCAATTGTGAAAAACAATACCGGCCCTGTTGGTTACCGGTCATCAGCTACTTGCGACTGCTGAACTAAAACACTATTAATGTTGATAAAATTGTTATACACCCCTTATTATATAAGAAACATCTAACATCCGTTTTTACCGGTACTTAAACCAATATTATATCCCACGCGGTTTATCACTAATAATTTTAAGGGGGTATCATGATGATCGATCGGAAATCCGACCTGGTGGCGTTATCAGGTGAGAATTACGTCTTTGATGATCCTGAAACGCTGGATAATTTTTCCAAAGACCAGAGCTTTGCTCCGCCAATCAAGCCGGGATTTGTAGTAAGACCGGAAAACGTCGAGCAGGTGCAAAAGATCGTTCAATGGGCTACCGGCGCCGGCACGCCGCTGATACCTGTCAGCTCCGGACCGCCCCATTTCCATGGAGATACCGTTCCGGGTGTATCCGGAGCAATCGTTTTGGACCTTACCCGCATGAACAAAATCATCAAGATCGACCGCCGGAACAGGCTGGTAATAATCGAGCCGGGCGTCACCTACAGCCAGCTCCAGCCGGAGCTGGCCGGCGCGGGAATGAGGCTTTCGACCTCCCTCCTGCCCCGCGCCAACAAATCGGTCATAGCCAGCCTCCTGGAGAGAGAGCCCAGGCTTAACTCCCGCTACCAGTGGTCCTCTCTTGATCCTCTGCGCTCGCTGGAGGTTGTCTGGGGAGACGGCAACAGGCTATGGACCGGAGGAGCAGGAAATGATGTCATGGACCTGGAAAAACAGTGGAGCCAGCAGAAATGGCCGCTGGACCCGACCGGTCCGGGCCAAACGGATTTCTACCGCTTCCTGTCCGCGGCCCAGGGAAGCATGGGTATCGCCACCTGGGCAACCCTGAGATGTGAGGTCCTGCCCAGGGTCCACAAGCTCTTTTTTGTTCCCGCAGGCCGGTTGGCAGAATTACATGATTTCACTTATACGCTCCTCAGGTACAGATACGCGGATGAGCTGTGCCTGGTTAACAACGCCAACCTGGCCTGTATCATAGGGGGCGGGACCGATCGGATCCGCAAGCTCAAAGAGCAGCTTCCCTCCTGGACAGCACTGGTCGGAATAGCGGGAAGAGACGAACTGCCTGAAGAAAGGGTGGACTTCCAGGAAAAAGACATTGCTGATATTGCCCGCTCTTTCAGCCTGGAACTCCTGCCCTCGCTTCCGGGAGCGGATGGCGCACAGGTGCTTGACCTGATAAAAAATCCTTCACGGGAACCCTACTGGAAATTCGATTATAAGGGCGGCTGCCAGGATATCTTTTTCATCACCACGCTGGACAGGACTTACCAGTTCTCGGACCTGATCAACCGGGAAGCGGAAAGCTCGGGATATCCGGCCGCAGATATAGGCGTGTACATCCAGCCCAGGCACCAGGGCGTCAACTGCCATTGTGAGTTCAACCTGCCCTATCAGCCGGACGGCCGGCAGGAAGAAGCGAGGGCCAAAGACCTCTTCCTCAAGGCCAGCAAAGCGCTGTTCGACCATGGGGCCTTCTATTCTCGTCCCTACGGGGCCTGGGCGGAATATGCTTTTGCCAGAGATCCCCGCAGTACCGGTCTGCTTAAGAAAATCAAAGGCATATTCGATCCACAGGCAATCATGAATCCCGGGAAGCTGTGCTTTACACAAATGGCAAAGGAGGAGGAATAAAGATGGCACTGGAAGATTATCGGCCCGATCAGGAAAGATGCAGCTACTGCTCTTACTGCAAATGGATTCCTCAGGACAAGATCAAAAGCTGGCGGTTTGCCAAAGGCTGCCCCAGCATTGCTTATAACAATTTCAACGCCTATTCAGCCAGGGGCCGGTTTGCGGTTGCCCGCTCGCTCCTGGACGGCAAAATAACCTACACGGACCAGGTATTAGACATTATATATCAGGATCTGAGCTGCGGCTCCTGCGACGTCAGCGACAAGGTCTGCCGTTACAATCTGGAGCCGCTTCAGAATATCCTGGAGCTGAAGGCCAGGGCAGTTATGGACGGACAGATCCTGCCCCAGCATATGCCGGTAATTGACAACCTCAGGAAAGAGGATACCATGATAGTCGGTATGGTCAAAGACAAGCGCGGCGAATGGGCTGAAGGTCTGCATGTCAAAGACATCACGGACGAAAAGAGCGAAATCGCCTTTTTCGCCGGATGCCGGTTCAGCTACGACAAGGAGCTGTGGAAGGTACCCCGCGCAGCCATCAGTCTTTTTCAGAAAGCCGGGGTCGATATCGGCATCATGGGCGGTAATGAATCATGCTGCGGCGGCCGGGCTTACCAGATGGGTTACAGGGGAGAATTCGTGAAATTTGCTGAAAATAATATTGAAGCCTGGAAGACCGCCGGAGTAAAAACGGTGGTAACTTCATGTTCGGACGGCTACTACGCCTTTAAACGGCTCTATCCCGAGCTCGGCTCAAAGGTAGAGGTGCTGCACACCCTGGAGTTCATCGACCGGTTGATCAAAGAAGGCAAACTCAAGCTTAATCGCTCCGTTCCGCTAAGCGTGACCTACCACGATCCCTGCCACCTGGGCAGACAGGGAGAACCCTACGTTCCCTGGCAAGGCAAGGAACGGAAGATCCTGAACCAGGTGGTGATATACAACCCGCCCAAACCCAGGTACAACGGCGCATGGGGCATTTACGACCCGCCCCGCGACATACTGAAAAGCATCCCCGGCCTGAAATTTTCAGAGATGGAAAGGATCAGGGAGTATTCCTGGTGCTGCGGGGCCGGGGGAGGCTGCCTGGATGCCTATCCAGAATTTTCCGCCTGGACCGCCGGGGAAAGGCTTACGGAGGCCAGGTCCGCCGGGGCTGAAGCTATCGTCACCGCCTGCCCCTGGTGTGAACGCAGCTTCATGGACGCCGTTGACGAGCACGGCAACAAGATGCAGGTCTTCGATCTGGTAGAGCTGGTACAGCAATCAATATAGCGACGGAGGAGTTGAAATGGCATTAAGCAGAGAAATATATCAGCAATTTGAAGACATCGTCGGAACCAGGAATATCTCGGACGATCCCGCTGTACTGGACACCTACGTCACTCCCATGGCCCAGAGTCAGCATCACATGGGTCCGGCTTATAACACCTTTACTCCCAGGGGACAGGCGGTATTGATGCCCGGCAGTACGGAAGAGGTACAGGCTATAGTCAAATTGTGCAATAAGTACAGGATCAAATTCAAAGCCGCCAGCACTTTCTGGACCTCCCGGTCCAATATATCCGACGATTACGCCATTACGCTGGATATGAGACGCATGGACCGCATACTGGAGATAGACCGGAAAAACCAGTATGCCGTCATAGAACCTTATGTCATAGGAGCTACGCTCCAGGCTGAGGCCATGAAGGTGGGCCTTAATACCACCATTATCGGGGCAGGCTCAAGCTGCTCTCCACTGGCCAGCGCCTGCGCCAACGGCGGTCCGTCACCCTTCGCATTATTCGGCGGACTTACCCGCGAAAACCTGCTGGCCTTCGAGTGGGTCATGCCGGATGGCGAAATACTCAGGTCCGGTTCCCTGGGTTCAGACCTGGGCTGGTTCTGCGATGACGGACCGGGACCGGGACTGAGGGGCGTCATTATGGCCGGACAGGGAAGTATGGGAGCCATGGGTGTATTTACCAGGTGCGCCATCAAGCTCTTCCCCTGGCCCGGACCTCCCCAGTTAGAGAGCGAGGGCATTATCCCCGCTTATAAGGCAGTGCTTCCAGCCAACATCACCGGCCATACGGTGGCCTGGCCTACCTGGAAGGCCTATGCCGACGGGCTTTATCGCATCTGGGACAGCGGCATCAGCGGATACTACTCTCACAGGCAGTACACCATGTTCGGACGGGACCTGAAAGCCGCCATGATCAGGATACTGACCGATCCGACCAGGACCCTTAACGACCTGGAGGAGCTGCTGAAAGACCCGGAGCTGCGCCGCCAGAATGAGGAAATGCAGAAGGACTTCCAGATCGTCCTGGCAGGTATGACATCCAGGGATATCGAGTGGCAGGAGAAGGTGCTGGACAAAATCCTGGCGGAAACCGGGGGATGCAAGGCCTCCCTGCTGGAAGAACCCGGCATCAGGGAATGGAACCTGCTTTTCCTGATCAGGCTGGGCCATAAAAACCTGAACTTCGTCTTCGCCGGCGGTTATGAAGGGGCCTTTGGTATAGGCGGAGTCCCGGACTATTCCTGCCCCAGGGTCGAGACAGCGGCCCAATTCAAGCGCAAATGGGAGCTTGAACATACCTCTTTCGTAGCCGCGGGAGGCGACTGCATGATGGGCGGCATGGGCGGCATCGGGGGCGGTGGCACCACCGCCTGGGAGAATTTCACCCACTTCGATTCCCATGACAGGGAATCCGTGGAATCCACACACGAATATTTTGAACAGTCCTCCAAATTCGGCCGCGAAAAAGGGCTGGGCGCCATGGAAAGGATGTATTCCATCTCCAGGCATGACAACGGCTACGGCCTGACCAAAGAGGAGCAGGAAAGCAAACTGGCGGGATTTCCGCAGCCGCTGGTCTACGAATACCAGTGGAAAATAAGGAACCTGCTGGACCCCAACCTGCTGGGAGATCCGTATTATGTAACCCTGGAACCGAAGAAGGGGTAGAATAAGGGTTATTTCGTTCGATCTATATCCGGGGCATACGGCTTGAAGTCTTGCGGTATGCCCCTGCTTATACCTTTTCACACATCCCGTTTCGGGGGTTTTTCAGCTCAGTTTTTTGGTAGAGACGGGGTATGAGACAGGTATCGCAACCTGTAAAAGCAGATTCAAGCTGAAAATGTTGCCTTGACAATAATTGATGTCTACTTTTCAGCCACAATCCAACTAAATTGAACATTAGGTTGAAATGAGACCGAGCTGCTGATACATATTTTCTTCATCTTGATGATCAATGAATGACATAATCTTTGGTTCGGAGTCGATTGTTTGTAAAAGGACAGTAATGTCAGATTCAATGATCTGATCTCCGGTTTTTTTAAAGGTTAAACCCCAATGAGTCTTTACCAACGAGTACTCGTTAGTGATGGGTGTTTCGTCCATAGAGAGAATTTTCGCAGAAGTCCTGCCGACATTCTTGTATAGTTGCACGGCTTGATGAGAGAGCTTTAAAAACTCGGACCTAATCATGACTATCGCGCCACATGGTCCCGCCAGGATGAAATTATCGGCAAAGTAATTAACCGTTTTCTCAAAATCTTGAGTCACAACGGCCTTCTCGTATTTTTCGAAAAAAAGCCTGATAGCATCAGTCACAGACATAGCGCTTACTCCCTAATAAAATAAATTACCTTAATAATTTCCAGGAACAGGAAAGGCTAAGTCAGCTATAAAATTCCGCGAAGTCTGGGGTCAAGCGCATCCCTGAGACCATCTCCGACCATGTTGAAACTAAAGACAACCAGCATGATCGCAGCTCCTGGAGCAATAGACAATATTGGAAGATCCAACAAATAGTCGCGACCGTCGTTGACCATACTCCCCCATGCTGCCAGTGGGGCTTCCACGCCTATACCCAAAAAACTGAGGCCAGCCTCCGCTAATATGGTTGAACCCAGCATCATCGCCATGACAACAATCAATTGAGGCAAACAGTTGGGGGCGATGTGCAACAGCATGATACGCATATTTTTCGCGCCCAAAGCGCGTCCTGCAAGAATGAAGTCACTTTCCTTGACAGATAGTACCTGCCCGCACATTAATCGGGCATAAGTGGGTATCAGACCGATCGTGAGGGCAATTATGACGTTTCTTATTCCTCCTCCGAGCAAAGCAGCGATAACCATCGCAAGCAGTATCATCGGGAAAGCCATAAGGGCATCCATTAACCTCATAATAATGGTATGCGTTGTACCGGTATAGTAGCCAGCTATCAATCCTAATCCCATTCCAACAATAGCCGCCACTATGACAACGATAAGACCTATCATAAGCGAGGTACGTGCACCATAAAGGATACGGCTTAACGTATCCCTCCCCACCTGATCAGTCCCCAGGAGATGGGACTTGCTTGGACCCTGAAGACCATCGCGTAAACTCAATTTATATGGATCATAAGGAGCTATTAAGGGGGCAAAAATGGCAGCAATTATGAAGGCGGCGATGATGACCATGCCGAAAACCACGAGTCCTCTTCCAAAGAAAACCCGGCGAAAGCGCTGGAAATTACTGATTCGTGGTGTAATTGACGTTACTGTTTCAGTTCTGATTATTTCTTGTGACATATGTATTCTCTACTAATACCTTATTCTGGGATCGAGCCAGCCGTAAGAAATATCGACAATAAAATTAACCAAAAGTACTGCAATAGCTATAATGAAAATGATGGCCTGGACATAGGGGTAATCCTGGCTGGTGACCGAAGATATTGCCAGTAGGCCCATACCGGGAATTACAAATACAGTCTCAACAAGGACTGAACCGCCAATAATCTGGCTCAGCGCCATACCTGATAAAGTAACCACCGGGATTAGTCCGTTTTTCAACGCATGTTTGACTACAATCACCCGTTCTCGTAGACCTTTAGCCCAGGCTGTCCTGATATAGTCCTGCTGCATTACTTCCAGCATGCTCGTACGAGTCTGGCGGGCTATTCCTGCCACAGGAAAAACTGCCAGGCAGATGACCGGCATAATTATTTGTTTTAAGTTCAGCCAGAAATCCTGGAAAGGCGAGGTGTACCCCATAACCGGCAACCACTTGAAATGAAGGCCGAAGGCATACATTAAAATTATACCCAGCCAGAAGACGGGAATCGTGATGCCTACATTAGCAAAAATAGTAACCAGTGTATCTACCCATTTTCCTCGCCTGACCGCACAAATTACACCAGCCGGGACACCGATGACGATGCCGAGTATAAAAGCCAGGAGACCAAGATGCAGTGTTATTGGCACTCTTCTCATTATTTCGCGGGTTACAGGAGCCTTGGAAAGAATAGAATATCCCAGATCGCCTCTAACAACCCCACCCAGCCAGTCAAAATACTGCACTATGATAGGCTTATCCAATCCATACTGATGCCTGAGATCTTCCAGTTGTTGTATGGTAAATTCCTGTGAAGCCTCCCGGGTTATCAACATTAAGATAGGGTCACCCGGCAGCAAACGCATAGCGGTAAACACGATTAGAGAGACAAGAATAAGAACAATTACAGATTGAATAAACCTGCGAATAATATAGGTAGACATAAATACCTCTAATTGACCTCTGAAAAAAAGACTTTCGACCGGAATGAAGCCCGCTTCAGGTAGTCCCACCCGTTGGGCTGGGACTACCTGAAGCGTACCTGTTACAATATAAGGTTATTTGTCTAACCAGACATTACCCCATCTAAAATAGTAGGGATCTCCAAACGTTAGAAAGCCAAGATCCTTAATATAGTCGTTGTAGGCAATCCCCTTGCCTCCCTCATACACGGGGATAACAAACACCTCTTCTTCAATTAAGTTGTAGCAAAGATCGCGCACTGCCGGGATATCGATATCTGGAGAGGCAACCCCTGCTTTTAGTTTTTGGATATATGAGTCAGGCCGTTTAAGGCTTTTTAGCAAAGTGTATTCGGGGGAATACATTAAGTTAAGAGTATAGAGGTAATTGGCGTAACTGGCTACGGTGTCGTTAATTATGCGGTTTTGCCACCCGCCGAATACAAATTCCATAAATTTGGACTGTTCAACAAATTCCAGTTCGGCTTCAATGCCAACTTGTTTGAGGTAAGACTGAACTGCAACATTGACATTCCTGTCCAGTGATGCAGCAGCAGGAGTCAAAGTGGTTTTAAATCCCTCAGGATAACCCGCTTCAGCCAGAAGTTGCCTGGCTTTCTCAGGATTATATGTACGGGTGCCGCCCTTATAGTTCGGGTCCCAGGCCGGATGGTCGCGCGGTATTATCTGGTAAGGAGCTTTCCAAAAACCATAGCCCAGGCCTTCAGCTATTTCTTCTTTGTCAATAGCATATTCCAGGGCTTCGCGTACCTTCTTTTTTGAATAAGGAGAATCCTCATTGACACTATCGGTTGTAAGACAGAATACACATTGTACCTGGGTCATTACCTCGAAACCGAGAGCTTTCATATCAGCCGGCACTTTGCCCAGTTCACAAAACATGAAATCCGCCGCACCAGACTGCATAGCTGCCTTCTGTGTCGTCCAGTCAGTAACATATAGATGGATAACCTCATCTATATAAGGTTTACCCTTTTGCCAGTAGTTATCAAACTTTTTAGCCTTGAAAGCGGTATTTTCTTCATAACTGACAAATTCGAAAGGTCCGGTGCCCACAGGATGCCATTGCATCCATTCAACGCCATTTTTCTCAAAGGCCGCTTTCGATACTATCATGGGGCCGGAAAAGCCTTTCAATTCAAAATTCCGCCACTGTTTTACATGGATCCTGACGGAATAATCGTCAATTACCTCGATCTTTTCCCAGTTGTCCGATCCCATGCTGTTAGCGTCAACTTTTATCTGGTAGTTCCATCTAACGACCTCTGCTGTGAGGTCAGAACCATCATGGAATTTAACGCCTTTCCTTATTTTAAAGTCGATATATTTTTCGGCAGGATGAGCTTCATAGGATTCTGCCAGTACAGGTTCGTATTTCGGACCGGGAAGCTCATTCAGAAGATTCTCCAGGCATGGCTGTACCGAAGTGACAACAGTGCCAAAAATGTCAGGTGGCCAACCAATTGGCGTATATGGCACCATATCAGAGATATATGTGATCGTCCCTCCGTATTTCGGCTGACCGGCAGATGGGACAGACGTAGTAGTTTTAAAGGGTGATGAAGGAGGACTCTGTGCTGAAGTCGTAGTCTTAGAGGGAACAACGCTCGAAGTGGTAGATGGAGACGAAGTCGTAGCCTGGGCCGTGGAGGTTTTAGTAGAAGAAGATTCGGTTGCATTGGAACATCCGGTGACGATCAATCCTCCCAATAATATGAGTACCATCATGATTAGAGGCAATTTTTTCATTATAAAGTTACCCTCCGTTAAATTATTTGCGAATTTCTGGCTATATTATGATAATAGACTTGTCCAGAATAACATTCCAGATTGAATCTGACTCAGAAACGAATAAACACAGGCAAGCTGGTTTTTAAATATTCAGGCCAGATTCAATATTCACCTTATCACCCCCCTGACCCCCAATACCTGGGGAAATTGAGGCTTGGGAAAATCCCCAATCAACTGCCAGAAGGAATACTGGCAGTAACTACTATGGCAGAAAGAATTCCGGACTTCTTTATCTGGTTTCAAAAAAAATCCTGGACAGCAGTGACATTTTATGTAAATAAGCCAATATATCAATTGATCGATATGCACAATCGACAAATGGACAGTATAAATAAATATTTAAAGTAACAATACGCATGGGATTTTTATGATGACGGTCTTACTTGATCACCTCATTTGATTATAGCATACCTGTCAAGAGTCCAAAATTCCGGTCAGGCAGTTTAGACCGGAAAAGCCGGTCTTGATGCCCACAAAACAGCCGCAATACCGGGATAAAGTAAAAGGATGATATAACGCCATCGTGGAGATATGATACAGCCAGAGAAAGGTGGTTTTTATGAGAAGCATGTGTTTTGTGCGGTAGAGGACCTGAACCCTCTATCTCTTGACCACAAACCAAGGGTATGCTCAGTAAAAAGGTAGAATTGATTATAACCTTGAATCCGGAGTGGAAAGATCCAGGTTGAAATTGGTATGGTCCCTCTCCCTGGTCTTTCGGCCAGGTAAATACTGCCATAGATATCTACCGGTATACTCCTCAAATCCCCGGTGACTGGCAGCCGTTTCCCTGTTACCATGTAAATAACAGGTTGATCAAGCAAGCCCGCATAAAACCGGTCCCACGCTTTTTCCGGTGAGCGGGTCTGAGGAGGGCCATATGGCAAAGAGACTTTATCGAAGCAGCAGTAACCGCATGCTGGCAGGGGTCTGTTCCGGAATCGCCGATTATTTTAACCTGGATCCGACACTTATAAGGGTTCTGGCCGTTATCTTGCTTATAGCCTTCAATATGGCGGCCGTCCTGGCATATATCCTGATGATATTCATCGTACCCCTGGAAAAATAGGGCGGAAGCAGCCGTTCAAAATAAAACCGGAGATTATTGATTTTCGTTTCAGTTCAAGCCATAATACTGGTACTTGACATCAACTGGTAGTTGACACTGACCGATACTTGAGTTTGTGTTCAGGCAGATACTGAAATGAAAGGTTTCTTTAAGAGTCAATTTACCTTTGTGCTTTTTGGTCTGGCTTTCTGGCTGCCTATTGCGGTTTTGATTATTATTCTGGCCTTTCTTTTTAATAATGCCGAAGATATAGGAAAGAAATTTCTTACGTTGTTTCTCCCTCCATCCAGGGTTTATCCAGGTTTCGGCATTGCCCTTGGCATAATAGTTATCTATTTCTCTGGTCTGGTCTTGAAATTGACCAAAATCCGGAAAATTTTCTCCAAGATCCCGGTCCTGGGACTGTTTTTTGGAGCAGGGGAAATAATCACTGTCGACCGGCTGATTCATCTTCAGCCCTGTCTCTTTTTACTTTCCCCGTCCTGTCTTTCTTACGGCTGGATACTATCCGAAGAAAAAGTAAAAATATGCGAGGAAAAAGCGGTTTTCGGACTGGTCAATATTTATTATCCCAACGTTCCCGCACTGGTTACAGGACAGGTATTCCCGGTAAGAAAAGAAACCGTTATCAGACTGGGTAATCCGTCGAAAGAAATAATTGATTTGCTGCTCTATGCCTTCAGAAGCCCGACAGACCTGAAATATCTTCCCTGGAAAGAGGAATCCCTGGAAGATTTTAAAAAAAGGGCCAATGCCTTTGGGATAAACCTGGATTAACGGCTTGAGACGGAGCCTGTAGACCTTTCCGTTGACCTCACATGACTATTTTTGTCCCCGATACACCTTCCCGATTGAGATTACCCCATATATAAGCATATACTGATTGCATTACCGTTAAGATCTGCTGATATTAATATATGATATAACTGTACCGGTAATTTTATTGGTATTTAACGGCGATGTATCTTTCGAAATACTGGAGGCTAAAATGGTACAACACGAAGGAGAACAGCAATTTATCAAAGACAGCAGAGAATCAAAAAAGCCCGAGGCCTGTCCCAAATGCGGAAGTAAAAAAGTTACTTCCTGTCCCGGCGGCGCCAGTCTCAAGGCGGTACCCGGCATCTGGTGGATATGCGACGACTGCAAGCATCAGTGGTAAAATCCGGCTGTGTAAATTACCAAATATGATGTTATCCCCGTCATTATCATTGGTAGAATGTCGAATATTTCGGCATTCTACCCTGAAAATCCGGGAAATGTGGTATTTTCAGCTATCTCATCAGCCGGCCCTGATTACCTCGCTGGCCAGCACGGCCACATACATCGTCAGGCGGGCTTCTCCGTCTTCCAGATTGGCGCCGGTTATTTCCTGGATCCGCTCCAGCCGGTACAGCAGGGTATTGCGGTGGACATGCAGCTCACGGGCAGCCTCAGCCATGGCGCTGTGGAAAAGAAATACCTTCAGCGTATGTACCAGCTCTCCTTCATGTTTGCGGTCGTATTCCATCAGCGCACCCAGGTAATCCTGGCAGAAGACATCCAGCTCCCCGCTGGATTTCAGGGCATACAAAAGACGGTAGATCCCCAGATCGGCAAAGCAGGTTACCGAACCAGATCCGAAAAGCCTGAGTCCCATGGTCAGCGCCTGTTCCGCTTCACGGAAAGAGCCGGGAACACAGGCAAGACCGGTACATGAGCGTCCTATTCCTATGGTCATAGGCCCCTTAATACCCGCCGCCAGTTTACTCATCATATCTTTTCCGATTTTCCTCAGCTCGACTACCGTCTTCATTTTTTCCAGCGGATGCAGGATGACAATATCCTCGTCATGATAGTAACAGCGGCTGTCCGTCAGCAGGCGGGAAACAGTCTTGAGGTCTGCGGCTGCATCCGGTGATATCTCTTCCCCGCGCAGGTAAAGGCAGACATAGGGAAGCGACGTATCCAGGTTGATCCTTTTACCGATTTCATCTATATCCCCGGCGGAGAGACCGCCGTTTAACAGCTCTTCGATTATATCCGACTCGTAGCGGGCCTCGGTCTCCTTCACTGCCTGGCGCCGGGACATCTCTACAGCCAGCGCCATAACCCCCACTCTGACAGCCAGGCGGTCAGCCTCCGAGAGCCTGTCTTCCTCCGCCATCACTATCAGGTATCCCTTGATCTCCCTTCCCACCTTGATCAGCCCCAGGAAAGCGGCCTGCTGCTGTTCCAGGCTGAAACCGATTATAGGGGTGGCTGAAACAGCAGACTCGCTCTGCAACTGAAAAATCGCCTGGTCCAGGTGCTTTTTCAGTGCCCTGGCCACCGGCGGATCGATTGGAAAATCAGGATTATGGTTGAGGTCGATAAATCCCAGGTTTCTGCCGGTCAATTGACGCAGTCTCTGGATAATCGCCTGGCTCCCTCCCCCGGCCAGGGCCAGTTCCATCAGTGAATGATTGAGTTCACGTTCCCGCTGGTACAGCTCCTGTCTTTCTTCGCTGATCATGCGGGTGACGGCGCTCTCAAGCGTGCCTATACTGGTTTGCGAGGGCAGTTGTATCAGGGGGATTTTATCGGCTTGTGCCTGGCGTCTGACCTCACGGCTGATCTCCCCCAGCATACCGATCCCGGACGCTCCGCGTTCAGCCAGAGTCGAGACAAGATAGGCCGGATTGACGCCCAATCCGGCTGCCACGTTGTTCCCGATAATAGCCAGCTCATTGCCTTTCAGGCTGTCGAAACCGGGAGGAGTCGGTCTCACTACAATAACCCAGCTCACCTCATTATACAGCCCCGCTTCACCGGCAATAATTTCCGACCCGGGGGGCATCGCTGTTTTCAAGACTTGCATCACCGAGGGCATTTTTTATTCTCCCAGATAGCGCTCGATTTCCCAGACCGTCACATAGCTACAGTATTCCTGCCATTCCCGTCTTTTGGTCTCCAGCAATTTGCTGAATATCAGATCGCCCAGGGCCTCCCTGATAACTTCGTCCTCCTGAAAGGTCGCCAGGGCTTCTCCCAGCGTTTCAGGCAGGTGTTCTATCTGCCGCCTTTGCAGTTCAACATTATCGAAGGCAAAAAGGTTCTCTTCAACCGGAGGCGGCAGCGGCAGCTTCTCCTTGATTCCGT
The DNA here is from genome assembly GCA_016926695.1 of Dehalococcoidales bacterium. The sequence goes on along the minus strand of JAFGOB010000049.1, from coordinate 25,215 downwards.
GCAGACCGCATTTCAACAGCAGTGTATAGGCCAGGTAGGGATTACAGGACGGATCGGGATTCCTTATCTCAAGCCTGGTGGTGTCCAGGCGCTGCGGGTTTATGCGGGGTACACGGATCAGAGCAGAGCGGTTCACCCGTGCCCATGTATTATATACCGGGGCTTCAAATCCCTTCACCAGCCGCTTGTATGAGTTCACCAGCGGATTTAATACCAGACATAAACTGCGCGCATGATAGAGCAGTCCGGCCAGAAAATGCCGGGCTACCTCGGACAGACCGTAATCATCGGTCTCGTCCGCGAAGGCATTGCGGCCTGTCTTTATTTTCCTCAGGCTCTGGTGAATATGCATGCCGCTGCCTTCCATTCCGTTTACCGGTTTGGGCATGAAGGTCGCCCCCAGGCCGTGCTTGCGGGCGATAGCCCTCAGGGTATAGCGGGCTGTGACCAGGTTGTCCGCGCTGCGTAGAGCACTTTCAGGTGTAAAATCGATTTCCTGCTGTCCCACCGCCAGCTCATGATGGCTAGTCTCAACCCCAATAGACATCTGGTTCAGCGTCCAGACCATTTCCTTTCTCAGTGATAGCTCCAGACCGGTAGACAAATCAAAGTATCCGGCATGGTCCTGGGACAGCATCCCCATTTTGTTGCCTTCCCTGGGTGAGAACAAAATGAACTCGAGTTCCGGGGCAACGGTAAAATCATATCCCAGGGAATTGGCTTCCCTGACTGCCCGGATAAGAGAGGTGCGTGGATCTCCACCGAAAAGCTCCCCGTCGGGAGTCAGTAAAGAGCAGATCACCTGGGCTGCCGGTTGTCCGTCCTCTTCCCAGGGAAGTATGGATAGCGTGGACAGCTCCGGCTTGAGATACATGTCGCTTTCCAGGATACGGGCATAGCCTTCCACCGATGAACCGTCAAACCAGTTCCCCCGCTTTATGCAGTCGGGAAACTGCTCCAGGGGAATCGTCACGTTTTTCACCGCACCCAGAACATCGGTAAAATGCAGGTAAATGAAACGCACATCATGTTGGTGTAACTCATTGATGATTTCATCCACGGATTTTGATTGATCATCCGGCATTTTTCTTCCCCCCTTTCCCGGATTATTCTATATCAGGATCATATTATATTCCTGATGGGCCTGTAAATAACATTGGTATGGTGAACCGGCAGGGAGTTAAATCGTGTTATTACTCCCTTGCCGGACTTCCGCTGAGAGACCGTTACCTGTAAGCCTTTTCCAGTCTCACATAGGGTATACTTATCGTCTATTGGGCTAACTCTTCTTCTTTAGCATAGGCTTCCATTCCATGCTCGGGAATATCCAGCCCCTGAAGCTCCTCTTTCCTGCTGGCTCGCAGTCCAATGGTCTTTTTGATAACATAGAATGTCAGGAACATTGTCGGTATAACCCAGGCCATCAGTACCAGGATATCGATTATCTGCAACACCAGTTGCCCGGCATTTCCCGTGATAAGTCCATACACATCGCCATAGGTGCCGTCGGCGAAAACACCGACCATCAACAGACCGAAAATGCCTCCGCCGAAGTGGACCGGGACTGCACCCACGGCATCGTCAACTTTAAAAACACGCTCTACCAGGTAGCTGACCCACATCATCACCGGTACCGACAGCGCACCGATCACAACAGCCGCCCAGGGAGCGACATAGGCGCAGGGAGCGGTGATGGCCACCAGGCCTACCAGGGTGCCGTTACAGCCCATTACTATATCCATTTTCCCGGTTTTGGCAAATGTCCAGTACAGCGCCACTATGGCCCCTGCCACGCCTGCCAGGAAGGTGTTGACCGCGATCACCGAGATACGCAGATCGGTCGCCGCCACCGTGCTTCCCGGATTAAAACCGAACCAGCCGAAGAACAGGATGAATGTACCCACTACCACGAACGGGATATTGTGGCCCTTGATCGCGTTGGGGGTGCCGTCTTTGTTGAATTTACCGATGCGGGGACCAACCAGGGCTGCGCCTATGAAGGCTGCCAGTCCGCCTACCGCATGTACCACGCCTGAGCCGGCGAAATCTTTGACGCCGGTGGCGCCCATGATTTCAAGAGTGCTCAACCAGCCGCCGCCCCAGACCCAGTGGCCGTAAATCGGATAAACAATAGCGCCGAGAATAAAGGCATAAGCCAGGTATCCGGTAATTTTCATTCTTTCGGCCACCGCACCGGCCACGATGGTACAGGCTGTAGCCATGAAACACATCTGGAAGAACCACATCATCATGGTGGTTACATCATAGGCCTCGCCGGTCAGGAAAAATCCTGAATAACCGATGATGGCGTTTCCATCGTCCAGACCCGGGAAAAGGGCCGAACCTCCGAACATCAGGGCAAAACCGAACGCCCAGAAACCGATTGACGAAATACAGAAGTCCATGAAGCTTTTGGTCCAGTAGTTCACGTTATTCTTGGACCGTATCAGACCGGATCCCAGGAAGGCAAAGCCAAGCTGCATCAACCAGACCAGGAATCCGGCCACCAGCGTCCAGACCATGTTTACGGCCCAGTTCGGATCGGACTCCAGTGTATCCGCTCCGTTTGGGTCTCCGGCCAATATCTGGTGCGGCACCACCCAGAATGTGGCATATACCAGGACAGCCATCAGCAGGATAACCAGTCCCCGCCTTATCCAGGCATCTTTTCTGGTCGAACCCGAGTTCAACCAGTGAACAATGGGATTCATAACAGGTGCGAAAACATTCATTTCAAATCTCCTCTTCTTCAACTTTGTTTTCATGACGTTTTTTCATACGGCTGGGGATTATTACCCGTTTGTTATTTGTGCAATTCGCCGGTATTTATTTATTTTGCATGATAATACCAGTTTAAAGGAGGGCAATAAAGGGGTCTACGGACGAAATATCAGAAATACAGGTTAATTTTTTGTGCAAATTAACCAAATGCTTTTATACGACTTCTTCTCTTACCAGACCGGCTGGATTTACAAATAATGCGGTAATCCCGCTGCGCTGTTTGGCCAGGAGCGGCAGCCTCTTCCATAATCTGAAAAACGGCTGAGTATCCTGCAGGGCTATGCTGTATTTATCGTTGGGATCATCCATCCTTTGTAGAATTTCACCAAGTACCACCACAAACGGGACCACTGGATCGCTCTGGTGAAAACTTCTTCCCGTCAGTTTGATTATCCATTTTCTCCGTCCCGATCTTGCCTCGATATCGATCGGGCTGTCAGGTATATTGGAAGCATTGAGATTCCATCCCTGGTCTGCCAGGTAGTTTTTCAGAAACAGCCTCATCTTTCTTTCGGATAGACCTTCCATATTCAGCCTGTAGCTTTTCTCACTTAACTCTTCACTCGCCTCGGTCTTATTTGGCTCCAGTGATGTCTTCCTGTGCCTGCCGCGCGGGTACCTGGTAGAGTCCAGGATCACTTCCCCATTACTTGCCGGGGGCACCGGTCCGGCCGGGCCTGTATCCATCCTGTTATGAAGTGTACAGGGAATTATGCGTGTATAAAATGTACAAAACATCACAAAAGCAGGACTCTTTTTTATCTAATATAGACAAACGTTGGTTAGTTTATACTATGCTCCCGGTTACTTCCATCCTGAGTTTCAATTGATTGATTCAGACGGTATTTAAGGTTATAATGATGATGTCATCCCCACTTGTTTCTCTGGAAAGATATCGAGTAAAACTGTCATGATTAAAGTGAATACCGGTGGCTTGAACGGAAGACAGCGCATTCTAAACGCCTTCACTTTTCTTTGCCTGTTTTGCTCACTGGTATCTATTTGCTTTCTATTCACATCTTCGAGAGTTAGTACAGGCCTCTCCAAAATCTACGGAAATAATCACCTGTTCAACCCCCTGTCCAGCCCGTTGTTACTACAAACCGACTGTGAAGATAATTCAGAAAGCAATCCGGAAGTCAATAGACAAAAGAAAAACTCATTTACGGGCCCTTCCGCTGCGCATCCGGGTATAAAACATTACATAGCGGGAAAAAATGCATACTTGAGTATGCTTCAATCATTTAATGTCAACTTCACGGACAATGGAAAGTCCGCCTTTCTGCTTCTCGACCTCCCTCCTCCTCCTGTTTGACCCGCCTCCGTTCAGCGTAAACCGGTGGTATTTTCATTTATTTTCGGATAAATTCTGAAAGACCGCGCCTTTATGCCTGTCCTGGTGGTGCATTATATAAAAATATAGTTAAGAGAGGAACAACATGTTCTGGAAACGCAACGACAAAGACCAAAAAGGGGCGAAATTATCAGGCCCCAGGGATATTCCTGAAATTGTCAAAAAACATCTGGCGGCAAATCCGATTATTGATGCCGGGATCGTACCCTATCTTAAGGCGGTAGTTAAAATGAGCGAAAATGGCGCCAAGCGGACTAATATTATCATCTTCGATCCTTCGGACGCAGAGGCCAGGGAAGTCAAGGTTCAGAATTATGACATATTAGAGCAAAATCCCGGCATGATAATCGCGGAAGGATGGTTTGATGAGACTGCCAAAAAGGTGGAGATGACGCCCAGGCAAGCTATATCGAAGATAAAATATTATACCCATGATGAAATATTGCAGCAGATTCAGGGATTGAAAGAGCCGGGAAGCAGCGTATTCTTTTATACCAATGCCGGCGCCGGAGCCGGCGGGCCGCTGGGGAGAGGCGCCGCTCTGGTAAGGGTAAATGCCCCCGTTGATGGAAAAAAGGTCAAAAAATACTCTGTGTTCGGCGTCAACATAGTCGATATGCAGCCGACCAGCAAAGAAAACAAGATATTTGAATCGGACAAACCCATTGAAATCAGCAAGTGGATCGTCAACTCCCATAAGGCGAGGTTCTGTTGACACGTTATGCCGGATAGCGGCGCAGCCCTCTCTCCCGTCGGGCACGGCAACCAGCGATTGCCGCAGCATCCTCAGGAGGACGGGGCAGGCATAATGTTCGGGTTAATCTCTGATCGAAAAAATTAGTGTAATACCGGCGGATTTTCATGTCTCCCCCGCACAGAGATAAGGGACGGGGTGAACCAGGTATTCGATTTAAAAAGCGTGCCCATTCATAAGCGTGGGGATGTATTACTATACTGTTTTTCACTTCCTCGTGACCGGATAAAAAATCATCCATGCCTCTGATAGCGGCGCTGTGTAGTGTAAAAATGCTCTCGTAGCGGCCTCATCGTTATACATACGTGGCACCGTGGCCTGTTAATTCAGGCATAAATCCCAACTCGTCATCGCGAGCCAAAGCAGGCAGCGGGGACAGCTACCCTATGAAGTCAATGAACCCACGTGACAACTTATGCCTTCCCGCTATGTGGTGGTGGTTGGTTCATTCAAAGGAATCATTTACCCTCCGAAGCGATCTCATAGCTTTGTATCAGGGATCAGGACAGTCGTATATAGTTGTGTCCCTGTTTCAGGTCATGGATCGAGCCCGGTTGCCGTCCGATTCTATTTATAGTCGAATTAGATTGCTTCGTCGTTGCACTTCTCGCAATGACGAGTCAATATAAGTGCTATACATAATATATAATCTGTATTTTTCTGCCCATTCTGAGCCCCGATTGCGTCCTTTCTCCAAATCGGCTCAATACATCCCTTTTCTTCGTCGGGACGTAGTAATCTTTTTGGTTTCACACCCTTCGATATCCTGAAATTCTGACGGAATAGGTGCCTTTTCCCGCCTCCTGAGTCCTAAGGAGATTGCCGATTTTTATAGAGAGTGTTATCTTCTCTTTGAGGACCGATTGACGCATGCTGACTGAAAAAATCAGAAGCCTCCCTCCATCACTTGACAAATATGTCCTTTATTTTGTATTATTGAACTTACAAATAAGATTTACATGTTAAATAAAACATGCATGTGAAGCTGAGAAGCTCTCAAAATGTATATTTTCAGCCAGAGGTAATTAAATGGACACTGCAATCAGCCTGGAAAATATCAGGAAGTCGCTGGGAGGGAGGGAGATACTGAAGGGTATCAGCTTTACGGTTGCCGCCGGGGATATTTTCGGCTACCTGGGTCCCAACGGGGCCGGAAAGACCACCACCATCAGGATTCTGCTGGGTCTGCTTAAAGCAGACTCCGGAAAGCTGGATATCCTGGGCAGGGATATCGACCGCAGCGAAACCCGCGGTAAAATAGGTTTCGCCCTGGACCCCGCGGGACTGTATGACAATATGACGGGTATTGAAAACCTGGCATATTACTCCAGGATATACCACGTACCGGATGCCGGAGCGAAGATCAAAAAACTTTTGCATGATGTCGGACTGGAAGGCAGAGGAGGAGACAGGGCTGGAACTTACTCCAGGGGAATGAAACAGAGATTGGCCCTGGCGCGGGCTATGGTGCACGATCCGGAAGTGCTGGTGCTTGATGAGCCGACGGCGGGAGTGGACCCCTCCGGCCAAATCGAAATCCGGCAGATATTGCTGGAGATCGCCCACGGTGAACACAAGACTGTTTTCCTGAGTTCCCACAACCTGGATGAGGTACAGCGCATCTGCAACCGCATTGCCCTGATCGACAGGGGCGAGATCAAGCTCTACGGTGAACTGGAAGGCCTGAGGCGACAGATGGGACAGGGGGGAATACGTATCGAGACCGCTGAGGAAATACAGGACAGCGTTCTGAGCGAACTGAAAACCCTGCCCGGACTGGGACTGCAGACAAAAGACGGGAAATACCTCCTTTTCGCTCCCGAGAGCGGAGTAGAGGTCTCGGATATCATCAGCCATCTACTCAAATACAATGTAAAAATAGAAACGGCCCAGAGAAAAGAGGCCTCCCTGGAGGAGATGTATTCATCAATCCTCAAGGAGGTGGAGACGCCATGACAGGGCTTGCGCTGATAACCTTCTCAGGAATGAAGCATAATCTGAGGTCTACGACCGTAACCGTAATTTCTATCATTATCACGCTGATGTGCGCAGTGGGAGTGGCGGTGACATTAAGCCTGGCCTTCATCCGTCCCCTGATGGAAAGCCCCTCACCGGACAGGGGCCAACTGGAGATAGCCCTATCGCTGCTGATGGCGGTCAATTGCCTGATCGGCCTGGGCGTCAACCTGAATTCTTTCGCCTTCCAGATTATAACCCGCGAAAAGTCCAGGGGCGTTATCCAGTCCCTGCTGGCCACACCCCTGGGAGAAAAGTCCATCTGGGCTGGCAAGAGCCTGGCGATCTATTTACCCGGGCTAATCGTGGGGATGCTCTTTGCCCTGATATCCCTTTTCGCCATCAACTATATCTATTTTGTGCCTAGTACGGGTTTCCTGATGAATCCCTGGATCGGCATTAGCAGCTTCCTGGCCGTTCCCCTGATGTATCTGAGCCTCTGCCTGCTGGTCCACATGGTCGGGCTGACGGCTAAACCGGCCACGGCCAATGTTATCGCGCAGGTCTTCCTGCCCCTGATTATTACCCTTTTCATCAACCTGGCGGTGCGTTCGATACTGGATACCGCTTCCTGGGTTTTCACCGTGATAAACCTGGGACTGTCCGCAGTCATCGGTGTGATAGTTATTCTGTTGCTGCCCCGGCTTACCAGGGAGAGAATAATACTATCCGAATAGGGGTGGATTTTAACGGATATGTTTGTTGTCCTTCAACGAGATTTCAGGGAACTGCGGCAGAGCGGGGCCTTCCGCATCATGCTGGCTATTTCCGGGGTGATAAGTCTGGGCGCAGCCATCGGCATCAGCATCGCCCTGGGGCGACAGTCCTGGCTGGGTGAAAAAGAGGCTGCTCCTTTCGTGGAAATGATCATGGGCCTGGTAGCCTATTTTGTACCGTTCCTGGTGCTGATGGCCTTTATCTGGGCCTCCGGCAGCCTTTCGGTGACCAGGGAAAAAGTCAACGGCAACATTGAGTCGCTCCTGGCAACCCCGCTCAGTCCCAAAGCGATCTGGATGGGCAAATGCCTGGCAGTTTTCCTGCCGGGACTGGTCATCTCCATCATAGCAACGCTGATCGTCGTCCTGGCGGTCAATTTTGCGGCTATAGTGCCGGCTACAGGCGAAATCGTATTACCTGTAAGCGTGCTGCTGACCGGGTTCGTGGTCAACCCCCTGCTTTTATCCGGGGTGCTGGCCTTCATCGTGCTTTTCTCTCTGGCTAACAACCCGGACATCGCCATCGCCCCTTCCTTCCTGGTGGGGTTCGGGCTGATGATCGCCATTCCGGCGGGCGTGGGGCTGGGCGCAATTGACATTACCTCCTGGGCATTCACCCTCTGGTACCTGCTGGGCGCGGTCCTGGTCTGGATTATTGTACTGTATCTCTCCCGCCTGCTGACCAGGGAGAACGTGGTCCTTTCCAGCAAGGGAGAGTAAAGCGGGTGCCCTCACTGCTTTGCGCAACGGTCCGCTATGACCGGCCTGTGGTAAAACATGCTATAATGGCATAAATCGGCCGTCAGGCCGGCCGATAAGCTGATTCTTCAGGCTTAACTCATCTCTGGTTGTTCAGTAATTTGATAGTTGCAGGAGGGGCAATGAGTATTACTGCTGAGCTGGTAAAAAATGTGGTAGAGACCGGATTTGAATCGCTTGATACCGAATATATTGAAAAAGCCAAACTGCGTATACTTGATACGCTGGGCTGTGCTATGGCTGGTGCGGAAACCGCCGGCTGCCGAGGTATGCTGGAGCTGGTAAGGAGGTGGGGCGGCGCCGGGGAAAGCACCCTGATAGTCCACGGCGGCAAATTTCCGGCCCATAATGCCGCAGCCATGAACAGCCTGATGGCCCGTTCTCTCGACTTTGAGCCGGTGGAAGCTGAAGGCGAGAACAATACTAGTCCGGCACATATCAGCGGTACTACCATTCCGTCCGCCCTGGCCGTAGCCGAGCAGCAGGCGGCCAGCGGCAAAGAGTTGATCACTGCCCTGGTCATCGGAGATGACATTGCTTCCAGGCTGGGTGTCTCCTCCGGATATGATTTCAAACTGGGATGGGACAATACCGGTACGTTTAATGTTTTCGGCGCCGCCGCGATCGCTGCAAAATTACTCAGGCTGAACGAAAAACAGGTCTTCAATGCCTTTGGCATTGCCCTGAACCAGCTTTCAGGCAGCGTAGCCGTTCTTTATGACAAGACCATGTCTTTCAAGCTGAATAATGCCCTGTCTGCCAGGAACGGAATATTCTCCGCCGAGCTGGCCGGAGAGGGCTTCGCCGGAGTCAAAGAGCCGTTCATGGGGCCCAGGGGTTATTTTGCCCTCTTTTGTCCGAACCATACTACCGAAGACCTTACCCGGGATATCGGAAAGAAATTCTATGCCGACTGTGTCATCAAGCCCTATTCCGCCTGCCGCGCGACACATTTATCCATCGACAGCGCCCTGCAAATCGCCCGCCGGAATACCTGCAAAGCGGACGAAATAGGAAAGATTACCGTAGAAATAACACCCGGCGTCCTGGAGACCTTCGTGGGACAGCCATTTACGCCCGGAGAAACCCCTCAGGTAGACGGCGTTTTCAGCATCAGGTATACCGTGGCCACCGCCCTTATCAGAAAGGATGTGAGACCGGAGCATTTCAGCGATGAATGCCTCAACGATCCGCTGGTAAAAACCCTGATCGATAAAATGGAGCTCAGGGGCTCCATAGCGCCGGGCCAAGTGCCCGCTGCAAGGGTCCGGGTTGAAATGAAAAACGGTCAAATATACACCGGCCAGGCTGATTTCGCCCTGGGAGACTTCCGCATGAACCCTCTCAGTACAGACCGGATCAAGGCTAAGTACCTTGCCAATATGGCCTATTCCGGGATAGTTTCCCCGCAAAGGGCGGAGCAGATATTGAAAACGGTTGAAAGGCTGGAAGAGCTGCGGGACATGCACGAACTTACCAGCCTTCTGGTCAAATAATTGGCGCCCGTTTTGTTTATATAAAGATCGACCGGAAGCCGGGAAAAGGACCAAAGCCGCCATGCTTTGATAAATTTACCCGGTTGAAGCTCGCTGCTAGTCCTTGACCTCCAGCCCCCATCCCCTGAACATATCCTTATAAAAACCAGGATGGGGAAAGTCCGGCAGCATCAATGTGTTATGGTTCCTGTAGGAAAGAGGAGTGCCTTCGAACTTTTTCAGCCGGGAGACCACTTTTTCCATTTTATCAGCCGGAACACCGAACATCATTTCGTCATCTCCGCTCAGCGCCCTCTGTTTTTCTCCCGGGTCGGGCAGTACAGCCCAGTATTGCCCTGTCAACATGACATGTACCACGGAATAAGCACATGAGGGAGGAAAGAAATGGCTGTTAACCTGCTGCACTTCTTCGACCGGAAACGTCATAAGCAAACTCCTGAGCTGAGCTGTATCCGAATAAATTATCACTGAGTCCGGTACAAATGACGTGGTGGTCAAAGGGGCAGTAAGGATTCCGATATATTTGCCGTATTCAAAGGTGTCATAGGGATGACCCGCGATTACGGCCGGTCTCTCAACCAATCCATAGGCCAGAAGGGCGGCAGGACACCAGTGGTCCTCTTTGCACATGGCTACCGTGGCCTTTTCTCTGCGGGACATGGCAAAGGCCTGACACTGGGCTAGATGAACGTTGTGGTCCCTCTTCGGACGGTAGGCCCCGGCTGGAATTTCATCTTTATTTTTCAGCATTTTTACGGCTACCGGGGATGTCTTGAGTATCAGTTGTTTCTCCAGTTCCTCTCCATAGGCATGAAAATCATCCAGAGTTGGCATATTTTACCTCCTGATCAGTTTGTCTTCGGATTATCCTGCCGTTTCACTTAAAGCGTTAAACGGACACGCCTGCATGTTCTACTGCCTATATTAGAAAAACAGGCCAACAATCAGGAATGCCTGCTCTTCGGGAATGCCCTTCATTGACCTGTTTGCATACTATCGCAATGATATATACACCGCTCTTTTTAACATACGCTCATAATAATTGCAGGAGTGGAAAATTTCAAATCGCCGCCTTTTAACTGATATCTCATGCAACAATAAAACAACAGACTTCTTGCCGGTGAATAGATGTCATTTACGGGTACATCGAAGGATCGGAGGCCAGGGTACGCGTGAACTTCAGTTTGCTTATTTTCCATACGCCGTTTTCTTTGCGGTAAGTACACTCATTTTTTCCCTGCACCCATTGAATAGACGGTCTGGAAAAGAGCATATAAATAAGCCACGTACCTTCAGCGGTATCACCGTTTACTTCAATATCCGGCTCAATCGCCATGTGCCCTTCCAGTCTGGTATCGCCCCGGTTCCTGGCCAGCACCCCGATATAGACCTCAGACATCTCTTTCCTGCCCTTTTTAACACCGGAGTTGCGTATTTCCACCGTGGCATCCGAGGTAAACAGGTCAAGCACTTCCTCGTACTTCAGATTGTCCATCAGGTTAATATAGCTCTGGTGCAGTTTCTTGATTTTCTCCAGGGCCTCAATAGCCTGCACACGTTTCTCCAGGTCTTCTATCGACATACCAGCCTCCTTAAAAGGTAATATTTACGCATGAACAGTGTTAAACAGTTACCGGTTGTGTCCTTGCCCCTGTTTACTAGTTGTTGTATCATAAACAGCCGGGGTTGTCTACAGCCGGGGCTGTTTACTTGGATTGTCATCTGTTTATGTTATAATTGATACATTAGTTGCATAAAATCGTAACATGTATAGGGTAAGAGTGAATTAGTGAAGCTGTCAGAATTTATCGCCGCTAGCCAAAAGCCTATCCTGCTGGATGGCGCAATGGGCACTCAACTAGCCGAGGAAGGACTTGAGATGGGAGGTCATACCACCGTCTCTCATCCTGATGCGGTGCTGGATATACATCGCAAATACCTGGACAGCGGGGCGGATATCATCATCACCAATACCCTGACCATGAACCGCGTATCCACCGAATCCCATAAAACAGAGGTGGACATCAGAGAAGTAAACCTCCTGGCTGCGAAACTGGCCAGAACGGCTGCGGGAAAAGGACAGTATGTCCTGGGTGATATCGGATCAACCGGAAAACTGCTGAAGCCATACGGCAGTCTGCCTAAAGAAGAAGCCTTAAAGGCTTACAGGGAACAGGCCTCTATCCTGGCCGAAGGCGGAGTGGACGGATTTATTATTGAAACCATGATCGATCTTCAGGAAGCCCTGTGCGCTCTTCAGGCATGCAGGGAAATCGGCGACTTACCTGTTATAGCATCTATTGCTTTCAACACCGTGGACCGCGGCGGACGCACCGTGATGGGAAATACGGCGCAGGACTGCGCCCGTGCGTTAACCGAAGCCGGCGCCACCGTCATCGGCACCAATTGCGGCTCTCTTGACCCGCTCCAAATATCTGAAATCGTCTCCAGGATGAAGGAGGTCAGTCCGCTGCCCATCATCGCTCAACCCAATGCGGGCAGACCTAAAATGATCGATAAGCGAATTATTTTTGATATGAGCCCTTCCGATTTTGCTTCAGGGTTAATGAAATGTTTACAGGCAGGCGCCAGATTGATCGGCGGCTGCTGCGGGACATCTCCAGCCCACATCCGGGCCATCGCACAGATGCTGGATAAAAAATAGAATATCCCCGGCTCTCTTCCGGCTCTCAATCAGGCCGATAAGCACATTGGCCTTGACCTGAATCTTCCCGGTATATATGTGAGAAAAAAGTACGTGTATGTATGTTTCCCGTATTGCATTATAATATAATATACTTGTTTGAGCCTGGCCTGAAAGGAATACCGGAGCAAAGAAACCGGTATCCGGTACGGGCTCGACATGGAGAATTTGGGAGCAGTATATGAAAATATCAAAAAAAATAATGTTTAAAGCTCTTGTAATGGCGCTTGCCGTCTCTCTGGCAATAATAGCAGCAGCTCCATCAGCCGCGGTATATGCCGCTGATGATCCTCTCATCACATATTTCAGGCCGGATACGGGTGGCACAGGCACCAGCGTCATTATCATGGGCAGGAATTTCACTGACGTAACCTCTGTGAGTTTCGGAGGTTCAGAGTCCGCATCCTTCCAGGTAAACTCCAAAAACAGAATAACCGCCGTTGTCGGCAGCGGTTCAACCGGTATCATCTCCGTCACCACCGCCGGCGGCGCCACCGCCAGTGCGTCCGAATTTACCTATATTCCTCCTCCTGAAATCAGCTCATTCTCGCCTGAATCAGGGGTTATGCGCACCAGCGTAGTTATCACAGGGAACAACTTCGATGGAGCCAGCAAGGTTGAATTCGGCGGTACCAGGGCGGCTTCTTTCAAGGTCGACTCAGACGAGCAAATCACCGCCGTGGTCAGCAGGGGCTCCACCGGTCCTGTCTCCGTGACCACGCGCGGGGGCACAACCGCCAGCGGTGACAGCTTTACTTACTATTCCACACCCAGGGTCGCTTCATTCTCACCCATGTACGGGGGCACCGGTTCTGTAATAACTATCACCGGAACCGGTCTATCGGGTATAACGGATGTCGATTTCGGCGGCACTCCCGCCCTGTTCAATATCATCTCCGACAACAGGATCGAGGCCACTGTCGGCAGCGGCTCTTCAGGAAATATTACGGTCAGCAATCCGGTCAACTCCTCTACCAGCCGGGCCAGTTTTACCTTCGTGGGCACTCCTTCCATCAGTTCGTTTTCGCCTGATTCCGGCATTATACGCACCAGCGTAATTATCACCGGTAATAACTTCGGTGGAGCTACCAAAGTTGAATTCGGCGGCACCAGGGCGGCTTCTTTCAAGGTCGATTCAGACACGCAAATCACCGCCGTGGTCAGCAGGGGTTCCAGCGGTCCTGTAGCTGTGACTACTCGCGGAGGCACCGCCGTCAGCGAGGACAGCTTCACTTACTACTCCACTCCCAGGGTCGCCTCCTTTTCACCCCGGTCCGGCGGTACCGGTTCCGTGATTACTATTACCGGCACCGGTCTATCGGGCATAACGGATGTCGATTTCGGCGGTACTCCCGCCCTGTTCAATATCATCTCCGACAGCAGGATCGAGGCCATTGTCGGCAGCGGCTCAACAGGAAGAATAACAGTCAGCAATCCGGGCGGCTCTTCGACCAGCGGAGCCACTTTCACCTTCGTGGGAACCCCTTCCATCGGCTCATTTTCGCCTGAATCCGGCGTTATGCGCACCAGCGTAGTTATCACCGGAAACAACCTTAACGGAGCTACCAGGGTTGAATTCGGCGGTACCAGGGCAGCTTATTTCAGGATAAATTCAGACACGCAGATTACAGCCATGGTCAATAGAGGTTCTACCGGTCCCGTAGCTGTGACCACGCCCGGGGGCACCGCCGTCAGCGAAAACAGCTTCACTTTCTATTCCACTCCCAGGATCGCTTCCTTTTCACCCAGGTCCGGCGGCACCGGTTCCGTCATTACTATCACCGGAACCGGTCTATCGGACGTAGAGTATGTCGCCTTCGGAGGTACTCCCGCCCTGTTCAATATTATCTCCGATAGAGAGATCGAGGCGACCCTCGGTAGCGGCTCAACGGGAAGAATAACAGTCAGCAATCCGGGCGGCTCTTCGACCAGCGGAGCCACTTTCACCTTCTATGGAATTCCTTCGATTAGCTCGTTTTCACCCGATTCCGGAACAAGACGCACCAGGGTTACTATCGAAGGTACCAATCTGTATCGCGCCACCAGCGTTACATTCGGCGGAACAAATGCATCAACCTTCTACGCTAATTCCAGCGGCACCACAATCATTGCTGTACTGGGCAGCGGATCGACAGGCCCCGTCTGTGTTACCACGCCAGGGGGTACCGTTACCAGTACTGAGGAGTTTTCCTATTTTTCACCCCCCTCAATCGATTCTTTCACACCAACCATAGGCGGTACCGGCTCTGAGGTGATCATTACCGGCGACAATTTCAGCGGAGCGACAGATGTTAAATTCGGCAGGACGGCGGCTGCTTCTTTCATCGTTAATTCCAGCACCGAAATCGCGGCTATAGTGGGGGATGGTTCTTCCGGGATAATCAAAGTCACCACGCCCGGGGGCACCGCTAACAGCAGGGCTTCTTTTAAATATGTACCGGCTCCCGTAATCACTGCTTTTACACCGGATTCCGCCGAGACCGGCACATCTATCATGATAACCGGCAGGTATCTTACAGGGGCTACTTCCGTGACATTCGGGGGAACGCCGGCCGATTCTTGGCAAGTTTACTCCACTACCAGGATAAAGGCCGTGGTCGGTGACGGCTCCACCGGTGTTATATCAGTCACAACCCCGGGCGGTACCGCCGTCAGTGATGATGTCTTTACCTATACCTCGATACCCGCCATCACGTCATTTGACCCGGTATCAGCCAGGACATTGGATACCGTGATCATTACGGGCATCAATCTCAATGGGGCTACCCAGGTAAAATTCGGCGGGACGCCTGCCTATTCCTTCAATGTCAATTCCAGCACTGAAATCGCAGCCGTGGTCGGCGTCGGCTCTACCGGTAAAATCAGCGTCACCACGCCCGGAGGCACGGCAGAAAGCAATGGAGATTTCACCTACCAGCCGGAGGGGGTGAAAATAGTGACATTGACGGATGATGATCTGCCGGATCCTCCGATAGAGGGTATGACCTTTCATTTTCTCACTCCCGCAGAGGGAGATGAGGGGCCTGCGAAAATCCGCATTATCTATGATAACGGCCTTTACATGACCTACTCCGTTTGGCTGGGTGTTGAAGACGGCAAGATATGGGTATCACATTTTCCGCAGCGGGAAGCCGTGCCTGCTTCTCTTCAGGCCTTTTATGATGAATTGGGCATAGACCCGGATGAATACATGAGGTATGTATTCGAAGAGTTGCCGCCCTGGCTGGATATTTCACAATATGATCCCGATCTGACGGGATTGCCCGTAGTAGTCGGCATAGCCACAGTAGACGGACAGATGCTAATCAGCTACATGGAGGAATAGAGAGGGTCAGCAGGCCATTGCCTTTCCATTTTTCCCTGGCCTGTATACGCAGAAGTGAGTACCTGCGTAAAAAAGATGTAAGGCGGGCGATAGCCGTCGAACCGGCTGTTACCAGCAGTGTTCCCGCTCCTGAGAGCCCGGCACTAGCCTGCCTGAGCGTAAGCTCCAGCGCCCTCTCTCCTTCTTCCTCCCGCAGCAGGGCGATTATCAGGTTGTATTCACCTCCGGAAACGGCGGATAATCCCGCCTGGTGGAAAAGATTAATATTCTCAGCCGGGCAGCCGTTCGACCTCAGGTTCAATCCGGCATATCTTAAAGCCAGCAGGTCCCTGTCTATCAGTGTAATATTCTGCGGGTGATACAGATTCCAGAGCATTACGGCCGTATGCCCCTGGCCCGGATTGAAAACACACGCCTTGAGTACATCCTTACGGGGCTGACCGGCCAGTGCCTTCATAAGCATCTCGCTGCGGTAGTCCAGTGAATCGAACTCAGGCAGACCGAAGGCAGTCTGCATGGTGTAATCGATTCCTGAAAAACGAAAGACCTGCCTGTCACGTTCATACAGCCCCCACTCAAAAGCGCCCGGATGACTTGCTTGAAAGTCCACCCTGCGGGGCTCCCGCTCCAGAGCATCCGGATTATTCTCCGCTGTTGCGGGTTTCCCTCCCGATCGGAAATGAAAAACGCTGTGAGCGGACCTTGTCTCTTTCAGAATAACTTCCATACCCGGAGTCTCCGCCAGCACGCCGCCGGCCAGTTCATCCAGCGGTGACACCACTACTATCGCCGCTACTCCCGCGGGTGTCAAATGAAAACGTGTTTCCTTCAGCAGGCCGGCAATCACCTTTTCACCCGCCTTACCCGGAATATTGGATACTATCAAATCGAAGGCGTTCCTCCTGATATCGTCATAGCCCAGGCTTCCGTAGACCTCTACCCCTTCCAGGCCGTTCAACACAGCGTTTTGAGAGGTATACTCAAGGGCTAACGCATCCCTGTCCGTCATATGCACAAAACTGCCTGGACAAAGTTTTTTCAGCGTCAGTCCCAGCGGGCCGTAACCGCAGCCAAGATCCAGTACATACCCCGCAGCCGGATAGCCTGCCTCCGCTATAGTCCGCAGCAGGAACCGCGTACCCTGGTCGATATCATGACTGCTGAAAAGCTCCTGGGACGTCCTGAATACCAGGCTTTGTTTCCGGAAATTTAAGGGCACGGTCTTTTTGAAATAGACATCCTCCGGGTCCAATCCGGCTGTTTTTCGCATCCTATCGTTTATCTCCATTCTGTCTTATCATCATAGTCCATCCCGCGTTTCATTTGAATTCCCTTTCCCATGATACCGGACTGCATCCGGAACACATCGCAGCAGCCCAACATTCCGCTGCATACCCCCGGCAGCAATCGTTGTTCAGTTCTACAGTCATTCTTGTAGTCGCCTTAAAAAGACAGCCGCTGTAATAAACATTGAGTATTTCGGTTCATTTCATTAAAATAGAGTCAATAACATACCAACAAGCGCCGGCCTCCGGTCCTCTTATTCTTTTTTCCCATGGGGCTTGAAGTTAATTAGGGGGTATTTCGATATGTACCAGTTGGAACAGACAGCACCGGTCTCAGAGGCAATCATAAATCTTACGGTCAACGGGGAAGAACACCGCCTTTATGTCGAGCCGCAGTGGACATTGCAGTACGTCCTCCAGAACAAGCTGGGGCTCACCGGGACCAAGGAGTTCTGCGCTGAAGGCGCCTGCGGCGCCTGCGCGGTGATCATGGACGGCAGGCCCATCCTTTCATGCATGACCCTGGCGATTGAATGCGACAACCGGCGGATCGAAACAATCGAAGGGATAGCCAATGCCAATCACCCCCTCATTGATACTTATGTCAAATATAGTTGCATGCAGTGCGGTTTCTGCACCCCGGGCTTCATCGTTACCGCCAAAGCCCTGCTGGACAGGAATCCCGATCCAGGCGTTGACGAGATCAAAGAAGCCCTGGTAGGCAACCTGTGCAGGTGCGGGACATATCCGCAGCATATTAAAGCAGTCCTTGAAGCAGCCCAGATACTGAAGGGGGAAAGGTATTATGGCCAGGAATGATACGGCTGAAATGAAGGAACTTTTCGATAATCTAAAGGCTGATAAATATCCCCTCGACCGGTACGAAAGCATAGGGAAAAAAGGCGTACGCCGCCTGGACGGCTATGAAAAAGCCAGCGGATCAGCCAGGTATACCCTGGATGTACAGATCCCGGGCATGCTGTACGGCAGGTTTCTCACCTCTCCTTTCCCTCACGCCGAGATAATCGGCATGGATACGTCCGCTGCCGAAAAATTTCCCGGAGTACGGGCCGTCCTCAGGTATGACGATCCTGAACTACCTGCTACCGCCAACCTCGGAGGCCATGAGCCTTCCGACCTGCCCGTCCTGCCACGCGTCGCCCATTTCCAGGGCGAAGAGGTGGGTGCTTTTATTGTCGCGGACAGCGAGGAAATAGCAGAGGAAGCCCTCAAATTGATCGAGGTGAAATGGCGGGAGCGTCCCTTTGTCCTGGACCCGGAGCAGGCCCTGCTGGAGGACGCTCCCCTGGCGGACCCCGAAAGCAGCCCGGAGGGTAACCTCACCCCTCAGACCACCTACATCGAAAAACACGGTGATGTAGAGAAGGGTTTTGCCGAGGCCGATCGCATTATCGAGTTCAAGTTCATACAGGGACAAAGCACCTGGATAGGACCGGAACGGCCCTGCGGCGTTTTCAGATGGAATAACGAATACCCCGAGGTCTGGGTCAAGCAGCAGAGACCTCATATCTGCAAAAGGGCTATTTCGTCCTGGTTCGGCGGGATTCCCATGAACAAGATCATACTACACTGCCTTTACCAGGGCGCCAGCTTCGGAGGATGGAGCCAGTCCGGCTGGAACATGGGAGGCCATTACTGCGCCGCACTTCTTTCAAAAAGAACGGGGCGGCCTGTAAAGTGGGTCTTTAACCGCAGGGAGGACTTCTACGGCGGTGAGATGGACTCAGGTGTCTACTACTATAAAGTCGGGTTCAAAACGGACGGTACCATCATCGCCGTTCAGACCAGGGGTGTAGTAGTAAACCAGGCCCTGCCGGTCTTCGGCATCGTTAAACACCTGATCGATAATACCAGGATCCCCCATGTTTACGGCAAGACGGAGTCCGTAAAGGTCAACAAAGGTCCGACCTATGCCACGCGCTGCGAGCAAAACGCCAACTGCTACAGCCTGGACCTGGTCTTCAATCATGTAGCCGAAGCTCTGGGACTTGACCCGACGGTAGTTGCGCTGAAAAACGACGGCGCCGAGGGACATGACATCAACTGGCTTAACGAGCGCAAGGCCGAGCTGGGGTTCGATGTCCGGGACAGCCTGAAAGAATGCCTGGAAAAGGGCAAAGAGGCCATAGAATGGGACAGGAAATGGCACCTGCCCGGTACAAAAAAGCTTCCCAACGGGAAGATGCACGGCCTGGCCTTTACCTGGACACATGAATGGGACGATTCCGCAGGATCGAGTGAGGTGGCAATCCATGTCGAGCGCAATGACGGGACAGCCACCATCTACGGCTGCCGCGCCGACGGCGGCCAGAACGCAGAGACCTCCTACTGCCAGATTGCCGCAGATGAACTGGGATTCCGCGTGGAGGATGTCGCTTTCCAGCAGCAGATAGACGCAGGGGTCTTCACCATGACCCCGGATACTTCCACCAATTTATGCGTCAACGGCTACGCTATACGTCACTGCGCCAGGCTGCTGAAACAAAAGATACTGGAAACAGCGGTCAGCCCGCGAGGGGCTACTCAACTCACCAGCTTCCCGGCGGCTTTCCCGGGAAAAAAGCCGGAAGACCTGGATATTAAAAACGGTATTATATTTGAAAAGAACGACCCTGAAAATAAAATGAGCATCGCCGATCTTGTCGGGCCGGCCGGCGCCCAGGGACCTCTCACATCCGTGGTAGGTGAACCCCTTCTGGCTGGAAAGGAAGGCCTCAAGTACCCTTTGAGACTGACCCCTCCCCTTTTCCAGCACGCCTGGCACGTCCAGCGCGGCACCTACCTGGGCGTGCGGCTGCGTTTTTGCCGTCAGGCCCATTTCATGGAGGTCGAGGTCGATACCGAAACCGGTGAAGTTGAGATCACAAAAGTTGTCACCGTTAACGATGTAGGCAAGGTGATAAACTGGGACGGATGTGAAGGGCAGCAATACGGTGGCGCCTTTATGGCCGTCGGCAGGGGACGCACCGAAGAGGTTGTGCACGATCCCAATACGGGTGTTATGTTAAACGGCAACCTTCTGAACTACAAGATACCCACCCTGTTTGATATCGATGAAGTGGATACCATCCTGGTCGAGACAGGCATGGGTTACGGTCCTTACGGCTCCGTCGGAATCGGAGAGGATGTGGCCACGGTAATACCCGTTTTGATAGGACCGGCGGTCCATAACGCCACGGGCAAATGGGTCGAGGGTTTTCCCGTCACCCCGGACAGGGTGCTGAAAGCTCTGGAGAAAATATAAATGAAGTATTCAACAAATATCGCATCTGGAGATCGCCATGAGGAAATTTAAACACCTGAACGCCGGCTCAGTTGAACAGGCAGCGGCCGCTCTGGGAAATACCGCAGAAAAAGCCAGAATAATAGCCGGCGGCACTGACCTGCTGGGAGAAATGAAGGACAACATCCTGCCTGATTACCCGGAGGTGCTGGTCAACATAAAGGATATCCCGGACCTGGACTATATCAGGGAAGAAGACGGCACATTGAAAATAGGCGCTCTTGCCAGGCTTGAAGATATAGCCAATAGCGAGCAAGTAACGGATAATTACCCCCTGCTGGCTGAAGCCGCCCGGCGTACCGCATCTCCCCATATCCGTGAAATGGGCACCATTGCCGGGAATATTTGCCAGAACAACCGCTGCTGGTATTACTGGGTAGCTGACAACCGCTTCAACTGCCTGCGCAAAGGAGGCAAGGCCTGCTATGCGCTTATCGGCGACGGGCGCTATCATTCCATCTTCGGTTCGAACAGGATCATTCCCACCCCCTGTTCCGCTGCCTGTCCAGCCGGGGTACAGATCGCCGACTATATGGCGCTGATACGCCAGGGCAAACTGGGGGAGGCCGCCGGTGTGCTGATGCGGTCAAATCCTTTTCCGGCCATTACCGGCCGGGTCTGCCCGCACTACTGCGAAGGCCAGTGCAACCGGGCTGACTACGATCAGCCGGTCTCGGTGCGCGCAGTAGAACGCTTCATCGGCGACTATGTTCTCGATCACTCCCAGGGAGCCTATCCGGCGCCGAATTCCGAAACCGGCAAACGGGTAGCCGTAATCGGTTCCGGGCCCGCCGGACTATCCGCCGCCTATTTCCTCAGGCGCTGCGGCCATGATGTAAGTATTTATGAAAGCGGCAAACAGGCCGGAGGAATGCTGGCCGCTGGAATCCCTCCCTACCGTCTGCCCAAAGAAATCGTACAAAAACAGGTGGAAGCACTGGAAAAGATGGGAATAAAGCTGTTGACGGAAAATCCCGTTGACAGGGACGGGCTGGCGGACATGATAACCTCCTTTGACGCAGTACTGGCCGCCGCCGGCGCCTGGAAAGAGCGGTCGGCGGGACTGCCGGGAGAAGAACTCCTTTCCTCCGGACTGGAATTCCTCAGGAAGTCCAACCAGGGATCAAAGGATATCCCCGGTAAGAAAGTGGGCGTAATCGGCGGGGGCAACGTGGCGGTGGACGTCGCCCGCACCCTGCTGAGGCTGAGCGCCGAACCGGTCATCATCTACCGCCGCACCCTTGCCGAAATGCCGGCCCTCAAGGATGAAGTCGAAAAAGCCGCTGAAGAAAACATAAAAATTGAGTTCCTGACCCTTCCGCTGGAAGCGACATCCGCCGGGAACGGCAGAATAGCCCTTAAATGCACCCGCATGGAGCTGGGAGAGCCGGATGAGAGCGGCAGACCCCGCCCCATGCCTGTTAAAGGCTCTGAATTTACCATGGAGCTGGATGCCGTGCTCAAGGCCATCGGTGAATCGCCCGATACTTCTTTCCTCCCACCCGGCTGTCTGGATGAAAAAGACGGGCTGATGATGGATCAGGCGGACGGGCGTCTGGGGAAGAATCTTTTTGCTGCGGGTGATTTCGTCAGCGGTCCTTCCACCGTAGTTGAGGCCATAGCGGCAGGCCGTAATGCCGCCGATTCCATAAACCGCTTCCTGGGTACCGGGCAGGAGCCGGTTGAGCAGGAGGTCCCTGTCAGCGCAGATACCGGGGACAGGTTTAACAGCTCCTATCTCAAAAAAGTCGGCCGGGTCAGCCAGCCCGAGCTTCGCTCCGAAGAGAGGGTCGGCAGCCTGTTCAAAGAGGATACCGGAGGACTGGACATCGACATGGTCGAAATCGAGTCCAACCGCTGCTTTAACTGCGGATGCGTGGCCGTCAATTCCTCTGACATGGCCCCCGCGCTGATAGCCCTGAACGCCTCTGTCAGGACCAGCAAAAGGATTATAGAGGCCGAACAGCTCTTCACAGCCGGCATAAACCGCACCACCGTACTGGATGAAGACGAAATCGTACTGGAAATCGTTATCCCGGCGCTGCCTGCCGGTACCAGGTCAAAATTTATCAAGTTCGCGCTCAGGAAGAGCATTG
Organism: Dehalococcoidales bacterium; assembly: GCA_016926695.1. Next base: position 2,624 of record JAFGOB010000049.1, on the reverse strand, counting down.
ACTTTCCGGTAGTCAACTGCGCCGCGGTACTCTCCCTGGATGCGGGTACCGTCAAATCGGCCAGAATATGCCTGAACTCGGTCTATAACCTGCCGGTACGTGTGAAAGCGGCCGAGGAATACATACTGGGCAAGACTATCAACGAAACGGATGCAGAAAACGCCGCCCTGGCAGGTTTGAAAGAAGCCTTTCCCGTCATCAACAACAGCTATAAGATCCAGATTGCCAGGACGCTGGTGAAAAGGGCTATCCTCAACGCCAGGTAGCGGTCCGGATATTCCGGCTGTTCTCAGAAGGAAAGAAAAACGCATACTGATAAAGCTGGTATGCGTTTATCTTTTTGCTCATTATGTTTCCAACCATTCCTTTTCTCTGACCCCGGCACGTCTTAACACCCGAGCAAGGAGAGGAATTCCAATCTCACGGCGGTGCGGATTGGGTATGGTTAATACCAGATTATCCTTTATCATATAGGGATGCTTGCCACCCTGGTAAGGTCCATCAAAACCGAGCTTACGGAATTTCCTCACCAACTCCGCCCATGATACCGGCGTAAGCTCAGCCACTTACCTCCAACCTCTTCAATTCTTCCACTCTGTGCTCACCTATTGGCGGAATAGGTAGCGCTCTTTTGAGTCGAATGACAAGCCAGTTATCAATAACATCCGCCAGGTTACGACGACATGCTTCAAGTGTCTTTCCTGTAGCCCATACTCCTTCCAATTCCGGAACTTCACCGTAGTACGGCTCCTCATCATCAATAATTTCATATTTTGCCAGGCTCAAAGCAGCTTCAATATATTCGGTTATCATCTCCCACCTCCCCATTTGCATTGTTTATGATGCCTGGAGTAGATAGTATGCATATTCAGTCACAGGTCATTATAACTTGCCCGGTTGGAAAGGACAAACATTCTATGAGGACCTCCAGGGAGAACAATCGACTTACCCGGATGATTAATGAGGCTGACAGCCGTAAACAGGCATGCCTATACCCTGGTCATTTTGATATTCAGTACGAAGCGTGTCTTCGGCGTGATCTTAACGTGGTCGTCTATACGCCAGCCGGCTACCCAGACTATCTGTTTAGGGGTGAAAAAAACGGGAATCCGATCGCGCCACAGCCGGGGTATGCCCGCATCCAGCATGAATTCGCCGACTTTTTTGGTCCCGTTCATGCCCAGGGGACAAAAACGGTCGCCCTTCCGCCTGGACCTTACAGACAGCTTGTCCCCCACCACCTCCCGGTCGAATTCCGCCGAAAACATCCCGGTGATGATGTCATCTTTCTCAGTTTGTCCGGCATCAGCCTGATATACCTTCAGCACCGATTTTATTTTCCATCCCGGGATAATCGTTTCTCCCGGAATCTTGATCTCGAACTCGCCTTCCATCTCCGGCAAAGGCACCAGGTCCCGGGGATCAACTCCCAGCAGGAAACGGTCGTATTCCACCACGAAGACCAGCCCGCGGGGCAGACTGATTTGTCTTCCCGGCGGCTTTTCCAGCGCCTCCATCAGCTCTTCGATATGGCGCGTCTCTATGTCCTTCAGGCTTCCCAGAAGCTCATTAACGGCTTTCCTCAAAATCTGTCTCTGCAAAGCCGGTACCAGTTCCTTCAGCCGTTTCTTTTCCAGCACCAGGAGACCTTTTTCTTTCCCTACGATCCTTTGCCAGGCCCCGGAGCATAACTCACTCATAAAGGCTGCTTCATCCCTGGCGATAACGCTCATACGCAGGAGCGACTCCTTTACAGCCGGATTATATCCTTCCAAAAGAGGAATAAGCTCATGCCGCACCCGGTTGCGCAGCGGGGCCAGGGAAAGATTGGAGCTGTCCAGCCGGGGCTTCAGGTCGAAACGGGTGCAATACTCCTCCGTCTCAGCACGGTCGATTTGCAGAAGAGGACGGACGATGTCGATGTCGTTCTCTGAAAATTGCAGACTCTGGCAGGGTTGCAGTCCCCTCAACCCCAGTGTGCCGGTACCGCGGATAATGTGCAGCAGGACGGTTTCAGCCTGGTCGTCACTGGTATGCCCCACCGCCACGCTCGCCGCCCCTGATTCCTGCGCCGTCCGCGCCAGGAAAAGGTACCTGACCTCACGGGCAGCTTCCTCCAGCGAAAGCCGGTGTTCGGCCTGGTAGGCGCTTACATCCGCTTCTTCGACCACGACCGGTATTTCCAGTTTGCCCGCCAATCCGGCCACGTATTCCGCGTCCCTGCGGGATTCTTCGCCCCGCAGATTGTGGTTAAGATGCGCAGCCAGCAGATCGATGCCCAGCTCACCGTGTAACTGCCACAGGCAGTGCAGCAGGCAGACCGAGTCCGGCCCTCCCGATACCGCCGCAACTATCTTCTGTCCCTTTTCAAAAAGGCCCTGCCTTTGAATATATTGCAGAACCCTCTGTTCTAGGGATTGTCCCTGTTTTCTTCTCGCCATAATATCCCTATTATAGTTAGCAGTGCGGGGAGAAACAACTTTGGCTGTACGGCAAAAAGGTTTATTGATTTATTTTTCAGTCTCTGCAGGTGTCATGCTGGATCCCGACGCCGCCTTTTCACCCGTCGGGCAGCATCATCAGGGCGGGGTGGATTTTAGTTTTCATACCTTTTTGCACTCGGG
>JAFGOB010000048.1 GCA_016926695.1 Dehalococcoidales bacterium | reverse complement strand
TAAGTGGCTCTCACCTCCGGAAGGATGGTTCCCGCAGTTCCGGAACATTGGCTCTATACTAACCGGAACTGCGGCTCTCTCAGACCGATGTAGACAAAAATGAATTCATAGTTGCAAGGAACATCAATTACCTGCTCTTTAGTCCTTGATTTTATAATTGCTTTTTCCGGGCCTGGGCTACCGAAAGATAGCTTGGGCATTTGGGAGAACAGGGCGGGCGGGTCAGAGACACCGCCCCTACCACCGGCAAGGCGGGTAATACGGGCCCAGTGAATAAACTATAAAGGTTAGGAGAGAGGGAAAATCCCTCTTGTATTTTCCCTTTACGAAAGGAAGAAGGAACAAGGTACAAGTAACAAGAGACAAGACTACAAAAATCATTTTCAGTATACAGCGGAGAGGGGACAATGTATGACCCGGATAGTCTGATTCAGCATCTCCTGATTAAGGATTTATGTATTTTTATAGCTCCACTGTTAATTCAGGATGATAATTTCTGAGCCATTGTTCAACGTCAGCTCTTAATTTTTTTGCAAGTGAAACCATTTCCTGAGATTCATGTTCTGTAACAGCTCCGGCTCTTTCATAATCGCTTAAATTGCGTTTCTGGCGGAATTTGTCCAAACGTTTAATAACAGCAGGAGATAGATTAAGGGTAAAGGCCAACGATTGCAGTATGATATAATGCTGGCCCTGGCTTCGGGCCCGGTATCCGGCTGCAGCAAGAGCGGCCGCAGCAGCCTGTAGAGCCGCATTATGGGCTATGCTTAAACGCCAGTCAGGCCCCAGTTCCTTGATTTTAACTTTCTCAAGGTCACGGTCACTGATATGCAGCAGTTCGGCGATTTGACCCGGCGAAACCTTGCAGGGAGTAATCAACTTTTCACTTAACCAGTCGTCTAAGCTCACCCTCATCGCCTATAATAAAAATCTTATCTTCATCCAGAACGGTTTTTACAAAATGGTGGTCTTGTTGCACTTTTTGCCTGAATTCAGATACCGGATAGACTACTGCATTGATTTCACGGGATAGTTTATCTTCTGCCGGAGATAAAAGGTCTACGATTTTTCCAAAAGAGATGTTGCCCACTACCATTACATCAATATCGCTCCTGCGATCATCAGCGCTACGGGCAACAGAGCCGAAAATAAAAGCCAAACGGATTTTATTTGCTTCGTCAGCCAGCGATTGCCGGATAACATCAGCTATACCGAATGTTTTCCGGACAATGCTTTTAAGTTCATTGAAAATCGGGCAATACTCGTTAGCCCTGTAATAGACCTGGCGGCCCTGTACTTCTCGGATGATAATTCCAGCGTCCGTGAGGTTTTTCAGTTCCCGCTGTACTGTCCCGCGGCCGGTTTTAACAGCATCCAGTACTTGTTTGGTATAGAACGAGCTGTCTATCCGTCCGTAAAGAAGTGCCAGGACAGATTGTCGTGTCTTGCCGAAAAGTCCGTTGCTCAATTTATTGCCATTCATGGTTGTACCCATATTGGGTATTATCTTACTCATATTGGGTAATAAAGTCAATTTGGATTTCATCAAATTAAGCATTTTATGATGTGATTTAGGAAAAATCCCTCTCCCTCGACGCTGAGCGTACCCCACATCTCTGTGGAGACAAGGGGAGAATAGAGGCATTCAGGTTCAGGATTATACTCCTCGATCCATAATATAGAATCCTGCATTTAATATAGTGCTTCATACCAGGGTGAGTGTCATCCTTCGTCGCTGCGCTCCTCCAGTATGACAGTAACAGGGCTGCTGTTGTTTAATAGCCTGCCGTTTGACTTAACAAGGCTGAGAGTAAAACGCATTTCAACTGAATATAAGTTAAGTAACTTAAAGTAAAACCATTGTCTCCAGCAACCCAGAATATGGGTAAAGATCAGCTTTACGAAAGGGAGAATGAAATAAGTTACAAGTTACAAGGAATAGTCAAATCTCAATTTCCAATGTCGAATATTCAACGGTCTAGAAGAAAGCTGCCGTACCCAATAGCAGGCCGGTGAAAAGGAATACGATCAGTATGTAGATAATCCAGCCTACTATACAGGTAGCGATGGCCCTTCCCGTGGAAAAGTCCAGGGCCTGCCTGACCGCGATAACGCCGGCGATTAATGCCCATATTGATGCAGCGAATGATATAATGCCTCCGATAAAGGGAATAAAGGAGAATATTCTCAAAATTCCCGGAGAGTTGGAGAAACCGATAGTGCGCAGCAATTCACCCCAGGTAGCCGACGTTTCAGGCCCTTTAAATATTTTGGTCCCGATAATATAGGCGGTAAAAGACCAGGCCAGCCAGCCGATTATTGAGGCAGCGAGACCGACCAGCAGTCCCCAAAGAAACCAGATGCCACCCTTGATACCCAATCCGGCAAAACCTGATCCTATGCCGGTAGCCAGGCTTACCAGAACTACCGCGAGAAAAGCCTGCCTGTTTGCAGAGGTATCGGCTTCTACTTCTTCGTAAAGGTTGATATCGAGCTTGGCCGCTCTCAGCATACGACTAAAAATGGAGTTTGTCGCCATTAAAGTCCTCCTATAATATACAACGAGTGTATTTGACCTTAAAGTCTAGCCATAATTGAGACTGCTTGTCAATTCTTTAAGTTTCCAAGTTACAGTGTGGTACAGGCATGGTACAAGGCATTGATATAGCCAGTACAGGGGGAATATAATCAAATAACTCCGGGTAACGCCGGGAAATGTCAGCCGCCGGTTTCCATGAAGATGTCGGAGTCAGCACGGGAATATCGATGAGCAGCGTACCGCTTAAAAAAACCGCCGGCGAAAAAAGAAAATGACCATAATGCAAAAAGGTATTAAAATATAAAACCATCCCACCCTTTTGTACTAACATCAGAAAATTGATTTCAGGAGGTTAAGAATGAAAGTTGGTTTTATCGGTCTCGGACGTATGGGAGGGCACATGGCCGGGCATATACTGGAAGCCGGTTATAACCTTACCGTCAATGATATCAGGAAAGAAGCCGCGGACGGTATTCTGAAAAAGGGAGCGAAGTGGGCGGATACTCCCGGAGATATGGCCGGACAATGCGAATTGATAATCACTTCTCTGCCTTCTCCCAAAGAGATGCAGGAGGTTGTTTATGGTACGAACGGACTTATGCAGGGATGGAAAGAGGGAGATATCTACGTGGATATGACCACCAACTCACCTGCCATAGTCCGACAGGTGGCCAGGGATGCCCTGGCCAAGGGGGTAAAGGTTCTCGATGCACCGGTAACCGGGGGAACGGGTGGAGCTGAAAACGGCACTCTGGCAATCATAGCCGGAGGGGACAAAAGCGCCCTGGATAAAATCCACAAGGTCTTTGAAGCTATGGGGACCATAATATATCATGCCGGTGAGGTGGGCTGCGGGAATATTGCCAAGCTGGTCAATAATATTATCTCGATTACCGCAAATTCCATCATGGCCGAGGCTTTTGTGCTGGGCGTCAAGGCGGGTATCGACCCGCAGGTGTTATGGGAGGTCTCAACCACTGGCACCGCCAACAACTGGGACCTGGCGCGATATCCAGAACATGTTTTCAAGGGTAAGTTCGAACCGGGATTCAGGTTGAGCCTGGCCAGCAAGGATATGGGACTGGCGGTACAACTGGGCCGGGAGTATGGAGTGCCTTTGTCAGTGGCGGCAGCCGTGGACCAGGTTTTCCTGGCGGCCAAAGCCAGCGGACTGGGTGATAAGGATATATATTCGGTTTTTGAATATATCGAGAACCTGTCCGGGGTAAAGGTGCGGACCGGCAAGCAGATACATCTCTAAATCAATGCTATTGATACAGATTCAAAAAGCGAGGATTCATATTGTCAATCAAGGCGATTAACGTTTTAAGTCCGGCTATTCATATTTGGGAGCACGGCCGGAGGAGACCCAGAAGATTGGATGACGGACATTCCTGACGATGATAGGACCGTGCTGTACGCCAGGAGGAACATAGGCGGCGAAACTCCGGTCCAGGATATTCTTTTCATTATCGATAGTTATTTCAATCTCCGCGCCGAGGTCCTGGATATTATCGTAGTTGTAGCCGTAGAAGCCCAGCATCTCCCCGAATTGATGGGTATGGGAATCGCAGAGCTTGATCTCTCCCTCCGCACCGGGCAGAATCCACCTGGTATCAGCGAATACCTGGGCGCCTGGGATGACTTCATTGTCAACGGTGATCACCGGCTTGACGATTTGAGGGTCGTTCATAGTCTCAAAGGGCGGATACAGCGGATTTTCCCTGGCCTTATCGACAACGTATTTAGCGTTTTTCCCCATTTCTATTACCTCTTAAACTATTGAATTATGGATATTATTTCCCCGGCTAGATATATTTATCGCCGGAACCCAGGGTCATGTGGAACATAGGGGCATCCATGCGGCGAAAGACCAGGGGGCAGTGCTCCATGCCGGCGGGAATGTAGACCATGAAGCTCCTGGTGAAAACGAATTTCTCGTTCTCCAGCCAGAACTCTATCTCTCCGCCGAGGTCTGAGGGGTCGTTGACGTTGGTGCCGAAGTAGCTGAAAATCTCGATAAAAGGATGGGAGTGGGGAGCGATGCCGGGTACTTTCCCGCTCCTGACCAGCTCCGGTGTGACCAGTTGAGGCATGGGCGTGCGCGAGCCGGGCCGCTGGTCTTTCATATCGGAGGGCCACTGCCAGGTGTACTCGCCGTAAAAAGCGCCGGGGAGGACCTCGTTATCCATCCAGATGACATGCTCAAGCCCCAAACGATAGCCGTCGGCATAGCCCTGCCGGATTACCTGCGGACCCTTATAGCCGGGCATGACGACATTCCTCTTCAACTCCGTAGTGATATACTTGCCATACTTCGAAGCCATTCAGGTACCTCCTTTCAGTATATTTACCGGAAGTTTCCATATTAAAGCGCCATGGTTGTAGTATACAATTCTTGAACTGTGGAGACAGTTTATTCTGGTTGAAGTACATTGTCAAGGGCTCAGATTTGTGTACGCGGAGAGAGAAAAAATCCCTCTTGTATTCTCCCTTTACGAAAGAGAAGTACGGGGGCGGGCCAGATTTTTCTTACACCCTCACCCTGACCCTCTCCCGTCGAGGGAGAGGAGATGGAGAGAAGGCTGGATACAGGTATATATTCATGCAGAGTCGATAGTATATAATAGTTTTGAGCATGATCAAATACACTGATGCGTTAAAATATTAAGACACAGCAGAGGAGGGACCATGATGACAGACCATCCGCCGGCAGCCGGTGAAATCATCACACTGGAGAAACAAAAAATAAAGCAGGCCTCGGAGATGCTGGCACGCGCCTTTTTCGACGACCCGCTCTTCCTCTACTGGTTTCCGGACAGCGAAGAACGAGCCCGGCTGGCAACCGCCAGCTTCCCATCACCGCTGCTATATGGCAGGCGTTACGGCCTGGTCCATACCACCTCGCCCGGCGTGGAGGGGATTGCCGTCTGGTCTCGTCCTGATTTCGTGGAAATGACATTTTGGCGGATGCTGGCGTCCGGCGCCATCTTCCACGGTTTCGGCATCGGCTACCGGTCCTTAAGAAAGATGATGTATATCGGGAGGCATTTAAATGAAATCCATCATCAGGACGCCCCTTTTCCGCACTGGTACCTTCAGATACTGGGCGTTGATCCGGCACACCAGGGGGAAGGCCTTGGCGGCAGACTGTTGAGGGAAGGACTGAAGCTTGTTGATGAAAACAAGATGCCCTGCTACCTGACGACGAACAAGGAAAAGAACCTCGGCTTCTACGAGCACCACGGCTTTAAAGTGATCCGGGAGTTTGTGACCCCGCAAACGGACTTCAAGCACTGGTCGTTATTGAGGAAATGAGCGGCGAAAGATGGTCAAAGCCATTGACATGAATTTGCGGAGGTGTTGACTCAGGGGCCCTTTTCCACTAAGATACTTATCAATTCAAGTGCTATGACGGCGGCGGTTATGACGCCGGGAAACGACGGAGCGCCCTGTGACGCCCATTCACAGGAAAGGATGAGCAGATATGTCTTTAAGGTTCAGGGTCTTTCTTCACAGCTATCTGGGTTTCAACAGCAACTCTACATTGATATACGGTGAAAGAGATGCGATCCTGGTCGATGCATCCCAGCTCCTCAGTGATACGCACCGCATGGTTGCCGATATGATCAACATGCGCAAGAATCTCACCCATATTTACGTCTCCCACTTCCATCCCGACCACCATTTCGGGCTTCAGGTACTGAAGCATGCTTTCCCGAAGGCCAGGATCGTGGCACTGCCCAGCGTAGTTAAAGATATCGTGGCTACCTCCAGTGACAAAACCGCATTGTGGGCGATCGATCGCTTCGGTCCCGATGATATACCCCCTCAGACCACTATCCCCACGCCCTTAAACGAACCCCGCCTTATTCTTGAAGGTGAAGAGATACTGGTATCCGACGATTGGGAGGGTGACAGCATTAACAATTCCGTGGTATGGATACCGTCGATCAAAGTGGCCTGCGCTACCGACGTGGCCTTTCACAACTGCCATATATGGCCGATAGAGAGCAATGTGGCACGGCGGGTCAAATGGCGCGCCTCTATCGCCCGGCTGAGGGAGTTCGATGCCCGCATTATAATTCCCGGTCACTGCGATAGCGAGAGGGTACGTCTTATAGAAGACGTCCAGGAGAAAGGTTCGCTGTCCTATGCGGAGTGTATAGACTGGTCGCTCAGATACCTGGACAACTACGAAGAGGTGTACAACACAGCCAGGACCGGACTGGAGATGGTGGAGGCCATGAACAGGCTTTATCCGGATGTAAAGGGCGAGGACTTTGCCATCCACTGGCAGGCCAGACTGCTGTTTCCGCACAGCAGTCCCGACTGGCTTACACCGCTGCCGGGCCAACCGGGAAAGATTTTTCTCAATCCTTCCGGCGGATTCGACGGCGACCCGCCCCGGGAATAGAAGTCTGTGATATTCCTTAAGGGGACGGAGTCCGCCTTGCATCAAAAGCGGATTGTATTGAGGATGGTACTGATAATCAAGTTATTATTTGGAGTATCGTATAACTCTGCCTGGTTTGCCTGCAGACTCCGCAATTAGAAAAGGTGACCGGGGCTTGCTCTTCTGAGGCTTAACCAGGCTTCGTAATATTTATAAATAAATGTTGCAAAGTAATATAAGAAACTATTCATTAAGAATAATATTTACCCTGAGTCTTTTATTTTGTCGCAGGATGTTATACTCTATTAGTAATTGTTTAAAATGGCGAGAACAGCTTTTAGTCAGAGGGGAAGGTGAATGGCAGGAAAGAAAAAGGAAGAGAGTCAGCTCGTAATCATAGGCGGGGGAGGAGCGGGACTGGCAGCGGCGGTAGAAGCCTCGGAAAAAGGGCTGCACGATATCCTGGTGATTGAAAAAAATACGGCGCCGGGAGGCAATTCGGCCATAGCCGGTGGGATATTTGCCTGTGAGAGTCCCGTGCAGGAGCGACTTGGAATTCCCTCCGACCGTGACCGGCTTTATAAAAGAGCGATGGACTGGGCCCACTGGTCAAACGTACGTCCGGACGTCCTGCGGGCCTTCATCAACAAGTCAGGAGAGACGGTCCGCTGGCTGGAGGACAAGGGTCTTGAATTTGACCTGATTACTTTTTATCCCGGTCAGATGCCGCCGGTCCAGCACAATCCCCGGGGATTCGGGGCTGCCCTGGTCCGCCTGCTGCGAAACGAGTGCAATAAACAGGGTGTGCGAATCCTTTGCAGGACAGCAGCGCAAAAAATAGTCCGCGGAGATGACGGGGCAGTTGCCGGGATCGAGTATAAGGCCGATGGAAAAATAGACGCTATTTCATGCCGGAGCATTATAATAGCCACCGGCGGTTTCTCCGGAAACAAAGAGCTGATGCGCCGCTATTTTCCCCACCTTAAAGACGGGCTGGTGCTCAGCGGAGTGCCGTTAAACGGGGATGGAATATTTCTGGCGGAAGAGGCCGGTGCGGCCATAGAAGACAGCGCCACTATGATCAAGGAAGGACCCCGGTTTCATATTCACCAGTGGCCGCTGCTGGCACTGGAACGGAACCCGGTGACGGTATGGGTCAACCGGAGAGGTGAACGCTTTACCGACGAATCCACGGGGTACCATATTTTTGAAAGCGTAAACCCGATCATGAATCAACCTGGCATGGCCTGTTTTACGCTGGCAGACAGCTCCGTGCGCCGCTATTTTGAAGAAAACATCAGCAGCCTGACACCCCATAGTCCCGGGGGCCCGGCGTCGATAATCCGTGATACCCTGGAAAAAGGGTTTCGGGACGGAGTTAGAAAGGGCATTGCTAAAGTGGCTGACAGGTGGGAGGATATTGCTTCCTGGATCGGCGCCGGCAGTGACACACTAAAAAAGACCGTTGCCCGCTATAACGAGTCCTGCCGGCAAGGGTACGATGCCGATTTTATCAAGGAACGCCGGTTTCTGCTGCCGTTGAGCACCCCGCCTTTCTATGCCGTTAGAGATTTAGCCGTTCACCTGGATACGATCGGTGGGATCAGGATCGATGATAAAATGCGGGTGACGGACCGGAACAATCTGGCTATACCGGGCCTCTATGCCGCAGGAGTCGTAACCAGCGGATGGGAGTCTGAAATCTATTGCAGCGAATTGAGCGCCAGCGCCTTTGGTTTTGCCATCAATTCCGGAAGAATAGCCGGTGAAAATGCCGCAGCCTATTTAGCCTCATCATAATACCGGCAGGACTTGCATTGAGCCGGATGCGAATGTGTCTTGAAAGATCAATTGCGATGGGACTATAATAAATTTCTCTCATATTGTCATTATTTATAATAACATTAATCATTGCATTAACGTCAGTGCTAAAAAATAAATGAAAAAGGAGCAAAAAAGGTGGGAAAATACGATAAATACTTTATACAGTATGGCATAACAACACCCAAAATTGAGACCGAGCTAAGGCCGGTAATCTCCCGCGTCGATGATGCCGTGGCGAAGGGAGCCTACTTTTATCTGGTACACTGGATGTATCCTTTCGATGAGAAAGAGGGTTTGTACAGCGGGGTTACCCGCAAAGGAGACCAGTGGAAGGATAAATACGGTGAGCTTCCGGATATTGTATCCAAACATGAAATGGCCGGCCATCCTCCGCATATTCATAAATATGCCGAGCTCCTGTTTCACATCGGAACAAACCCGGAAGACCCCATGGACCTGGGCGCAGAGGTACAGATGTACATGGGGCCGGAGATGGAAAAACACGTGTTTACCAAATCTACCGTGATCTGGATTCCGCCCAATTTCATTCACTCTCCGTGGAAGCCATTGAAAACAACCCGGCCCTGGATATTCATCGAGGTTAACCAGGGACCCGTACACACGGAAAAATCCTTCCGGCAGTTGTTACCCAGAGACTTGAGAGAAGCCACACCCTGGGACAAAATGTGGCCAAATGAGGGATATTCCCGCTAAACGGGACCGGATAAAGGTTTGATTAAGATTGAAAAGGAGCATAAAATGGCTTATAAAATAACGGATAAGTGTCTCAAGTGCGGCATCTGCATCGATGAATGCCCGGAAGGAGCCATTGTTGTCGACGAAGAGATTACCGATTTTGACGGGCTGAAGCTGTATAAAACCAGAATAGACCCTGATAAATGCACTGAATGCGGGGTCTGCGTGTCCTACGAATGGTGGTGTCCTGCTAAAGCTATTGTCAAAGCCTGAAGACGGCATGCGGTTTATCCACGATACGTTATGATTATTTGAAGGAAGGCATCGACTGACCGCTGTAACGTCAGCGGCCAGCGGGTGTTTATGAATTTTTCAATATTTTAAGGTAACATTGAACGCATGAACAAAAAATACGTACACGGCTATTCGCCTCGTGAATCGCAAAGATTACGCGAGCAATCACTTGTTATCGAAGATCTCCTGCATGGAGATACCGGCTATGCGGCTGGAAGCCTGGTACTGGAGGCAGGGTGCGGAGTAGGTGCGCAGACAGCCATACTGGCCGGGAGAAGCCCGCAGGCTGAAATCACCTCGATAGATACCTCGGAAAAATCTTTACAGGAAGCTCAAGACCTGATCAATAGTCTTGGTATAAAAAACGTAAAATTCATGAAATCGGATATCATGGAAATGACCTTCACCGGAGACAGCTTTGATCACGTTTTCGTCTGTTTTGTGCTTGAACACCTGGACGATCCCCTGAAAGCGCTGGTCAGATTGAGAACAGTCCTCAAGCCGGGCGGCTCGATAACGGTTATTGAGGGAGACCACGGATCCTTTTTCTGGCATCCGGAAACCACCGAATCGAAAAAGGTCTGGCAATGCCTGATTACACTGCAAAAAGGGCTCGGCCATGATCCCCTGATCGGCCGCAAACTTTTTCCGCTGCTGTCCGGTGCGGGTTTTCAGGTACAAAACGTAACACCGCGCTGGATTTACGGCGACGACAACCTGTCCGAATTGAAGAGCGACGGCGCCCACAAGATCTTGATACCCATGCTTCAGGCTTCCCGGAATCAGGCGCTTGAGCTCAAACTGATAGATGAAAAGACCTGGGAAAAGGGAATCGACGATATAGGCCTGGCGGCGAAAACCAGGGAGGGGACCTTTTTTTACACCTGGTTCAAGGCTGTGGCATATAAGCCCATCGGCGGGTGAACTAATTCAATTACCGATTTTCAGGAGTAATATTGTCAAAATAGCATCAGAAAATGCCGGGCGACAACGCTTTCCGTCCGGTTATTTTTATGTTCGGCGGGCAGGACCAGCACAGGATGCCATGTTCCTTTGTATAAAGTGAAATCTATTCCCTCGCCTTTATCCCCTATTCCATTAACCAGCGCGAAGCCCGTACGTGACAGGGCGCCGGCCATAACAGGATTAACCGTCCAGGCCAGCGCGCAGGTTTTCACCCCGTCTTTCAGGTACTTTAAACTGGATGACAATAATAATTTGCTCAAACCCTGTCCGCGGTGTACAGGATCAATAACGATGTCCGCTATATATCCAATGGTGTTGAACTTATCCGGGGGTATGCGAAGCAAGTGTGACAGCGTCCTGAAATACTCCCCGGGATCATGGTAATTAACAGGCAATTCACCGGGTTTGGCTGTTTTTTCAGGTCTGCGGCTGAAAACGTCCAGGCTGGAAACAATACTGAATCCCGCCGGCTTTTCCTGGTGCATTAGAGATATTAAAGCCCCACCCGAGCTTAAGACCGTTGAGACCAGTTTTGCAACCTCCACCACTACCCTCTCAGGAGTAAAATTCCAGTCATAAATATCCCAGGGCGGCTCATTAAAACCGGACATATAAATCATGGCGATGGCATTAAGCGCATTTAACGGCGGTGGGCCTGTAAGGTCAGTGAAGACCCGGACTGCGAACTGTGGTATGCCTTCCATGTGTGTACGGTCGAATAGATTGTCTTTCAAGGCTGCTCCATAGACTTTTTGTTCCGGATAGCAGGCGAACTAAGGTAGTTATAAGCTTCCAGCCTGTTCTGAGACAGCAGGCTGCGGGAATTTCTGGTATGTCTCAACATATCCAAATTAAAGGTGGCTGATGTCATCGCTTCGCCTGTCTCCAATATGGTCAGCACTCTGCCCTGGTAGTCCACAATCTGACTGCGGCCGGAGGTACTTATGGGTGGAGTCTGGCTGATCGTCCCTCCTCCGTTCACATACAATCCGTAGCACATGTTCTCAAACGATCTGACCCTGGTACACGAATTCCAGTAGCTTAATATGCGGTCTCCACCCGGATAGAAGTCCGCTGTGACACCGACCAGGATTTCCGCCCCGTTGTAGGCCAGTTGACGTGTTACCTCGGGAAAAAAAGAATCGTAACAAATAAACATGCCGATATTGCCGATTCCTGTTTCTACCACCGGAAACAGAGGGGTCTTTTCAAGATTATACCCCCCGGGCAGCAAACTGTGGGGAGAAGCGCAAATTTCCATACCGGGTACCGGATTTACCTTACGGTACCTGGCCAGAATACCGCCGGGGCCGGCTAAATAGCAGGTATTGAAAAAAACATCCTTGTAGTCAGGATCGTATTCAATCCAGCTTCCAGGGACTATATAGGCATTCAGCTCCCTGGCAAGACTAACGAAGCGTTCGGTTTCCGGGCCCGGAATAGTGATAGCTATTTTTCTGTGTTCTTCAGGGGTTAGCCCGGGTATGCCGCAAATATTCATTTCTCCAAAGGCAAAAAGACGGACGGGGTCCCTGTGACTGTAGGTTTCAAAGCCCCAATTAATCATATCCAGGGCATGGTCGATATTTTTATTCAGCTCTTCTTTTTCATGGGCGCTCCAGAAAGCCCCCTGGCAGGCAACTACCTGATATATGTTCATTGCAAGTCCTCCGAAAATAGTATAAAAACCGGTCGGGCATCAAGGATATTTTTTCACTATGGAATTATCTCGGGCAATCCCGGCAAAACGTTGGTCATCATCCTGGTGCTGTCTTTTCCGATAAAGAACATGTCACCTATCATGACAAAGGGAGGCACTCCGCCTTTGGCCCTGATCATGGGGTGAATTTCGTAAACTTCATTGGCAAGGATGGTCCATTCAATATAGTCCAGCTCTCCGGGGCCTGTGGTGATGTAGGGGGATGCGAAATGAGACAGACCTATGGCATGTCCCAGCTTGTCACACTCAAATCCCCATTTACTGACCAGATTTTTCAGTTTTTTGCCCGCTTCCACGATTTCGAGGCCGGGCCTGAACTCTTCAATTACCATCTGCCGCATTTCGCCACAGAGGTCGAAGGCCCTTTTATAGACGCCTTTGGGCTTTTCCCAGCAGAAGGTACGGAACATCTGGGAGCCCCCACCCTGTTCCCTGGTGAATTCCGGGCCCCATATAACCGGATTGGGTTTTTCTATGATGGATTGTCCGGGGATATAAGGGTAGGCGATTTCAGGGCGGGTGTTGATCAGGATGATTCTATCCGCAATTCCGTGGGCATTGGCTACTTCCACCGCTTTATCGGCTACATCGACTTCTCTAAGGCCGGGTTTCAGGTTGGCAAGAAAGGTATAATGGACCATGTCGGAAATGGTGATAGCCTTCTCTATCAGTGCCAGCTCCTCATCGCTCTTGGGACCGCGGATTTCGCCGAAAAAGCGGTGTGCCTCCACCAGCTCAACGCCTGGACATAACTCCGAAAACAGCCGGTATCCCTCAGCGGTCCAGAAGCGGAAGCTATCGACTCCGATCTTGCTTTTCTCCAGCTTATGTTCCTTGACCAGCCTGGCCAGGTCAGCCGCCAGTACAGCAGACTGACGGATATCTTCCGCAGGGATCCAGCAGCCCTGCTTCACCAGCATGTTTCCTGTCATGGCGTTATTGCTGGGAGTAAGAAATACAGGCCTGCCGTCGGCGGGGAAAAATACAGCATTCGAAGGCTTGCCCCAGATCTGGGTCAAATACTTGACGGGGGCCATGCCGCCCTGGGCTGCCCCTATGACAAGAAGCGCTGCATAACCGGCCTTGTTAAGTTTTTTGCGCAAAGCCGACCAGCGGCGCTCTTTTTCCTTGAGACTTAGTTCCGGTTGTGCTGCTGTTTCTGCTTTTTCAGGGCTCATTTCTTTCTCCTCGCATATGCATTTTATTCAATTATAAAAAGTCACCGTTCAGATCGATATTATTGTCCTGTTCAGATCCTTCCCCGGCGATGGCGGCAGTGTCTTATATGAAATCCTTATAGTAAGGCTAATTTTAAAGCTTTTTAGAGCTTAAAACAATAGCCGGAGCGTGTTATTCACAGACAACGGTGATTTCGCTGTAATTCTGCGAGAAAAGGTGATCCTGCCAGTTTACTATAGGAATACATGTCTACGATTACATCCATGTAATTATGCGGATGTTTGTCCAGTGGTGAGTAGGCACGAATCAGCCTTAATCAGACCTGGCTTACTGCCTGTGCGCTATGTTAAAAAGGCCGGCGCACTTGTGATTTTGTTTTTCGCTACGCTATTTTTGTTATAATTTTGTTGACCTTATTTGCCAGCAAGGAATATTGAAAATGGAAACAATCAAATTCGTTTATTACCAGGAAGATGATATGCAGGTTGGCTGGTTGGTAGAGTACCCTGATTACCGTACTCAAAGCGCCACTATCGAAAAGCTTAAGGAAAAACTCAAGGATATTTATCGGGATATCAATGGTGGAAACATTCCTCAGGTACGTCGATTGGGAGAACTGACGGTTGAGAGTCCTGCCAAACATATACTAAAAATGCTGGACGACTAACATCTGAAGTTTTTGTTTTCGATAATTTTTACCGCTCATTATGGTCTGTCCGGACACATTTTCTATCGGAGTAGATTCCAGGGGTACTGCAATTTTATCCTCTATCCTGTCACCGGCAGCTATCTCTCTTTATTTAGTTCGTATTCAGGGTGCATGTTGATTTTCAGTTCCGTATCCAGACGAATTGACACGGAAAAACCGGCGACCGGATGCATCGAATCAAGCTGATTATGACTAACCCGCTACAAGGAATTTGAACGAAATGCTGAAATAAGATATCTTTAAGATAATACCGGAAAAATACAGGAAGGAGAATCATGTTTACAAAGAGTTACATTCCACACAAAGGCTACTGGTCTTCGCCGTTTTCCAGATGGCAGGGGTCGCTCCAAAATATCCATTCGATAGAACTGGGGGCTGCGACCGCTAAGAAATTCCTGGCGCTCAGGGGTTACACACCGGATATCTTTGATGGGGTTGTATTAGGGATGACGGTAGGACAAAAAAAGATCTTCCATGGAGCACCCTGGTTTTGCGCCCAGTTGGGAAATGACCGGATCACCGGTCCGCTACTGAGCCAGGCGTGCGCTACGAGTGCCGCCTGCATCTTCACCGCCGCATCGAGAATAGAAACCGATGCATATAAATGTATCCTGGCAACCAGCAGCGACCGCTGCTCGAACTCGCCTCACTCGATATGGCCGAATCCGAACGGTCCCGGCGGACAGGTAGTTGCAGAGGACTGGATGATGGACAACTTCACCTGCCCATACGGGGGAGTTGAAATGGTTCAGACTGCGGAATGGGTAGCCCAGGACTTCGGCGGCATTACCAAGGAGCAGTCCGACGAAATGGCGTTACACCGCTATGAACAATACCTCAAGGCCCTGGAGAACGACAGGGAATTCCAGAAAGGCTATATGATACCAATCGAGCATGCCGTCAGCAGGAAACAGACGGTTACTCTGGAGGCCGATGAGGGTATCCGTCCGCACACCAAAGAAGGGATGGCTCCTCTCAAGCCAACAATTGAGGGCGGCTGCATTACGTACGCTGCACAGACGCACCCGGCCGACGGTAATGCCGGTCTGATAGTGACCACCAGGGAAAATGCCAAGACACTCAGTAAAGACAAAAATATCACAATACAGTTGCTGAGCTATGGTTTCGCCAGGGCGAAGAAAGCCCGTATGGCGGCGGCAGTGGCCCCGTCAGCCGAGATGGCGCTTAAGAATGCCGGAATAGAGGTCAAAGACCTGAAAGCGGTCAAGACTCATAATCCGTTCAGTATCAACGATATAGTCATGGGCAGCCTGATGAAGATTCCGCCCGAGATTTTTAATAATTACGGCAGTTCACTAATATGGGGGCATCCCCAGGGACCTACCGGAGCCCGCGCTACGGTAGAGCTTATTGAAGAGCTGATAAAAATCGGAGGCGGTTACGGCCTGTTTGCCGGATGCGCGGCTGGCGATTCCGCTGCATCGCTGGTGGTTAAGGTTTCATAAATATTTCGAAATCAGCACTATTCATAAACAAAGTTACAAGGGGAAAAAGCTGGGAGTGACAACTCCCAGCACCCATTCAGGAAGAGTTTTCTATCGGGGCAATATCACCTTTGACGGATATATTCCAGGAGGCCCTTCGGAAGCTTCAGACACCTATAAACCCTTTTATTAATGGCCCCCGGCTAAGCATCCAAAATATCATAAGCTTATTATAAAGATAGCGCCTCAAATTCAATAGCTTGAGGCGGGCGGGTGCCTGAACAAGTTCAGGCGGGTTAAGATAGATAAAACCCGCCAGGAAGATTCATCAATTTTCCGAAAAACATTAACGTACGTCTTCAGAAAACAGCCCGTTTGAAAAAGACCAGCAAATATCCGGAATGGTGGCCCTCAAAACGCCGGAAGCCTGGCTCTCCATGACCGGAACTGTGGCTCAAAGCACTACGGATTATTCGCTGAACACTGTAAACTTGATTAACTGGCACTACACTAGCAGATTGTTTAATGTCCTTTTTGGCCCAATTTCAGGGAACAATAAATAGAAAGAAAAAATCCAGGTGCTAATGCTCCGAAAGCTATAACCCTTGTTATCCATGCGTCTATTACCCAATAAATCGATTTGCTAAAGCATCATCGCCAATTTATAATTTCTTCGAGGGATGTGGGACACAGAAGATAGAAGTGAGTTTAAGGGGGAGTACCATGTATGCACAATTGTTAATGTTTACACTCGGAAATGATATGCGTTCTCAAGCGGAGAAAGTGGCCGATAAATTTGCTATAGCTCACAAGACACTTAAAGGATTTAAAGACGCAATATTCTTGGGTGACGATACAAAGGGAGAGTATGGCTCTCTAACAACGTGGGAAACTCTTGATGATTTAAAATCCGGCGCCGAAATTCTTCGTCCAATGCTTACCGAAGCTCTTAGCGGGATAGCCAAAGGCCCACCTTCAGTTCGAATATTTGAAATTTATGTACCAAAGGCCTGAGATTTCTCTTTCCCACATCCTTTACCTGAATTATCATACAGGCATGAAACAGAATATGAAAGGAGTTACCAGGTCAGACTACAGGGTGTTTCCAGGTGTGCTTAAAATTCCCGGTTCCAGCAAATTTTCTTAATTTAAAGATATTATACTGGTTACAATATATACGCATAGAATGGCAGACATCCCGATGTTTGTCCATTGGTGGAATAACCCCCTCTCTCGTTTATTTGTCCCTCCGCGGAAGAGGGCCTGAACAGGTTCAGGTGAGTGAGGGGGTTTCGATTATCGAATATAGTCCGAACGTCGCGGACCTCGTGTTATAGCCCTGTCCTGCTATTGGCTATTCTCCTCTATGAGCCAGCCGGCCAGGCAGACTCCGCAGTCTTTATCGATCTTGCGGGCAAAGGCTCCGGGGTATTTCTTCTTCCAGCCGTCCATTTCCTCGTCCGTTACCTTCTGAACGTCAACCAGGAAGCCGGAAACGGCCATTCCCGTGGCATTCTGTGAAATATTGGCATGGGGGGAAATAAGATTGATAGCGCCGCCGCGGTCGATGCCGTTGGGATCGATAGGATCGAAGCGGGAGCCATGGTCCATGTAGGCGATACCCGGGATGACCCGCTGGGTGACATAAGCGCCGCCGAGGACGATGCCTCTCTCGTTGAAGACCTTGACGATATCACCGTGCCTGATACCGCGTTCATCCGCGGTAGCGTGATTCATCCAGACCGGTTCATATTGATAGCCATCCTTACAGCGAACTTTCATGGTGCCGGTCTCGCGATTCCAGATAATATCGTCGCATTGAGCGTGCATACGCCACCTGCCGTGATTGGACATGCAGAGCAGCGGGTACTTTTCGGCCCGTTTGCTGCTCAGGCGTTCATCGTGACTCATACCGCGTTCTATCCACTTCGGATAAGGCGGGCGCTCGGGGTCGTTGGGGAAGTGTTTCTGAATATCAGTGGAGGTAAACTCAAGTTTCCCGGTAGGGGTGCTGAGGGGATGATTCTCCGGATCATTACAGAATTCGCTCAGTCCGGGAGGTACCTTCTGAATATCCGGATCACAGGGGATGACGAAAATGCCCTCCTTTTCGAAATGCTTTTCCGTATCCAGTTGCGCCGCCCCGCATGACTGCCACAGGAGGTTGATCAACCTGTCATCGGATACTTCGTTGCCGGTAAACTCCTGGTAAATCCAGTCACCGAGTTTATTGCTCAGCTTTTTGGCGACCCTGGCTGCGGCCTCAAAGTCAGAAACGGACTCACCGACGGGAGGACAGGCGGGAGTCTCGCGGTAGACCGAGGTAAAGACGCCGCTGCCGGTATCTTCGGATATATCGGCAAGCTCATGTTTGGTACAAACAGGCAGAATGATATCCGCCAGCAGGCAGTCGTTTTCCAGCCAGGGATGCTGCGCCACGAAGCACTCGATATCGGGATGCTGCGCAGCTTCGACAAAGCGGAACCCGTCATTCCAGCAGGTGGTCATGCAGGGAGAATCGGACCAGATCATATGGATGCGCGAACAGCCGTCATCGGGGAATTTGTGCTCGACCCACTGCTCGGAAGCCGGGCCTAAAAAGGAGTACAGTCCCCACCACGAGATAGCATCATCGAGAATAGCGTCATGGACCCTGCATTTTGGGATGGACTGGGCCGGGGGCTCTTTGGCGTCAACGATTTTTTTCAACTCTGGTGACATCTGAACGGGCCTGATTCTGGCGATGAAGTCATCATTTCCCCTGGGGGGAGGGGTGGTCTTTCCTCTATTGGCCAGACGTGGCACGACTTTACCCTGGAAGGGCAGGGGGAATACGGGGGTATGGAGGTTCCACTCGATCATCTTGGCCTGGTGTCTGCCGGGCCTGCCAAGTCCCTGCATACCCAGGAGAATGGACTGTAAACGGGCTGGCTCAGTGGAGTACGGCCCGCGTAGGCCGGGCCCGCCGTTGCCGATGCAGATACTGGTAATCTTGCCGGCCCAATCCCGGGCCAGTGCCTTGATGGTCCATTCGGGCACGCCGCATTTTTCAGATGCCCAGCCGGGTGTCTTGGGCACTCCGTCAGTCTTACCGAGCACGTAATCGAAGAAGGGTTCAGAGCCTACTGTATGAGTCCTGACGTACTCCTTATCGTATATATCTTCCGTCAGCCATACATAAGCGATGGCCAGGTACAGGGCGGCATCGGTGTTGGGCTTTACCGGGATCCATTTATCGGCATGTACCGCCGCGCCGTAGTTGAGGGCGGGATCCACATAGACACACTTGAT
>JAFGOB010000047.1 GCA_016926695.1 Dehalococcoidales bacterium | reverse complement strand
TTTGACGGGAACATACATGGAACCGGTTGACGGGAAAATTATTTCCATGATGAGGGTAATTTTGTTATTGCCATTATTTTGACCTTTTTTCCAGCCATCTTTTTAAAGATGCCTGACTTTCGCCGGAGCGACGACCTGCCAGAAGACCCTCCGCGCTAATATCTTCATCGAGGTCTTCCCAGTGTATCCCCTGACCGTTCCCTATCAATCTCCAGTTATTACGCTCTTTTTGAGTAGCGTGCAGGAGCCTTGGATACCAGGTTAGCGGTACTGAAAGAACTCTTCCATCGCTTAGTCCGACTGTGAGAGCTTCGTCGGTAGAAGTGACATCTAACACGTTCGGTACTTCAATATTAATCCTGGAAATAGTCATACCAAGCCTCCAGTAATCCTGATGCGTTTTACTCAACGATCCGCTGAATATGCAATAACTCGGACTGACTGAATCCGCCGCTTCTATCCAATCGTACAGGAGAAAGCCAGAATTTTGCTACTTTGTCCTCACGCTCAACATGAATGTGTTCAGGCTCATTTTTATCACCTGCGTAGAAAAAAAGCCTGTAAGCTCCTGTACGCAGGACGGTTGGCATTCTTTATAGTTCTCCTTCAGTGCTGTTGCCTGTATACATTCAGCTACTACTAAACAAATATTGACATATATCTTGTTCGGCAATGGAACGTACCATTTCGCCTTGAGTCTATTTAACTACTTGCGAAGGTTTGGCATGGGCATCTGAAAAATCCATATAGAGAATAATATAGAACCAAAATAGAAAAAGCAAGCCCGCTTCGAAAGAGAGGCGGGCTCAAATATCCGATAACATCCTGGCTGTCGGAGCCGCAGCGCCGGGCGGGTCTGCGTCTACTCTGTTTTGACGGGAACATACATGGAACCGGTTGACGGGAATATTATTTCCATGATGAGGGTAATTTTACTATTGTTATTATTTTGAAATAGCAGTGTATAGGTTGTCCCTTCATCTTCGCTGGCGGTAAAAGAAAAACGGTCTGAGGTGATTTTTACGGATGATTTTGGAGCTTTGGTTTTATAGATAAGTGAATTGCCGGTTATACTGAAATCAACATCATTTCCTTCTTCCATGTAAAAAAAGCCATCGGCTTCATCATCGGGTTCAAGTTTCAGCAATACCGAAAATTCTTCGTTTGCCTCGATCTCAAGCTGCATCTGGTTCATCTGCCATTCTGAAGCCAGCTCAACTGACTTGATGATCTTTGAACCGGGTGGGGTTGTGGTTGACTGCCCGGGTAATTTATCGCAGCCGACCGCCAATATTAACAAAGACACGATAAACACGGCTGTAATTATCTTTTTTATCATTTCGGGGC
The DNA here is from genome assembly GCA_016926695.1 of Dehalococcoidales bacterium. Next base: position 14,627 of record JAFGOB010000047.1, on the reverse strand, counting down.
CTCCCGTCGACGAATTTACCTTACTCAAATTCCCGTAAATATTATATCAGATCAGGGTCTGGTACGCCTTCTTTTCCTGATGATCAGGGATATAATGTTTTTCCCCGGGTTTAACATTCATTTCCATTTTAACTCACAATACTATATCTGGCTTTTCGGCTGATGTTGAAAAATCAGGATTGATTTTAGTCGATTGATCTCATGGCTGACTTAGTCCAGCCGTTCTCTCGAATCCCGATTATCAGTATTTTTCTTAAGAGTCAAATATCCACCTCCCTACCCTTTCACCATTGTGCAAAAGTCGAAATGTCTGTTCATCTACAGGTAAACATATATTGAAGGAAAGGGGTATTCTTTGTCAATACTATTAATCAATATCCCTAGGACTATATGTGTCATAAACTTCGATGCTACCTAATTCTTTATTTCATTTTCCAGTACTTGGCGTATCTGTCTGGCAAGAGGCGGCAGCTCGGTTGTAAGTATTTTCCAGACTATAGCCAGGTTTATCTCAAAATAGCCGTGAATCAAGATGCCAGGGGAAATACCTTCTCTATTTTACACCATTCCCCTATACACGGGTAAACAAATGGCTGTCCTGCAAAAAGGTATTAAAATCAAAATCCACCCCGCCCTGAGGATGTTGACCGACGGGAGATAAGGAAGCGTCGGTATCCGGCATGACACCCACAGTGGTTATACAATTGAATAACAGACCTTTTTGCACTAACGTCAGATTTTTATTTAGATATCACGACATTAATTATTATATTATTGATGGATCGGGCTTGTAATAATCCGGACCGAAGATGTGAAATGCAAGGGCGAAAGAAGGTGTTGACAGACATGCTATAATACTAATACCGGCTGCTTACCTCGTATTGCGAATTATATTACATGCCTGTTATGTAAACCGCCTGAAAATGCAAGCTATACTCTCGATCTATCGTTTTAGAACCAAAAAAGAGGAGGAAAAAATGAAGACGAAAGTCGCGGTGCTGTATGAATACGGGAAGCCCCTGGTAATAGAAGAGGCCGAACTGGACCTACCGGAAAAAGGAGAAGTGATGGTGCGTATTGCCTGCTGCGCCATCTGCCACAGCGATATTCACTCCATGCAGGGAGAACACGGCCACCACCCTCTGCCGGCGGCCGGCGGACATGAAATAGCCGGCTATGTAGAAGAAACAGGTGAAGGTGTGACCTATGTTAAAGCCGGCGATCCGGTTATTATCACGCTGCCGGCGGTGGGCTGCGGGGAGTGCTTCTTCTGTACACTCGGTCAGCCCAGCCGGTGCGAGGGGAGAAAGAAGGGCTTCACATTCGGCGCTCCCGGCCGCTACGTGACATCGAAAGGACAGCGCCTCACCCAGTTAGGCGGCGCAGTGGCCGGATTCGCCCAGTACACCACCGTAGGACAGCAGCATGTCACCAAAATTCCGGCGGATATGCCCATGGCCCAGGCCTCGCTCCTGGCCTGCGGCGTAATATCCGGTTTCTGCGCGGTAACCAACAAGGCCAAAGTCACACCCTTCAGCAGCGTGGTCGTCATGGGCGCCGGAGGCGTGGGGCTGAACGCCGTTCAGGGCGCCTATTTCTGCGGGGCCTACCCGATTATAGCCGTGGATGTGCTGGACAAAAAACTAGAGGCAGCCCGGCTGTTCGGCGCCACCTATACCGTCAATGCCAAAACCGGGAAGGACCCCGTAGCCAGGGTGAGGGAGCTAACCCTGGGCAGAGGGGCTGATTATGTTTTTATTACCGTAGCGGGGACCGGGCCCCTGCGACAGGGCTGGATGATGGTGGGTATGGCCGGAATGACGGTGGTCATCGGCCATGCCGGCGTTGAATCCATGACCGAGTTTGACGCGACCGAATTCGTCGGCGGAAAGATGATGACGGGTTCCGCTATGGGATTTGTCCGTCCCAGGGTCGACCTGCCCCGCCTGATTGAGATCTACAAAGGAGGCAGGCTCAAACTAGACGAGCTGATCTCCAATACCTATCCACTGGAACAGATCAATGAAGCCATCGCCTCCACCCTGGCAGGAGAAGCCCTGCGGAATATAATCGTGTTTTAGGCGGAGGATAATGTGAAGATAGTCGATTTTTCCCGTCATGCTCTGGAACAGATGCCTGACAGAGGGGCTACTCCTGAAGAAGTGGAAATGGCTGGGAATGGAAAGGGCGCTATTATGAAATAAAAAAGGTAATGCCTGTAGCTGTTGAAGAATCTGATAGAATAATAGAGAGGGGAAATAATGGTAAAAGCAAAGGTCTGGTATATGGACGCAAGGGCGAAGCGTTTCCTGGAGTCCATGGCGATAAAAGGACGCCAGATCCTGGAATATTCAGGCTGGCTGGACAACCTGAAACCGGGCGACCTGGTAGCGGTCAAGACCCATATGGGTGAGGCCTATAATGTCGGCTACCTGAGGCCGGTGATAATCCATACACTGGTAGACGCCCTCAAGGAGCGCGGCTGCAAGCCTTTTGTGACGGATACCACCACCATGCCCTACCATCCCTGGATAAGCCGCACACTGGCTATAGATCACCTGGAAACAGCCAATAACAACGGTTTCAACCAATCGTCCGTGGGCTGCCCGGTGGTAATAGCCGACGGCTGGCTGGGAACGGACGATGTTGTGGTAGATTTGCAGGGAAGGGGCAACTACCTGAATAAACAGTTCGTCAGCCGGGCTATCGCCGATGCCGATGCCGTACTCACGGTGTCCCACTTTAAAGGCCATCCGGCCGGCGGCTTCGGGGGTGCGCTGAAGAACATCGGCGTGGGAGGAGCCAGCAAGCGGGGTAAGATGAACCTGCACGGGGCACTGGCCGGTGACAAACCGGTTATCGACGCGGGACTGTGCCCGGGGCGGGAATGCGAATGGTGGCAGACCTGTGAAGACTGCTGTCCGGAAGACGCCATCAAAGTAACCAGCCGGGGACTGGAAGTGGACCTGGACGCCTGTGTTTACTGTTTTGCCTGCGCCAATCTCTGCATAAACATGGCCGGGATAGGAGCCATCAAGCGCTTCGATTACCTCCCGGCACTGGGACGCCGCATCGCCGACTCAGCCCTGGCGGCCTTGCTGACCAAGGGGCCCGACAAGGCCTTCTTTATGAATTTCGCCATCGATATTACACCCTGCTGCGACTGCTACGGCTGGACGGATACTCCACTAGTAAACGGCCTGGGAATCCTGGCTTCCGCCGATCCGGTGGCGGTGGACAAGGCCTGCATAGACCTGATGAATGAAGCGCCGGGACTGCTTAACTCCGAGGCCGAGGACTTCAACGCACTGGCCCCCGGCTCAAAGAAGCTGAATATCATCAAGGACAAGGACGTCGAAGAGCAGATATACGGCGGCGTTGAGAACGGGCTGGGTTCATCCGAATACTACCTCGAAGAAGTCCCTCTCGACCGCAGCCAGGCTGCAATCGCACGCTTTTATCCCGAGGTCAGGGCTAAAAAACTCAAGGGCATGTATGCTCAAAACCACCCGCTCAAGGGTATCGACACCGCTTCTTTCGGACGCACCACTGAAAAGATGGAAAATCCGCGTCATCCGCATAAATAGGATATAAAGACCGGGAAAAAGCCGGAGGGGGGAGTATCAAGTCATCCAGCTCCCTCCGGCTTTTTCAGCATCTATTCCTGTTTCTTTTTGGTTATTATGGGAATCCAGATCTGAGTAACATAGTCGGGACTGGTAATATCGCCCGGCAGATAGACCTCAAGCTCCGGCTGCGGCGCATGTTCAAAGCCGGTGGAAGGGAACCATTCGCTGAAAATACGCTTCGTTACATCCTGAATAGCGGCAGGGGACGGACGCAGTGAACCTTTTGCACTGAACACCGCCCAGGTAGCCGCCGGTATGTCTTTAGTCTCGAATCCAGCGGGAACAGGGCCTTGCTCCTTCTCCACCCCGATGCCATAGGTGAACTCTTCCCTGGTCACCGCATCTTCGGGTATCCAGCAAATACCCAGTTCCACCCCTCCCGTCACCTGCCCCGGTTTGCACCCGGAGTAGGCCATCAGCGCCTCATTCCCTTTCCTGTCTTCACAAAATTCATCCCAGAACTGCGGCACCTTGATGAAGTTCTCCCCGTTTATAGTGGTGAACCGCCTTGACCTGCATACCACCTCGAACGCCGGTTTTTCAACAATACGGTAGTCCATGTTGTCGCCTCCTTTCAAAACAATCTGAAAAGAGATACGCGGATAGGCTACCAGCGTCACTCCCGGCTCGCGCGCCGCCTGGGGAGTCACTCCGTTTACCCTGCGGAAGGCCCGGGAGAAGGCATCCGGCGAATCATAGCCGTATTTGAGAGCGATATCGATAATTTTCGCGTTCCCGTAAGAGAGGTCCCTGGCAGCCAGGGTCATTCTCCTGCGCCGGACGTAGTCGGCCAGCGTCATACCGTTGACCACGTGAAATATCCGCTGGAAATGAAACAGGGAAAAACAGGCTATTTTTGCCGCCGCGTTATAATCGATCTCATCTTCCAGGTGCTGTTCGATATGTTCTATCGCCGCATTGAATCTTTCCGGCCATTCCATCTTTCCGCATCTCCTTTATGTCCACTATAACAGCAGCACAATAAGCCGTCCCGACTTTTTCTGCCGTGTGTGGCAGGGTGAGTTGCCGCAGGCATGCGGAAGCTGTCAGCTTTTATAATTGACAAACTGGAGAGGGACGCCGTAGTCCTGCTCTTTAAGGAGCTGCATGATCTGTTGAAGGTCATCGATTTGTTTGCCCGTGACCCTGACCTTGTCATCCATAATAGCGGGCTGTACCTTTATCTTGAGACTCTTGATGAATTTGACCATTTTCTGCGCGGCTTCTTTGGAAATGCCCTCATTGACCTTGATATCCATTCTGGCCACGGTGGTTGAGACGGTCTCGATTTTCCCGTTTTGCAGGCTTTTAGGGTCCACCTTCTGGCGTATACACTGTCCTGTGAGGATATCCACGACCGTCTTGACCTTCCACTCATCCCCGCTGAGAATATGAACGGTCTTATCCTTGCGATCGAGAGTAAGCTCCGTCTTGATGTTTCGAAAATCAAAACGCGTGGCAATCTCACGTTTGGTATTATTTACGGCGTTGTCCAGTGACTGGATATCCACCGTACTTACCACATCCATGGATGGCATCAACCACCTCCTTACCGGTTATTCGGATAGCTGTTACCTGAATTCTAACACGAAAACCGGCCGGTCCTGTAAAGGGACAGGGCCTGCCGGGCTATTCAATGGGTCGGTCATCTTTTTTAAAGGGAACATCCTTCAAGAAGAAGGCCGCCGCCAGGCCGACCACAAGAACGGCAAACCCGATAAGGAAACCCAGTGAAATGGCTGAGGATAACGCCTGTCGCAGTCCCTCCATTACCTGGTCGAAGACCGGGCTGCCGGAACCCGCGGCGCTGAGCGCCTGCTCCAGTTGTTCTCTCGCGGCGGGATTGACTAAAACCTGGGGATTGCCGGCCATTTCCGCCAACTGTTCGGTTGAGAAGGCGTTTTTCACCTCTTCAGGCGCATTTGCGGTAAAGGACCTGAAAAAGCTGTTGTTTATGGCGGAACCCAGAATTGCCAGACCTATAGCCCCGCCGAATGTCCGGATAAAGGTAGTGCTGGAAGTAGCCACGCCCAGCAGACTGTAGGGTACCGTGTTTTGGATCACACTGGTAAAGATGGTAATAGAAAAACCCATGCCGAAGCCGATGATGATCGTGTACAATACCTCCATCCAGTAGGTCGAGGTGGTATTCAACCGGCTGAAGAGAAATATTCCCAGGCATATCAGCGACATGGAAATTATCCCCATGACACGGTAACGCCCTCCGGAACGGGCCAGTATCTGTCCCGATATGAAGGCGGTAATCATCACCGCGATGGACATGGGTATTAACAGATTGCCGCTCATGGTGGCGGAAGACCCCAGCACTCCCTGGAGATAAAGAGGAATATAGGTGATAGCCCCGAACATGCCCATACCGGTCACAAAGGATATCAGATTGGCGATGGCAATTGTGCGGTCCCTGAACAGGGAAAGGGGAATAATGGGCTCCTTGCTGCGCGATTCGATGAAAAGGAAAAGACCCAGCATAACCACCGCGAATACCAGCATGGCTATGATCTGGATCGATCCCCAGGAATACTCCACTCCGCCCCATGACAGGGCCAGCATAGCCGGCACCACCGTCAGAATAAGGGCGCATACACCGGGATAGTCGATAGAATGTTTCAGGCTGTCCACCCTGAAACGGGGAAAATATTTCACGAATATCAGGAGCACCAGCAAGCCCAGAGGCCCGTTGATGAAAAAGACCCAGTGCCAGGAGATATTGTCGGTTAAAAATCCACCGGTGGTGGGACCGACTACCGAGGCCAAACTGAAGACCGCCGTCAATACACCCTGGTACTTGCCCCGTTCCTTGGGAGGAAAAAGATCGGCGATCACGGTGAAAGAAAGGGTCATCAGGATTCCGCCGCCGATCCCCTGTATGCCCCGGAAGACTATCAGTTGGGTCATGTTCTGGCTGAACCCGCAGAAGATTGAAAAAGCCACAAAAATAAATATCCCAAGCAGGTAAAATATCTTGCGGCCGTACATATCCGAGAGTTTTCCCACCACCGGCACAGTGATAGCCGAGGTGATCATGTATATGGAAGTGACCCAGGCATACTGGCTGAATCCTCCCAGGTCGGCGATAATACGAGGCATGGCTGTACTTACGATGGTCTGGTCGAGGGCGCTGAGCAGCATAGCCAGCGCAACGCCAACCATGGTCCAGAAGACCTGCCGGTGTGAAAGCGATCCGGGAGATGCGGATGATGATGTGCTGGTTGACATGGTTTTAACGTTCCGTCCTTGTTATTTTTGGTGCGACCCCAGTCTGGGGCCGATTTCCCTGAGCTTGAGCAATGATTCCGAAAGCTCCGCCAGCTCTTTTTCGGAGAGAGCGGAGAGCATCTTCTTTACATTTTCTTTGAGATACCTGTCGCACTGCCTGAAGACCTCCCTGCCCCTGGCGGACAATGCTATGTCCTTTACCCGGCGGTCCCGGATATTCGTGGTCCGTACCACCAGTCCGGCTCTGACCATCCGTTCAATCAGATATGTCATCTGGGAGTTGGGAATAAAAAAGGCGCCGGCTATTTCGGATATAGGCGCGGAATTTTCACTGAGCATCGCCAGAATACCGATGTGCAGCCGGGACAGTCGTATCCCGCAGTCTATATCCGGAGGATTGATTTTCATCAGTTTTTTATGGATTACGGGCACAGCGTAAAACAGGTTCTCAACGATGATATCGGTCTCGTTCACGGCAATCACCCATTATTAGTTAAATATATTATAATATTTATCAATACTAAGTATTATAAAGGCATTAACTAAAAAGAGCAATCGACATTCAGGACTTCAGGTGTTTATCTCATCGTGACAATATTGAAGATGCGATGCCAGTACCGATGGAGATACAGAGAGCCCCCCGAAGATTCTTAAAGATGATTTTCAAGCCTGTTTGCATACCTGCACGATTATATTTTTACGGGAACAAGCAGACAGAATGGAGACTCTTCTTCCAGCCCACAGAGAGGACCGGCGATCAACTTCAACGGTCTAGTCACCCTGCTCCGGCGGTTTTTCCGCCCTGGGATACTTGGGCCCCTGTATAACGTTGAAGCTCAGTCTTCTCATTTCCTGGCCCCCTACCCGGGCTACTACTACCTTTGTACCCGGACTGTCGATCTTGAGGGCCATATCCAGAGCCACCTGGAAACGCTGGTCCTGACCCGGGCTGATACCGGGGGGTCTTCCCAGCTCGAACTGGCCTCCGGCCTTCATCAAACTGCGGGGCTGTTCGGTCACACTATCTTCAGAGATGATTTCTATTTCAAAATTATGCCTCTGGTTGGTCTCATTCCAGTCAACCCTCAGGGCCAGTGCTAATGCACACCTCTGATCCACCGGAAAGGGCTTGTTAACAGTCAGCCTATCCCATCCCCCACCCATTACGTAAAGCTTGTTGCCCACCACCTGGGCCGCGTCCGCCAGAATCAACCATTCAACTTCCATAACAAAAAAACTCCCTTAATCGACTTCCGCGTTTCCATGTCTTTCAATTGTAGGACGGCGCAGCAAACCTTTCAAGTTGGCTAAAGGGACAAAACTAGCGGCTGACGGTGAATTCTCTGTATTAGCGAGAGGAAAAATCCATCAGTAATGAGTGGAAAACTAGCGGGCCATGTGCATCCGGGAAAGGTCCCGGATGCTGATTATCATCATGCCCTGCCGTTGCGGGTCGAGGATCTCCCGGAGTGTGCCCCCCTGACGGCAAGGGGATTGAGACTGATCTGCACCCTTGGTTTCCAGTCATGCAGGTTCCGCTCTATTGTTTCCAGGCTCTCCTGCCTGTCCCCGGCAGGGCCGGTTTCAAGCGGTTTCAGATGCATACCGGAAGCAGCGGCAACCTTCTGCGGCAGCGCCCTTATCTTCTCCCCCGTCTTTGATACCAGCAGGAAGTCCAGGTATTCCAGGCGTTCACATTTCGATGTGACTATTCTGTCCACTATGGAATCCTTCCTTTTTTTCTGACAGGGAAAACATACTTGCCCGGTATTATAAGAGCTTAAGATAGCTCCGCATTCACTGCATCTATTTGCCATGCAGCCCCTCCTCATCCACCCCCCGGCGTTTACTCATGATTATAGGAAACGAAGGGTAAGATTCTGTCTATTCTGAGACTATACTATTTTTATACTATAGTAAGAATATCCCAATGTGAATACACCCTAAGACCCATTTTTTCCGAGTTTTTATACCAATGACGGGGAGTGCGATCTGAAATCAGAGTAGAAAAATCAGCAACTCACGTGTATTCCAGCCTATTACCACGGCCAGCAGCGCTATCGACGGTATCAATATTTTTCCGGGCAGCAGCCAGGACAGAAAAACCGGGATAACCACCTTGACCATATATAACTGGTAGGGAGCGCACAGCATCCTGCTCATGAGGGGATTCAGCTCGTGTGCGCCCAGCGAGATGGCGAAAAGGGTCTGCGCCAGGTCAATCATGTTCAATATGATGAAAGCCAGCTTTTCCGGTGTAGCCTTCTTGAAGGTTACCGCAGACGCTAAAAAATCAGTCATAGCCATGCTCCCGGCAGGCGATCGATGGACGGACAAGATTTATTTCCATATTTATTAAGGATAAACTGCCAGATTCACAAAGAAGTCACAAAATGTATTGGCTTCTAACAAGAAAATAACAATCGGTGGATATTGTGAGCGTTGTGCAGTCAGGGCACAGACTGCATGACTGTACTTCAATAATAATCTTATAATAAAATAGCGGCAGATGAAGGAGAGGACCAGACCATGATCAGCGAGCAAAAGACAGTAGGAAGCGGAATCGGAATGCTGGACGAGCTTTTACAGGGACTCCGGCCGGGCGACAACGTGGTCTGGCAGACCGAGGACCTTAAAGACTATATCCGTTTCGCGGACCCCTTCATATCCCAGTCAATTCGAGACGGTATGAAATGCGTCTACCTGCGCTTTGCCTCTCATGAACCTGTCCTGAAATCGCGGCAGGGCCTGGAAACAGTAGAGGTAGACCCTTCCCCGGGCTTCGACTACTTCAGTTCAACCGTACACCATGTTATCGAGGAAAAAGGGAAAGGCGTCTGCTATGTATTCGACAATCTATCGGATCTTGTCAGCAAATGGGCTACCGATGAACTGCTGGCCAATTTTTTCCAGGTGACCTGCCCGTACCTGTTTGAGCTGAACACCGTGGCCTATTTCACCCTGACACGCAACCAGCATTCTCATGACACGGTGGCACGTATCCGGGATACCACCCAGCTTCTACTGGACGTTTTCCGGGTTAACGGAAAAGCCTATATTCATCCGCTGAAGGTCTGGCACCGCTATTCTTCACAGATGTTCCTGCCACACCTGATCTCGGAAGAACAGTGGCAGCCGGTATTTCGCAGCGTAGATGCTGCGGCAGTCTCTTCCACAGCCAGCAAAAAGCCCCTCAGACCGATGTCCGGCTCCATCGCTCCCTGGGATATCGTTTACAGCAAGCTGATGCAGTACCGGGGACTGGCTGCCGAGATACCGGAAGCCGAGCGTGAAATCGCCGCCCTGCGACAGGAACTGACCGGAATGATGATAGGAAGTCATCCCCAGTTTATCAAGCTGGCGAACCGCTACCTGGGAGTTGAGGACCTGGTGCGCGTACGCGACCGTATGATCGGCTCCGGACGTATCGGCGGAAAGGCTGCCGGAATGCTGGTAGCCAGGCAGGTGCTTCTACAGGAGAAGGGAGAAACAGACTTTTCACAGGTACTGGAAGAGCATGATTCTTTCTACATCGGCTCAGATGTTTTTTTTACTTTCCTGATCAATAACGACCTCTTCCGCTTACGCCTTCAGCTTTCAAAAAATTCACAGATATCCCGCGAAGAGTTCGACGCGGTCGAGCAGCAATTTCTGGAAGGACAGTTCTCCAGGGAAATTACCGACCAGTTTAAAGACATGCTGGACTACTTCGGTCAGTCGCCTATCATCATTCGTTCCAGCAGCTTGCAGGAAGACAGCTACGGCAACGCCTTTGCAGGGAAATACAGGAGCGAGTTTTGCGCCAACCAGGGCAGTCCCGACGACCGCCTGGAAAATTTATTGAGGGCCGTGAAACTGGTCTATGCCAGCGCCCTGAACCCTGACGCCCTGATGTACCGCAAGAAAAGGGGACTGGGGGAGTCGGACGAGCAGATGGCTATCCTGGTACAGCGCGTATCCGGCAGCGCCTACAAGCACTATTTCTTTCCCACCCTGGCCGGAGTGGCTTTTTCACGTAATCTTTACGCCTGGACCGAACGCATCGATCCGATGAAGGGAATGATACGCCTGGTATTCGGACTGGGTACGCGAGCGGTAAACCGCGTCGGGGGAGACTATCCCCGCATGATAGCCTCCAGTCACCCCCTCCTGAGGCCTGAAAGCGGAATGCAGATAGTCAAATACTCCCAGAAAAACGTCGACCTGCTGGACCTGGCGGCCAACGAGATAACAACCCTTTCACTCAGAGAGGTCCTTGAAGAAATGGACTATCCACAACTGCGCCTGCTGGTATCTACCGTGCAGGAGGATTATTTACAGGAACCCCTTTTCGATATCCTGGAGACCACCTCCGACAAGCTGGTCCTTACATTTAATAATTTATTGAAAAGCACGCCCCTGGTAAAGACACTGGCAGAGATGCTGGTCAAGCTGGAAAGGGCCTGGGAACAGCCGGTGGACACGGAATTCACCGCCACGATTGAGAAAAACGGAGGTATCCGCATCAACCTTCTCCAGTGCCGTCCGCTCAGGCTGCCAAGAGTGGCGGAATCGATCCGGGCACTGCCCGTTGAGCTGCCGGCAGACCAGGTGCTTTTCAAGTCCAGCCGGGCTATAAGCGGCGGTGAAGTCAATAATATAAGGTACATAATATGTATCGATCCCCTGAAATACGCCGGTATGGCCTCCATGGATATGAAGCGCTCCCTGGGCAGGATCGTGGGCAAGCTGAACGATATCCTGCGGTGCGGCGAAGACAAAGTGATGGCCGTCGGCCCCGGACGGTGGGGCAGCAGCAACATCTCGCTGGGAGTGAACGTGGGCTATGCCGATATTGACAGCGTAGCCGTACTGGTGGAGGTAGCCCGTGAAGAGGCCGGGCATGAGCCCGAGGTATCCTACGGGACCCATTTCTTCCAGGACCTGGTTGAAGCCGATATCATCTATCTGCCGGTCTATCCCGGCAGGCCTGAAGCCAAATTCAACTTACGTTTCTTTACCGATTCGCCGAACTCCCTGGAGGCAATGCTGCCGGAATACTCCGCCTTCCGGGACGTCCTCAAGATAATCGACGTGCCCGCAACCTCCGGAGGACAGTATGCCCGGGTGATAGCCGATCCCCAGTCCCGCCAGGCTGTCTGCTATTTAAAGTAGAGGGAGAAACGGCCCATTCTGGATACAGCGAAGGACACGGCCAGCACGGCGCCTCCCAGGAGAATTATAGTGGCGCCGGAAGGCAGATTGAGCTCGCAGGACAACCATAGTCCCCCCAGTGTAAAAAGGAAACCGAAGAGTACGGAAAGCAGCATTACCTTTTTCATATCATGGGTAAACAGACGGGCCATGGCCGCCGGAAAGGTCAGCAAAGCGATGACCAATATCATGCCGACCACACGGATCAGGACCACCACCGTCAGGGCGATTAACGCCATCAGAAGCAGATAAAGCCTTTCCACCGGCATGCCGATGGCTGTGGCATATTCCTCATCAAAGGACAGGATCAGGTATTCCTTGAACAAAGCGATCACAATACCCATAATAACGGCATCCAGGGCCAGCATCAGCATAATATCGCTCATTGGGACGGTCAGGATATTACCGAACAGATAACTCATCAAGTCCGGGGCATAACCGGGAGTCAGGTTGATAAAAATTATGCCTGAAGCCATACCTACCGCCCAGAGCACCCCGATAGCCGTATCCGCCGGAAGCCTGGTCCTGCGGGTAATGCCGCCGATGGCCAGGCCGGAAGCCAGCGAAAATACCAGAGCACCGACTATGGGATTGATGCCAAGGAAATATCCCATACCGATACCGCCGAAAGAAGCGTGAGCGATGCCACCGCTGATGAAAACTATCCTTTTCACCACCACGTACACTCCGACGAAACCGCAGGCGACGGCCGCCAGCAGGCCCGCCATCAAGGCATTGCGCATAAACTCGTATTGCAGGGCTTCAATCATCCGCTATGCTCCTTCAGCACCCGGTGCGGAACCGTGCCGTGAGCTATAAGTTGCACCGGGCATTTATAGGTTGCCTCCAAAATTTCAGCGGTAATTTCCTTGCTCCCGTGGTAATACAGCCGCTGGTTCAGGCAGGCTATCTTATCCACGTATATTGACACCGCGCCGATATCGTGCGATACCAGGATAATGGTTAAAACTTTCTTCAGCTCTTCCAGCAGTGCGTAGAACCCGGTCTGCATGGTGTGATCGACACTGGCGGTAGGTTCATCCAGCAGAAGAATATCCGGCTCCGCAGCCAGTGCCCGCGCCAGGAAGACCCGCTGCTGCTGTCCGCCGGAAAGCCGGCCGACTTGCTGATCCCGGCAGCTTTCCATGCCGACCCGGGCCAGAGCTTTAGCCACGGCAGCTTTATCCTCACGGCCGTAGCGGCGGAAAATACCGGCCCGGTTATAGCGTCCCATCATCACAATATCATTAACGCTGGCCGGAAAATCACGATCGAAGTCAGGGCGCTGAGAAACATACCCGATCTTATTCCTGGCCTGTGAGGGAGACCTCCCGAACATGCGGACCTCACCGGAGGTGGGTTTCGCCAGCCCGATCAGTACCTTGAGCAGTGTACTTTTTCCTCCGCCGTTCGGTCCGATAATACCCAGGAAATCATGCCGGAGCACGGACAAAGAGACATTTTCCAAAGCCGTAACGTCACCGTAACTCAACCAGACGTTACGCAGGTTTATAACCTCTTCCATGATATTTACTGCACAGCCTTTTCGATGGCCTCTTCGACGGAGCGCATGTTACTGATGAAATCTTCAGCCAGAGGGTTAATTACAGCCACGTGCCCGCCGATTTCTTTGGCAATCGATTCTGCACTCCTGGTGCTGTATTGAGGCGAAACAAATACCACCTTTATACCTCGTTCCTTCGCTTCATTTATCAGCCGGACGATATACTCGGCATCCGGTTCCTTGCCACCCTGCTCCACCCCGATTTGTGTCAGGTTGTAGTCACGGGCAAAATAGTCGAAAGCCGGATGGAAAACGATGAAACTGCGGTTGGTATATTTTGATAGGTCCTCTGTAAATTCACTGTCCAGCCCGGACAACTCATCCAGATAAGCTGCGCAATTTTTCTTATAATAGTCTTTATGGCCGGGGTCTACCTGAACGAGGCCGTCACAGATATTCTGCGTCATGGTCATAGCGTTCTTCACGGAAAGCCAGATATGCGGATCGGGTCCTTGGTGCTCATGCTCATGTTCACCCTCATCTTCTCCCCCATGCTCATGTTCCGCTTCATGTTCATGTTCATATTCATCACTAAAAAGTTGAATCCCTTTCGAACAATCTACCACCAGCATGGACTTGTTGACTTCAATCAGCTTGTCCATCCAGGTCAGCTCGAACTCCAGCGGCGAGCCCACCCTGGCATACATTTTTGCCTCTGACAACTGGGTCATCTGGTCGGGTGTTACCTCGTAGGTATGGGGAGAAGCGCCCGGAGGCACCATGACCACCACTTCTGCTTTATCCCCAGCGATAGCCTCTACAAAACCGGCCTGCGGCAAAATAGTAACCGCAACAATCAGCCTGGAATCAGGTTCCTCATTATTCGTGCAGGATAGCATGGAAACGGCAGCCAGCAGAGCCAGTACCACCGCCGCGATAGCTGACAAGTGCAGATTTTGAATAAGTTTCTTCCTCATTATTATCTCCTGTTTGTTTTAAATGTTGGCGCCGGCCGGCAGCCCTTTTTAAATAATTGTTTTGTTTCTATCATTATCGTATTGCAA
>JAFGOB010000008.1 GCA_016926695.1 Dehalococcoidales bacterium | reverse complement strand
GGCAAAAATATTGCTATTAACGGTATTTTCGTATAAAGCGATCCCTCCACCGTTACCATCACTCGCTACCCGGAGGCCGTATAATGTGTCCGTGTGCAGTTTACAGTTGCGTAAAATCAGGCTTATAGAAACGAGGATTATTATCGCTACCGCAATACCGATGATTAACAGTAATTTTTTCGTTGAATTCTCCAGATATTGAATAAAGACAGGCGATACCAGCTAATATACGAGAAAATAAGGCTCTCACCATGAAAAAATAATAATGAAATCGGACAGTAAATGCAAATTCATAACGTGTTCGGGTTATTGGTGGGAACCGTTAACCTTGTTTTTTGACTACTGAATTCTTGTTTTGCGATAATTTATCAGGTGCGATATTCGTAGGGTATGGTAAGATATCGGTAGAGAACGTATGAAAAACTCTTTGTTATCCGGGTGTAAATTATTTTCAGGCTTGTTGCTCGCTGTGATGCTGATTTTACCGTTGCCTTTTCTTCCTGTGTCGGCGTCGTCCGGTATAGTCATGAGTACTTCTGTGCAGGTATCTTATCCGTCTTCCATTACTTTCGAGGTACAGGCGCAGAGTGATGCCGATATTGCCAGTCTCAGGCTCCACTACGTTACGGGTTATCAGAATATCGCTGATGTCGTCAGTGAGGGATGGGCTAAATTTGTCCCGGCTAAGTCAGTGGATACCCGATGGGTCTGGGACATGAGACAAACCGGTAGCCTGCCGCCCGGTACCAGGATTGATTACTGGTGGACGGCTGTTGATACGGCTGGAAATATTGTGAAGACTGAACGGACTTCTGTTTCATTCGATGATGATACCCATGTCTGGAAGTCCTTGACCGAAGGGCCGGTAACATTGCTCTGGTACAAAGGTGATCAGGAATTCGCTGACACGCTGATGTCGTACGCCCGGGATGGACTTGATAAGATTGAAAGTGATCTCGGGCTTGAACCTGATGGTCAGGTCAGGATTTATATTTATGGCTCGGTTCAGGAGATGCAGGCATCCCGCCTTTTCCCGCAGCAGTGGGAAGCCGGAGTGAACTATGGAGGGTATAACGTCATCGCTCTTGGCGTGGCGCCGGGAGACCTGGAATTTGCGGAAAGGGCTATACCTCATGAACTCACTCATTGGGTAGTCGGGAACTTTATCTCCAACAGCTACGGGGCCGGGCTGCCCACTTGGCTTGATGAAGGATTGGCCACTTACATGGAAGAGGGATCGTACTCGTTTTGGCTTGATTTTGCTATCCAGCAAAATATGCTCCTTTCCGTCCGTACTATTTCCAGCCCGTTTTCCGCCGTGGATATCCAGGCATATATATCTTATGCTGAAAGCCACAGTATCGTAACCTATCTTCTGGAAACATATGGTAAGGACAAAATGCGCCGGCTCCTCGAAGTTTTTCAGAAAGGGAGCGGCTATGATGATGCTCTCGAACAGGTCTATGACTTCGATCAGGATGGCCTGCATGAGCTCTGGCTCGAAAGTCTCGGCGTCAGGACTTCATCAATATTCCCGCTACCGGCGCCGGTCACACCCGTAGCCGCGTGACCGGCAATTACTATCACCGGAGGTCCTCTTGAAATTTCCGAATTGCTCGATAATGAAAAAAATCAGGCCGGTTGTCCCGCTCGTAGTTTTATTGGCGTTATTCGTAACATCATGTATCGGCTGTAACAAAACCGGTACAACAGAGACAACATCAACAGTCGGCACAACGCAGACCGGAGGCAAGGGCACCCTTAACCTGACCGATGACGGACCGATTACTCTGGACCCGGCCCTGGTGGCGGAAGCCGGGTCCGACTACTATATTACCCAGATTTTCAGCGGTCTCACGCACATTGACAGCGACCTTGAGGTCGTCGGTGATATCGCTGAAAGATGGGAGCAAAGCGCCGATGGCCTGACCTATACTTTTTATCTGCGTCCTGAGGCGCGCTTCCATGACGGCCGGCGGGTGACTGCCGCTGATTTCAAATATTCCTGGGAAAGGGCGCTGAACCCGGCCACCGGTTCAATTACCGCCAGCCTTTATCTTAATGACATCGTCGGCGCGGCCGATATGCTATCCGGAAAATCGTCTTCTTTAAGCGGTGTTAAAGTCCTCGATGAGTCCACTCTTCAGGTAAGTATTGACGGGCCGAAACCGTATTTTCTCCAAAAGATTGCCTTTCCTACCACTTTCGTTGTCGATAAATCTAATGTTGCGTCGGGAGCAGAATGGTGGCGGCAGCCTGACGGGACCGGACCGTTCAGACTGGAGCAATGGCAAGAAGGGGAGACACTGGTTCTTCAGCGTTTTGATGACTATTACGGAGATAAGGCATTACTGGATAAAGTGGTCTTTCACCTTCTGGCCGGCGGTTCGATGCAGCTGTACCAGCTTGGAACTGTGGATGTAGCTTATGTCAATGCCGCTTACCTGGGGACGGTCACCGATCCGAATAATCCTTTGTCCGGACAGCTTAATGTATTTCCG
>JAFGOB010000046.1 GCA_016926695.1 Dehalococcoidales bacterium | reverse complement strand
TCAAAACTCAAAACCGACCGCAAAGCGGGCGTCCTGAGGAGTCCCGCATAAGCGTAAGCGAATCGGGACGACGTGAGGATCTCACTCAAAACTCATAACTCACAACTCGAAACTATTAAATTCGGAGGTAAAAATGACTGAGGAACAATTTGATTCGAAAGGCCGTCCGGTGATAGTCCTGGACAACCCGGATGGTACCGAGCTTTTCGATACGTCCGGCCGTCCGTATAAAGTGGTAGCGGGCGGCATAACCCTCAGCGGCGGGTCTGCTGCTATCGATTCCGTCCAGTCACTGACAGTCGCCTCCGGGGCGATCGAACCCTCGCTGCCGGACGGGGTCTTCGCCAATGTAGCTGTGACCGGTGAGGGGGACACTGATGACGAGCTGACCGCTATCACGGCCGGTGTCACCTTTTCCGGCAAGATGATACTGCTGCGTAAGGCCGGGGCAGGCAATATCACGGTTAAAAAGTCCTACAGCCTCCTGCTGGCCGCAGATTGTGTTTTGAACCATGTTGATGACGTGCTCTGCCTGGAGTGGAAGTCTGCCGGCATCTGGCGGGAGCATTACAGGTGTAGCTGTGGTTAGCCTGTCAGCCTTTCTCTGGCTGCGTTTCGGCCGCCGGTGCTGGTCCCGGCTGATGAACCTGTTTTACCGGAGGAGCCGTAAGACGCTGCCCGGTGTGCGGTCTCTGGCTGATGTCGAGTCAGCTCTTAAGCAGGTCAGGTGGACGGCAGACAGGTTCGGGGACTGGATACAGGACCCGGATCTGACCTGGGGCCGGAAGAAGGGTGATTGCGAGGACTTCGCCAGGCTGGCTGTTGGGCTGCTAAAGCAGCTTGATATTGAAGCCTGGCTGCTTTCCCTGATCCTGAAACCGGCTGAATACAGCCATGCGGTATGCGTATTTCTGCAAAATGGGAAATGGTCTTACTTCGATAATACCAGACTTGTTGTAACTGATTTCAGCGGGACTTATAATGAGTTAAAATCAACATATGAAACCGGGAAGTCCGGTGAAGTTGAGTTTAAAATAAGTCCATACAAAAACATCGATTGTATTATATCGCGTTTGCAGGGAAAAAACAGGTTAATTTACTGGACTATGGAAAAGTACTAAGGTAAAGAGCGAATTAACCTTAAAACTCGCATCGTGTCCGGCTAAAAATAATCACACGATATCGTCTGTTAATGACGGGTCAAAAGGAATATATAAGGAAAAACAAAAAACTGGAGGTTGTTCCCGTGAATAAGCTTATCAAGATAAAAAGTGCCGCTATTTTGTTATGTTCTTTGTTGCTGCTGGCCATGATTCTTCCTTCAGGCTGTTCCGGAACCGGAGCAGCCAAAGGGGACCAGGTCTATGACGGAGTGGAGGCTTCCAGTCTGGTAGCCGAAACAGTGTCAGCGACCAGCCTGTCCCCGGGAAGCGTACCTGTAGCGGGAACAGGCGGGGTCTTAAGCAGTGATTCAGATATTTCGTTTAGTGATGATACACTGACTGTAACAAATCTTGAAACAACAAGTCTTTGTGCGCCAACCGGGAGGGCTTTTGACTATATTGTCGCGGCCTCGGACTCTGAAAGATCGGAGCAAGTTGATTTTTGTTGCTCAGGTCTTGGTAACACATATATCTCTGACGGTACAGGCGGTGAATTGTTCATCTCTCCTAAATCGCTTACCTCATATCTTTCTTCAGTGGATGTGACTACCGAAGGTGACTTCGACCTTACGCTGGATACTGGAATATCCGGGACTATCATGAGACTAACACTTCAAGCTGGAGAGATATATCAGATTCCAATATCCACAGTCGGAACGTTCTGGTGGAAAGCTGATAATACTTTTACCGCTACGGCATCAACAGTGGATACTACGGTAGTGGCTTTCAGTCCTAATTCACTTTCATACACTGGAGAGACAATTACGGTATCTGGCGATCCAGGGTATATACAGATTGTGACCAGTGGTACCGGTACCGGGACACTGGTTAACATTGTCGGAGCAATGTACGATACGTGGACTTCGGATACAAGCATAAACATTCCCTCATCTGGAGAGGTACTGTTTAAGATGGCAGGCGGTTCAGATGATACGGAAATAGAAAGCTTATTATCATCAGCACCGGCTGGATCAAGTTTCCTGTTCAAGAAGGGGCATTATCTGCTTGGAGATGAAATAAACTATCCCACACAGAAAAGTTACAGATTTTTCGGCGAAGGTATGACTGATATTACTTACAGTCTGACGTATACTACGCCTGAAAGCGGAACATGCTTTATGGGCCCGTCGAGTTGGAATTCAGCCGGAGTGGATAAATCTATATTCAAACAGGATTCCGGGGATGATGAGACCGGTAAGGTTGAATTTTACGATATGTGTTTCATGCCAGCTTGGGATTATGCCCCCACCAGTCCCCACTCAGTTTACCAAACCGGTATTACAAATAAGTATTCGGCCAACTTTGAGGCTAATAATCTTATGCTATTACCCTGGGGTTTTTTAGAGTGCGGCAAACATGATCCTCCATTATACGAGCAGGAATCCTGGAGACTGTTTGACATATATGCTTATGGTATGGGCTCCGCTTGCACCATCGGTGATATCTGGTTGATTGGACAAGGCTCGATATCCTGGGTCAATGGGTATGACTCTATTAATATACATAGATGCGTATTATACTACTCCAGGTATGGGTTACGGATGGGTGGAACATGGCAGAATGAAATACAGACTCTTGATATGTACGGAGTAGCCAGCTATGGTGCATATTTTACAAATTCGAGCTATAACAACCATATAGGAGTAATTAGTTTCGAGCATTTAAGTGTCAATCAAGGATATCATTATCTGGTCAGGATATCTACTGATATTTCAAAGTTCTGTACTGTAAAAATCGACCAGGTTTATATCTGGCATGCCGGGGGTAGTACGTCGGGCGGTCATGACGGAGACACTGACATCTATTCCATTACATCGGATGATACCAGGCTGGTTCCGCCTTGTGTCGTGTATAATTTGAAAGGAACTGGGCTGGTCAAATCTGCTCCTGAGAGTAAGGTTTACACGACTCCATTTGGAGATACATTATCTGCCCCATTTTTATCAAGTACGGCAGGTATAGTGTCGGGAGGATCCGCCAACCCCACATCGGGAACAACGTACTCTGTCAACTGCCCAATCGACGTAACTATCTCAGGCGGCACTGTCAGTGATATAACTACCAAAGACCCCGGCGGGAACACTATTGATACTGGCGTGACTTCGCTAACTCACAGACTTTTACTTCCATACTACACCATCAAAGTAACCTACACTTTAGCCCCTACCACTACGGTTGTTCAGGCTACTGTTGGAGATAATTTCAGAATTAGCGCATCCTTGTCTGGTTCAGTTACAGCTACGCCTCAGGCAGGAGTGAATTACGTAGCCATTTACAAGGGGTTTTACTTGACGATATCTGGTGGAACCGGTGTAGAGGTCACAACAAAGGACGGCAGCGACAATACGGGCGGAGATACAATGTTGTCCGCCTGGGATTCTGTGACGTATCCTATTCCACAATATAATCTTTTAGCCGGGCAGATACTCAATTTTGGCGCATTTTCCGTAGCTCCAGATGTAGTAGTAGCGTCTGAATAACTATATTAACATCATCATCACAGATGCTGCCGGGGCCGATGTGGCCGGGACAATATATATAACCGTGATAGGAAAATAATAGGAAAACAACGGGGCCGCGTTACCCGGTAAAGATAATCCTCGATCATTGAGCAACCTTTCGGTATTCTTTTATGAAGGTGAAGTCATGAGAACGCTGTCATCTACCCTCCTGGCCGCTCAGAAAGCTTCCAGCCGTGTACCTTTTATCAAGGTTGAGGCCAGAAATAAACTGGCCGGCGCGGTCAATTTACGCTGGGAGCGCCTTTATTCCGGCAGCGAGCTGGACTCGCTGCACGCCATGGCGATACCCGGCGACGGTTCTCTGGTCCGCGCCAGGGCTACCCCGGTATCCGATAACGGAAAGCTTTACCGTCAGCGCGTGGCCTCTCCCGGTCCCGCTTCGGACTACAGCCAGTGGAGCTACCTCGATCAATATGGCGTTAAAGCCCTGGCGCTCTGCGCCCTGGGCGCTGAAGTAAGCCTGTTCTGGGTGGAAAGCGATGCCAGCATCAATTACTCGAAGAGTACGGACTATGGCGTCAACTGGTCTTCGGCGCTTTACCTGGGTTACGCTCCCACTGCTGAGGTCGGCGGCATGGCCGCCGCCTACAGGCCTGACGGAGACCTGGCGCTGTTTTTCACCCAGAGCTCACGCCTGTTTGTTATCAAGAGGATTTCCGGGGCCTGGCAAAGTCGCATCGAGTGGGACGAGACCACCGCCGGGCTGACAGGCGTGGCCTTATACTACGACGGCGACTGGAATCTGCTGGTGAGCGGTCAGGCCTCGGACGGCGACTACAAGGTATGGTCGCTGGTCTATGGGGACGGGGACGAGGTTGCCGCCGGGAGCTGGTCCGGACTGAAAGAGATCGCCTCCGCTCCTTACGAAGGTAGTTTTGAATATGCCGGCGTTTCCCTGGACAAGCCGGATGCCGTTTATCGCTGTTTCTTTGTGGAGAAGTTTACCGGCAATGAGGCCTATCACCGCTATTTCCATTCCCATACCCTTCCGGATACGGTCTTCCTGGATAACCGCTGGCGCGAACCCGTCCCTTTCAACCATGAAAGCCTTTACGGGCCGTCCCTGGCGCATAACGCAGATTACTCCTGGCTGGCCACACCCTGCGGCGTCTGGAGGGCCGCCCTGGCTGAAGAATGCCTGGACTTGAGCGCGGATGTCCTTTCCGTTAAGGAGGAACTCTCCGCGGACAGCGAAAGCCTGCTGGTTAATCTGAGGAATGATGACGGGCGCTATGCTTCCCCCGGAGAAGGCGTCCTTCAATGCCTTGTTACTGGCTGTGAGATTGATTTCAGCCCGGGCTACAGTACCGCTGATGGGGATGAATCCGTCACCGGCCGGAGTTATAACTTGCAGGCTTACGAACACACCAGCTCTCCGGGAAAGGCCGCTCTTTTTCTTTACACTGATGGTGGATGGGCAGCACTTGAGAGGTGGACAGCCAGGTATCAATTGCGCTGGAACCAGCCGGATGAATATGGCTATGCCGTCCAGGAGACAGCGGTTAAAGAGATATTGGTGCAGCTCCTGGCCCGGGCCGGATTAAGGCTGGAGGTGGTATCGGAGTCGGACGATATCGGCAGCTATTACCCGGATTTCACCGTTCATGCCGGTGACAGCGGCCTGACTGTAGTGGCCAGGTTATTGTCCTTCGTGCCGGATTTACTCTTCCTGGAAGGCAATAGCGCTTACCTGGTCAATCCGCAGATCACCGATTCTTCAGTCTACAGTTATGTTGTAAGTGGTAGCTATGGCGCCGCAGATCATGTTATCCTGGAAGGCCGTTACAGGCGTGATGCCTGGAAGATCAACCGGGTGCTGGTCGAAGGTCTGAATCCGGTGGGACCGGCGGTGATTGCAGCCGAGTCCTTTGATTGGGATGAGATTGAAAGGGGCTGCGACCGCCTGGAAATGCTGGAAGACCTTAATGTTTCTTCCGTGGAGCTGGCCCGGGATCGGGGAGCTGCCTGGCTGCGCCGGGCGGAAATAGAGTCCATCACCGGCTTTATCCGTGTACCCGTTAATTGCGGCCAGCAGGTTTACGATGTCGTCGATATCACGGATGCCCGCGCCGGCCTGGACGCGGCAAAGCGCAGGGTACTGGGAATGTCCCTTTCGTATCTGCCGGCCAGAGCACAGTATGAACAGGTATTGAAATTAGGGGCAGTGTAAATCAATAAGGAGGAGAAATTGAGTGATGAGTAATGAGTAGTAAGTGATGAGTGATGAGTAATGAGTAGTGAGTAATGAGTTAGGGCAAAGGGAGGGGGTACTCAGAACTCAAAACTCAAAACCGACCGCAAAGCGGGCGTCCTGAGGAGTCCCGTATGAGCGTAAGCGAATCGGGACGACGTGAGGATCTCACTCAAGACTCAAAACTCAAAACTAATATTATGATCATCAAAAAAGGTATTCTTAAAGCCTGGTTTTCCGGTACCTGTACCGCTAATATCCAGATCGGCGGCAGCGGAAAGGCTTATCTCGAAGGGATTAAGGTTGCCCGCAATATCCCTTCCGCGGAGATGATTGCCGGGCGCAATGTCGCCGTTGTTTTCTGGGATAAAAGCAATGCGGAGGATGCGGTGATAATAGGGGTATACGGATAAGGTGGTGGAGTTTGTTTCACCGCTCATGACTGGAAACTGAAAACTGTGAACTTAATACTATCAACTACAGGGAGGAAGGACCATGAATCTGTCTGAAATGCTGGCCCTGGTGCGCAGGGATCTGAAAGATGAGAACGAGACTGCTTACCGCTGGACGGATGAAGAGCTGGAGCGCTGTATTGACCGGGTTGTAATGGAATTTTCCCGGGCTATCCCGCGGGAGGTCAGGACAGCAGTGGATACCGTTAGCGCTTCCCGTGAGATAGATATCGGTGCCCTGACGGGATGTGTGATGGTTGAGGCGGTCGAATACCCGTCCGGCCTTTTCCCTCCCGCCTACCGCCGTTTCTCCATCTGGGGAGACGTCATTACCCTGCTGGAAGGAGAGATGCCTGACGGGTCCGCATGCTACATCTACTACGGTAAGCTGCATGAGCTGGATGAAAGCGGTTCAACTATTCCCGATGTATATGAAGACCTGGTGGTTTGCGGCGCCTGCGGCTATGCGGCCTGCGCAGCAGCCGGTTATGCTATCAACCGGGTCAATACCGGCGGCCAGGATACGCCGGAAGACTGGGAGAAATGGGGCAAGGCCCGGCTGTCCTGGTTTCGCGAACAGCTCAAGAAGCTGGGAAGGAAGAGCAGGGTGCGCGTGAGTCAGCTTTACATACCCTATCGCCCTGCCGTCGCAATAAGTACCGACCGCGGACCGGGATGACGGCTGGACAGATGTGCATCTGTCCAGGGTACGTTTTCTCCGGTGCTTAATTCTGCTATAATTCTATACGAACCATGAATTATTATCTTGGCCTGGATATCGGCTCGATAAACGTAAAATCAGCCCTGATAGATGAAAGCGGACGGATCATTGTCCTTGATTCCCGTAAAATAACCTCCAGTCCCAGCGCTGCGGTCAATATACTGCTCACCGAGCTGAGCAAGCAGTATAAGCTTGAGGACATTGCCGCCGCGGGGGTGTCAGGAAGCGGTAAAGCGGTCCTTCCCCCGCAGTACCAATGGGCGGAGAACAGCAGTTCGCTGGCTATTGCTTCGGGACTGTTATTCAGCCGTCCTGATGCCAGGAGCATCCTTCAGGTCGGCGGCCAGAGCTCACTGGTTATCGAGCTTGAGGATGGATTAAAGAAGCCCTGGAAGGTTGCTTCCAACCCCCTCTGTGCAGCCGGTACAGGCAGGTTCCTGGAACAGCAATCATACCGCCTGGGTATCAAGGTAGAGGACTTCGCCGCCCTGGCGTTGAAATTTCACGGCACTGCTCCCCGTATCGCCGCCCGCTGCAGCGTATTTGCCAAAAGCGACCTGATTCATTTGCAGCAGAAGGGCGTTTCAGTGGAGGCCATGCTCTATGCGCTTTGTGAAAGCATCGCCCGCATGGTTGTATCGCTGAAGAAAGGACCCTTCGCTGAGCCGGTATTTTTCGTGGGCGGTGTGGCCGCCAACAGGGCCATCGTGGAAGCCCTGGGCAGGATGGTTTCGGACCGCAACGGTTCTCCGGTCGAGGTAACGGTACCGGAGCACTATCTATATATCGAGGCTATGGGCTCGGCGCTGCTTGTCAGGGGTAAAAAATCAACGGTCAGGCTGCTGCCGGAAGCGGATGCCGCCCGGCGCTATTTCGAGTCTCCCAGGCTGGAAAATATAGCCCTGCCGTCCAATGATCTGAAAGGGGAAATCCCGCAGCCGGTCACCGGCTACCTTGGTGTGGATGTCGGTTCAACCAGCACCAAGGCGGTAATCATGGACGAGTCCGGGAAGAAAATCCTGGCCAAGAACTATCTTATGACGGCTGGTCGTCCGGTAGATGCCGTAAAAGAGGTCTTTGCCAATTTATTGAAAGAGGGAGCGGATAAAGTCAGGATAGCCGGAGCAGGTGTGACCGGCTCAGGCCGCTACCTGATAGGCAGCCTGATAGGCGCGGACCTGATCAAAAACGAGATTACCGCCCAGACCCGGGCGGCGGCTGAGATGGACCCGCAGGCGGACATTATCGAGATCGGCGGACAGGACTCCAAGCTGGTGATTAAACGCAACGGCGTGGTGGTGGACTACCAGATGAATAAAGCCTGTGCGGCAGGTACGGGCAGTTTCATTGATGAGATGGCGGAAATGATGGGTATTTCCGTCAAGAGCGGCGAGTTTGCCGGCCTGGCCTTATCGGCCGATCACACCATCGATCTGGGTACACGCTGTGCTGCCTTCATGGGTCAGGCGGTGCCTTCGGCCCAGCGCGAGGGAGTATCTAAAGAGGTGATTACCGCCAGCCTGGCGAATTCCATCGCCCGCAACTATCTCTCCAAGGTTGTGGGTAATCGCAAGCTGGGCGATAAGGTTATCCTGACCGGCGCCGTGTTTTATAACGGCGCTGTCGTTTCGGCTTTTCACCAGCAGTTGCCCGGAAAAGACCTGCTCGTGGCTGAACACCGTGAGGTCTCCGGGGCTATCGGTTCGGCCCTGCTTGCCAGGGAGGCTATGGGCGGACGGGACTCGAGATTCAAGGGATTCAGGAAGGTTATCGAGGCGGACTGTAATCTTTCCACTTTCACCTGTAAGGGCTGCGATAACAACTGCGTTATCACCCAGATGAAGGTACCTGGTGAAAAACCCACCTTTTACGGCAGCCGCTGCGATAAATATGATAGCACCCTGGACAAGGCCGCCAGGGAAACAGCCTTCGATGAGCGTGAAAAGCTGCTTTTCCGTGAATATAAGGAGAACAGCGGAAGCGGTACCCGGGTAGGTCTGCCGAGAGCCTTGCTGGTCTATGACTACGCTCCTCTTTTTCTGGGGTTTTTAAATGACCTGGATGTCCGGGTAGCCCTTTCCGGGAAGACCAGCAAAGAGATTGTCGAGCGTTCGGTTGAACTGGCCTATACCGATAGCTGCTTTCCCGTCAAACTCCTGCATGGCCACGCGGGTACTCTGAGAGAAAATGATTATATCATCTTTCCCAGTGCTATTCGCCTGGGTAAAAAAGATGGAGAAGAGAATCAGAAATACGCCTGTCCACTGGTACAGGCATCGCCATTTATCATCCGTCATGTGCTGGGACTGGAAAACAAGATCCTGATTCCCATCCTGGACTTCAGCAGGGGAGACGAAGAGGTTATAAAAAGTCTGGTTTCTGTGGCCCGGAAGATGGGGTATTTCGCTGCGCGGGGCCGCCGGGCTGCGCTGGCTGGAATCGAAGCGCTGAAACGCTACGAGGCTGACAGGAATACGGCAGGAGCAGCGCTGCTGGAGCAGGTGCATAAGGGAAAGCGCCTGGGGGTGGTGCTGCTGGCCAGGGCTTATATGGCACAGGACTCGGGAGCAAACCTGGGTATTGCGGAAAAGCTGGCCCAGTTGGATGTCGTCCCGATACCGCTGGATTTCCTGCCGCTTTCATCCGTGGACCCCAAAAAATATTCGGACCGTCCTTACTGGTCATATGAGAGCCGTTTGCTGGCAGCGGCGGATATCATAGCGCGAGATCCGCAGCTTTACGGCCTGGCCCTGACCAATTTCGGATGCGGTCCCAACTCATTTATTTTAAAAGAGCTGGAAGATGTGATGGGCGGCAAGCCCATGGGCCAGCTTGAGATAGACGAACATGCCGCCGAAGCGGGACTGGTTACCCGGCTGGAGGCCTTCGTCGATACCATCCAGGGTTATTCCAGCCCTGCCGGAAACGGCAGTCCGGGTACGGTCTACCGCGGCGCTTCTTCCGTTGTCAGTGCAGGAAAGACCCTGATTATCCCGCGTATGGCTCCCCATGCCGATGTGGTAGCGGCAGCTATGCAGGCTTTTGGAGTTAAAGCGCTGTCTTTACCCGAGCCGGATGAGAGGAATTTACTCTACAGCAACCAGGTTACATCAGGCACCGAGTGCCTGCCCTATCGCGTTACCCTGGGGGATTTCCTGAGATATTATCACGATAACGGGCATCATACCGGGGATGTGGAAGGCTTCATGTGCGGCTCGTACGGGCCGTGCCGGCTGGGGAAATATGCCGTCGAGCAGATACGCATTCTGAAGGATGTCGGATTTGACCTCACTATCAGGACCACGGTCTCGAACAACGCATATCGGGACATCGGCCTTGGAGCGGGTTTTGAAAGGCTGACCTGGAAGGGGGTTGTGGCGGTAGATAATTTACAGAAGCTGCTGTGGAGAGTAAGGCCCTATGAAAAGGAAAAAGGGGCAGCCGAAAAACTTTTTGATAGCTATTTAAAGAAATTGAGCGATAAAACCAGGCGCAAGGAAGACCTGGGCCAGGTCATCAGGGAAGCTGTCCGGGAATTTGGTGAACTGATCGACCCATCCTTACCCCGTCGTCCGGTGGTGGGCATTAATGGCGAGATTTACCTGCGTTCAAACGTTTTCAGTAACAGGGACCTGGTCAAGGCCTGTGAAGCCTCAGGCCTTGAAGCTGTGGTCTCACCCATGGGAGAATGGTTCAAATATACCGCTCATCGCAATCTGGAGGATGCCGTCAAGGACAGGAAGCTGAAAAAAATGATGGTCAGCTATATCAAAAAGTCTATTCAGGATCAGGATGAGCAGAGGATCGCTGGTTTTTATGAGGCCGTACTAAAAGAAAAGGAGCCTTCCACCAGCCAGATACTGGACAAGTCCCGCCAGTACCTTTCGCCGCGCTGCGGGAGCGAGGCTGTACTCAGTATTGGGTCTGGAATCGACTGGCTGGAAAATCCTGAGATAGCAGGCGTAATATCGGTTATGCCCCATGGCTGCATGCCGGGTGGGATAGTAGCCGCCATGGCGGAAAAATTCAGTTCGGTCTATCAAAAACCCTGGATCAATCTTACCTATGATGGTTTCCTTGAGACAAACAACTCCATAAGGATCAACGAGTTCGCAGAGCTGGTCAAATTCTGCCGCCAGGCCTCACATGAACCCCAATCAGCCGGCCTGAAGGGATAAACCGGGCCGTTTCCCTATCCGGGATCAGTCACGTGAATTTGCCTCATCGAGCGGCGCGCAGTTGTTACCCGAGTACTGTGAATTTCTATTTTCTTGTAACTTGTATCTTTTCCCTGTTCCTTAAATATCTGTTATCG
The DNA here is from genome assembly GCA_016926695.1 of Dehalococcoidales bacterium. Next base: position 37,332 of record JAFGOB010000046.1, on the reverse strand, counting down.
GTACGGCTGCATTCCGTTTCATGCCTGTATTTTTAATTCCCTTCATACTCGTAATTACATCTGCTTTTTTTGGTGTTTACACCGTTTTTTACGGCCTTTCATGCTGGTATAGTTCAGAAAAGGTCATTGGTAGGTACATGTGATTTGAAGGTCCCAAATGTGATCATTTTGTGAGAGCGCGAAAGTAATATGGAGTATACAGGCAATAGACGGGTCAGGTGATTCTGATATTACCTGGGGAGGTTCCGGATTATAAATCCACCGGGAGCTTGGCGGTTTGAAAACAGGGTGAAGGATATCAGAAATACGTTTTACGAGGAGCTATACGTTGGTTAATGACGAAAAAGAGGAAGTTATTACTTTAGAGAACTGGACCAGGCTGGCTAAACTGGGGAGCACTACCGCCGTTTCCGGTCTGGCCCAGATGGTGAACAAGGATATATCCATCACCGCTCTGAGTATCGATGAAGTATCGACCCGCAATGCCGCGAGTTTGGTCGGAAAGCCAGAAAGTAAAACAATAGGAATTTACCTTCTGTTTTACGGTCATACCAGCGGTCAAATACTGCTGACTTTCGATCCATCAACTGCCTATGATCTGGTGGATATGGCGCTGGGACAGCCCCAGGGTACTACCAGTATACTGGAAGAAATGGAACGTTCGGTTCTGGGCGAAATGGGAAATATTGTCGGCGCCTTTTTCCTTAATAGTGTGGCGGATTGTCTTGGTTCCCGGCTTATGCCCTCACCTCCGGTTGTGGTCCAGGGACCGGCTGGCGCTATGGTGGGCGCGGTGCTTTCCAAGGCTCCCAAGGGAAGTACATCTATCTTTGTCATTAACCTCGTTTTTCGCTCGCCGACCACGGAAATCGAAGGCCATTTCCTGGTGCTGCCGTCGTTTATTAAAAACTAGCCGGGCCTGAATTCCAGGAGGGAGATAATATGCTTGCGACCAGTATCAGCACAATTAATGTAGGTATTGGAGAACTTGCGATCAGCAATGATGCTAACCAGGTGTTGAAGTGTATTGGAATAGGGTCATGTATCGCTCTTTGCGCTTACGATCCGGTGGCCAGAATCGGTGGGATTGCCCATATGCTCCTGCCCTGTTGCCGGAATATGGAAGAAATAAGTTCTCCCGTAAAATATATCGATAACGGCGTTCCTTTTATGCTGAACAAGATGGTTAAAAAGGGAGCAACCCGCTCTAACATGATATTGAAGATTGCCGGAGGAGCAAAAATGCTGGCTATTCCCGGTTCGAATCCCAACCTTGATATCGGACAAAAAAACATCGCCGGGATAAAGGCCGCCTTGAGCCGGGAAAATATAGCAATATGTGGGGCGGACCTGGGAGGGTCCAACGGACGAACGATCGAACTTTTTATTGTTAACGGGAAAGTAACTGTCAAAGCCGTAAATGGCAGTATTAAGGAATTATAGCTATTAAAAAAGGAGTATTACAAGTGGCCAGGATATTAGTAGTAGATGATGCGGCTTTCATGAGGATGCGCTGCACTAAACTCCTCCAGGAAAACGGATTTGAAACTGCTGAGGCGGCGAACGGAGTGGAGGCTGTAAAAAAGTATCAGGAGATAAAACCGGACGGCGTGCTGATGGATATTACCATGCCTGATATGGACGGCATCGCCACTCTGAAGAGGCTGGTTGAGTTGGATTCGCAGGCCAAAGTAGCAATGGTTACCGCCATGGGACAGCAGTCTCTGGTGATTGAGGCGCTGAAATCCGGCGCGAAGGACTTTGTAGTGAAGCCCTTCAATGCAGAAAGGGTGCTGGCGGCGGTTAAGAAAATAACCGGCTGATATACCAAAACAATTCAAGCTATATTGAGATGTTCGTTCGGGATGTTAATCCCTCCTTTCCGGGGCGCCGTTAAAGGGGGGATTTTTTTACCAGCTAAAGGCAGCCGGACGGAAATTGAACAGTCTCCAGGTTTGCTTTAGAGGTTCAACTCTGTTATCGTGGATAAAGTGATAGGCCTCTTCGGGAAGACCGAAAAAAGAGGAATAACCGTAACTGCTGAAAAAACCAGTCATAACAGCCGGGCTTCATTTCAAATAACGGTATTGCAGTATGTTCCGGCTGGTTTTAAAGATTTTTTAAAGATATAAAGAAAAGGACGCGTACTAATAATGACATCCAGAGGAGAATCCGTCAGATATTCACTCAGGCCTGAGCTTCTTTCACCGGCTGGTGACTGGGAAAGCCTTCAGGCGGCGGTGATAAACGGGGCAGACGCTGTATATCTGGGAACGCGGGATTTTAATGCCCGTATGAACGCAAAAAATTTTTCTCTGGAAGAGCTGGATAGAACGGTAAATTATTGTCATAACCAGGGGGTGAGGGTATACCTGACCCTGAATATACTGGTTAAAAACTCCGAGTTGCCCGGTTTTTTTGAAGTCCTGTCAAGGGCGTATGCAGCCGGTATAGATGGCGTAATACTTCAGCATACGAGCTTTATTGAAATTGTTAAAAAAAATTATCCGGACCTGGCGGTGTTTATCTCTACCCAGGGCGCGATCGGCAACACACTTTCGGCAGGGCTGATGAAGGAAGCCGATCGTATAATTTTACCCCGTGAGATGCCTCTTACGGAAATAAAGAAGATGGTAAACGCCGGTTTCAAGGTTGAAATCTTCGTTCACGGGGCTTTATGCTTCAGCTACAGCGGTCTCTGCCTTTTTTCCAGTTTTGTCAGCGGAAGGAGCGGTAACAGGGGTAACTGTGCCCAGCTTTGCCGGCAGAAGTATAATAACACCTATCCCCTGAGTACCAGGGAATTATGCCTGGTCAGACTGATCCCGGAATTTATCAGGGCTGGAATAAACGCTTTTAAGATTGAAGGCCGTATGCGCTCGGCCTTATATACAGCCGTGGCGACTCGTATGTACCGTAAAGCGATCGACTCGTTTCTGGCCGGTGAGTTCCAGTTTCCCCGCAAAGAGATGGATGAGATGGAAGTTGTTTTCAACCGTGAATTCACCGAGGGCTTTGCCGGCGGGGAAAATGACCTGATTTCAGCCGAAAGGCCGATGAACCGTGGAGCGTACCTGGGTGTAATGGATAACGGGGGAATCTTACTCCAGCGTCCTGTACGCACAGGAGACGGGCTGGGAATCTGGAGCAGGGATAACGTTACAGGCGCCGTAGTAGAGAAAATAATCCGGGATGGAAAAACAGTAGAGTCAGGGGCTGCCGGAGACAAGGTGAACCTGGGAATCGGCGCGAAAGACGGGCATAAAATTTATCTTACCTCTTCACCGCGCATCAGGATTGAGCCCGATTTTACCCTTAAGCGGGAACCTCTGAACAATCCGCACCGCAGACCATCCAGGGCGATATTGCCCAGGATCGTGAAACAGAAAGCTCCTTTTTTGCAGCGATTCATGGCCAGGGCCTATTCGCTGGCCGAGGCCCGGGAAATCGTCAAGTCGGAAGCCGACATAGTTTTTTACGATATCTTTCAGCCGGATTTTCCGGGTCCGGGGGAATGGCATGAGCGTACGGTAATGGGAGCTTATCTGCCCCGGATCATGAATGATGCCGAGCTTTCCCTGGCAGTAGCACTTCTGGGCAGGAAAAAACCGGGTGCTATTATGACCGGTAATATCGGGTTCCTGGCGCGTAGAGATGCTTTTAACGTCCCCGTTTACCTGGACTATTCTCTCAACATTTTCAATGACATAGATGCCCTGTTTTGCCGTAACCATAAAGTCGTCCCTGTCCTTTCTCCTGAACTTTCACTGGTGGAGCTGACGGCGTTTAAAGACCGTGAGGTGGTGATATTCTGTCACGGCGATATACCACTGGTAAATACCTGTATTGAAATCAAGGATGAAAAACTGGTAGATGACAAGGGATATGCTTTCCCTGTACGCAGGGAACATGGCTACTGGCAGATTCTCAACAGCCGTCCTTTCGGTATGTTCAGCGATATAAGGAAATTGCGTACTATAGGTTTCAACCAGTTCTATATAGATCAGAAGAAAGAAAGCGCGAACTTCGTGCTTTTATACCGTAATATGCTCAAGCAAGGCGTACCTGATCGCCGTATGCGTAAAGGGTATACGGCAGGTCATATATACAAAGGCGTCGCGTAAAAATTGTCCGGTGAGATACCGGATTTGTAAAGGAGGTAAATATGGACCGGGTGAAGGGAAAAGTGGCCGTGGTAACAGGAGCTGCCAGCGGGCTGGGCAAGGCTATTTCATTTTTGTTAGCCCGGGAAGGGGCCTCTGTGGTACTGGCCGATATCAATGAGGTAGATGGTATAAAGGTATCCGAGGAGATTAGCAGGGAAGGCAGACAGGCCTTTTTTATCAGGATGGATGTTACCAGTGAAAGCGACTGGGCCCAGGTAATGGCGGCTGCCCAGGGACGTTTCGGAAAATTGGATGTACTGGTCAACTGCGCCGGTGTTTTCCATGATAAGAGTATCGAGGACACCACCCTGGAAAGCTGGCGGCGTGTTATTGCCATCAATCTGGACGGTGTATTCCTGGGTATAAAAGCGGCTGTTGCCCCCATGAAGAAAAACGGCGGCGGCTCCATAATTAATCTTTCGTCTGCCGGAGGTATTATCGGCACCAGCGATTCATCCGCTTATAACGCCAGCAAGGGCGGAGTAAGGCTGCTGACCAAGGCTTCGGCTATAGAGTTTTCCAGGGCCAGCCACAACTATAATATACGTGTGAACTCCGTTCACCCCGGTGTCATCAGGACTCCCATGACCAGGTGGATAACGGAAGATCCTGAATCCGCTAAAGCCGTTATGGAAAAGCAGCCCATAGGGTTTATGGGCGAGCCTGATGATGTAGCTTTTGGAGTGCTTTATCTGGCTTCTGATGAATCCAGGTATGTAACCGGATCGGAGCTGGTAATAGACGGCGGATGGACCGCCAATTGAAATGTAAAAATGACCGGGTCTCAGTTTTGGTGATATAACCGGTCTGTATGATCTGTTTGATCGAACGTGGAAAAGTAATAGAGCCCGGTCTCCCGATTATCCGCCTGCCGGGGTGAGGGATATCTCAGGCAGGCGGACCAGGCTTAATGTCCAGGTGAGTAACCTCCTGTGCAGCGGGTGTTATCTGCTATTTTATATCGAATATTTGCCTGTAGTCCCATTCCTTTTTCAGGCTCTCCACGGATTGCTGGAGATGATCGGCATCTGCTCTGAGTTTTTCAGATTCGGCTTTGGCCATTTCCACTGTTCTGAGTACTCGCTCTCCAAGCGCGGCCAGCTCCCATTCTGAATTTTTCCAGTTAGCATTAGTGAGAATGCGGAGTTCCAGCATCTTCCCTTCGATCAGGTCCCATGTTGTGCTTGTATCAATCGTGTTCATTTCATCCATCCTTTCTCATCTAAGATGCTAGTTGTAGCTATACCGTAGTGCTGTTACTCCCAGGTTGATTTGCTGCCTGATGCGGGACATCAATTCGAGCTGTTTAAAAGGCTTGAGGACGTAATCATTAGCGCCGGCCCCGATTGTCTGGATAATATCGTCCTGGTTCTTGTTGGCGGTTACTATGATCACCGGTGTCAGGCTGAAAGTGCGGATTTTTTTCAATACATCCAGTCCGGAAATATCCGGCAATTTCAGATCCAGAAGAATCGCGTCTCTCTCTTCGCTGCGGGCCAGGTACAGCCCGTCTTGCCCTTGCATGGCACTGGTAATGGTAGCCTCCGGCCAGTAAATCTGGAAGGATAGTTTCAAGGCTTCCTGGGTCTGCTCATCATCTTCAATGACCAGAATGTTGGCTTTGGACAACTGCTGAATGCCGCGCCGTGCGATGGCGGAGAAATGGGCAATGAGTTCGATATTTTTGGCCTCTTCGGGAATAAAGCCATCTACATCCAGTGACCTCAAGATGCTCCAGTCAGCATCGGTGCCCTTGATAATCAGGGCTACGGGAGTACGGCATTGCCAGGTTATACGGTAGCAGTTTGCTTCCAGATTTGCACTGTAACCATCAAGCAGGGCCAGATCAAATTTTTCTCTTCTCAGGAGGCTGATGGCTTCAGTAATATCATTGCGGCAAACAAAATTTATACCGCTGCCTTCCAATGACCGGGCTACCCTGCGGGTTACTTTATTGTTGCCTATGGCTAATACTTTAAGCTGCATTTCCGACCTCCTTAATACCTGTAGTATATCTCCGTGGTGTTAAAAAGCCGTTACAGCAGATCAGTAAACGTGATAAAAAGGTTACAACGGGTTAAAAAATTATCACAATATATTTTTATTATAAGATATTCGCATAACCGGGTGCGGGCGGCACACAGCTCCCCCGGAGACTCCACGCTGTACAGGTTGACGGCAAAACAGGAATATATGTGATGCCTAATGCCCGGAATATTTTTTAATCCGTGGAATCAACTCGGTTTGTTTAAAGGGCTTTATAATATAGTCCCTGGCCCCTGCCTCAATAGCTTCAACTATATTTGTCTTGTCACGGGCAGCACTAAGAATTACCACCGGTACCTGGCTGAAAAACCTGACGCGTTTGAGGACGTCAAAACCTGACATATCAGGCAGTCCCAAGTCCAGGAGTACGATATCTGGAGGATAATTCCTGATATTTTCTATTCCGCTATGCCCGTCGTCAGCAAAACGCAGCTCGGCTTCCGGCCAGAAAATTCTAAAACAAAGCCGGATAGCTTCGCGTATATAGTTGTCATCCTCAATTATAATTACCTTGACCGGGAAAAAAACGAGGCTGTCATGGACCGCTGTGGCTGTAATATCAGTCACCAGTTCAGTCTTGCTGGAATCTACGGACAGGAAGGTATTAACTCCCAGAGAACGCAACTCCTCTTTTTCATCATTCTGGATATCCTGGCCCAGTACAGCAACGGGAATACGCCCCAGCCATATAATCCTGAAGCATACGTTTTTGATATCTTCAGTTTGGGAATCGACCAGTGCCAGATTGAATTTACTCTGCTTCAGGATACCCATGCTTTCGGGTAAGGCCTCCAGATGCGATACCTCCATGTTGGCGGTACGCAGGCTGCTCTCAACCCGGCGGGTAGCCTCTTTATTGCCTAACGCCAGTATTTTTAGTCGCATAAACGGCCTCTATAATACTCGTCTCAATTCTTCTGCGTCTGGCTGAATCCTGCCGGTTCGGCCAGTCTGCTTCTCTGTCGTCTCAGCCAGGGTAAAACAATGTATATTAAAAATTTAATCTGAAATAAGCATTACCGGTCGCGTTTGGCAGTATTATATCATAAGTCCGGCTGGTAATATAGACTTGTCATAAATAGCTTTTTTAGTAGTATTATTATTGATCAATGACCGATGTTATAGCCGGACAAAAAAAGGCAGAAATATGGACTATATCAAAATAATGAAAGCCCCTATAGATGTCGATACAACCTGAAACAGGGCCTGACAGGATGAAGTTCCGTTTGTATTTCAATATGGTTCTCGGCGGAAAGCAACAGTCAACGTAAAGATACGTATTTATATCAAAAGGACATCGAAGACCCGTCCGAAGTAATTGACCTGTTTCTGACAGGCGAATGAAACATACGTCCCGGCCTTCTTGAGGAAAAGGGCAAATAAGCCTTCAAGACAACCAGGAAGGCAGATGGATAACATTGGTGAATCCCACCGCACCGTAGGTGAGCAGGATATATTTGGGGAATTTCCCTGCAAAAAGCGCCGGTAAGAAGTAATGCAGAGGCATCCTGGCTGCTCCGGCTACCAGTCCACCCATATCAAAAGGGACAATCGGTTGAAAGGCCAGTACCGTAATAGACCAGATGCCGTATTTCCTAACCCAGTGTTCGACCCTTTGATTGTTTATAATGCTGTCAGGTACAGCGATTTTCCTTCCCAGGCGGCCTGCGTAATAGCCGCTGAGTTCACCGATGGTCCCACCCAGGGCAGCAGCAAGGGCAATAGTAAGCGGGTTGAATTCCTTGGCGGCAGTCGCCATGATAGCAATAGCGAACGGGACAGGGGCAATGATAGTCATATTTGCCAGGAGTGTGGCGACGAAAACCGATATACAGGCCAGCAACTCGAATTCGTAGAGGTTTATGTTCAGACACGATTTTGCAAAGCTCAAGAGAGCTGCAAAGCCGAAACTGATCAAGATTAAACCAACGAAAGCGATAACCAGTTTAACCCAGTGGACTTGACTCCCGGGTTTTGTGACCAGGTTTTTGGCATCTCTAAAAACGGTCATTGTTATATTCATTATGATCTATTTTCAACGGGGTGTAAAAAACATCAATATTTCTGGTAACCCGGGCAGGATTCAAGCCTGATGTATGCTTCTTTTCAGGAAAGCTAAAGAAAAACAGGTTAAAAAAAACCGGTACCCTACCCTCTCGGTTGGACCACCGGTTTCTCTCAATGTTCAGGAAAAAATGCCCCTTTATTTTACAGATACAACCTCTTTTACTTCAGGTATTCTCTCCTTCAGAAATTTCTCGATACCCTTTTTTAAGGTCAATGTCGCCATGGGGCATCCGTTGCATGCACCTGTCAGTTTTACGCTGACCGTACCGTCTTTTATTCCAATCAACTCCACATCGCCGCCATCGGCCTGTAAAGCCGGTCTTATTTCATCCAGGGTTGCTTTTACTTTCTCATCCATGGTAAACCTCCTGTAATCTTACCCTTTCATTTTGAATCAGGTTGACATTAATGTCAAATAACTCTTTTGTGAATAAACAGACCCTCATCTACCGAGGTCATTTTTGTTTCCCGGTATAAGCTCCTGTTTGTATTTTTGGGTGCGATATATCCCCATGATCATAATGACTTGAATGCCATTAACTCCTCTGATACAGCAACTCTGGATCAGTCTGTAACAGCAGGTAAACACGCTGGGATTTTCAGGTTTTTTAAATGGCCTTGAATCTTCATTCTAAAAAGAAGAAAAGAAATAAAGCAAGGCGATAACAGCATGTATGATTGCCAGTATCCAGAACACCCACCAGAGATTGCAATGTGTTTTAAAGAATCTTTTGTAAGTTGCGTTATTCATCAACTTGCTGCCGGGTTTCCAGGAAGAAAAACAGCGGCATGACAGAAAGATAATTAGACCTGTTATGGTGGTAATAATACCCAGAGAAACAATCAACCAAACAGCTATTGAATAAAATCCGTCCATGTATCACTCGCATGCAAATTTTCTAAATATTCCCTAAAAAATATTTGTGCATATATCGAATACCGGTTGAATCCCGGATGAGCGCCATTTTTCGTATCTTTACCTTGCGCAGTCTGCCCGGTGTACACACCAGGAGACATCCGGACTGAATAAATTAACATCGCGACAAAAATGGCGTTATGTATAAAAATATCAGGGAATTATTTCCCCATAACCTCTGGAGGTGTGTTTTGATATTGGGCTGTCACTTGTACTATATCCCCAGATGATTTTATTTTTTCCTTTATTTACAGAGATATCATATTTATCGCCGGTGGAAAGTTTCCGCTTGAACTCAATAGTTGTAAAGCCGCTCTCCTCTTTGCCGTCCCCAGAGATAATATCATTTGTCCCTCCCAGTTTCGTGTCTTCAGGGTGTGACCCGGTATTGTCAGTACAATATGAGTCCAGGATTTCAGCCTTCCCATTTTCGACAAAACCGATCACCATGTCCGAATCCTTCATTCTTGAACCTGGCTGCAGGGCCACTGATACCCAGCCATCGGTTTTAGCCTTTATGCCAATATACACGAATTGTTCGTCGATGAGCCAGTGCACTGTATATGATCCGTAGCTATTGGACCCTGAATATTCTCCGGCGGTAATATCTCCGTCAGGTTGCCATTGGGCTGTAACCGTTTCCGTTTGCCCTGAGTTGGGTGAATAAGACTGTGCTGCCATAGTTGTCGAACCGGTTGAAGATGTATTGGTACAACCGGCAACTGAAATTATAAACAAAGCGTTTAATAAGGTTATCAGGACAAAAGTATGTCTGAATTTCATGCCTGTCACCTTGCAGAAGACTTTATACCATATTTTTCATCATATTACAAAATGTACAAGATTTGTTGAATACGTGCCGGTTGCCCTCTGAAAAACCTGAAGGCTGACGTGAATTCTTTGATATTTCTCCTTAATTCCTGGAAGAGTCTGTCTCGTGGACTTTACTGCTTTGCTTTTTACCGGCTGATTTCAAGCAAAACACGAATCGAAACTGATCGGTCCAAACCTTGTTAGCACCGCATATATGGCGTAAAATGGTACCGATACGAGGGAGAAAGAGTCTATGCGATGGATTGAACTTACTGCTGCGGTAGACTCTGACAGAGTCAGAATAGTATCCGGTTTTCTGGATAAATACGGCCAGGGCGGTTCGGTAATTGAAAGCCGGAATCCGGGCGAGGATGATAAGAAGGTCTCGCCGGGCGAGGAAGATGAGAAGACCTCGCAAGAGTGGAAGGGCAGAAAGACCTTCCTGGTGAAAATATATCTGCCGTCAAGCCGGTCTTATCAAACAATACGCAGTGAGATATTCAGAGGCCTGGCGGAGTTGGGTGTGCCGGAGCAACCGGCGGAACGGTGGCTTAAGCCTGAGGACTGGCTTGATTCTCTGAAGCAGCATTTCGGTATACTCGAAATCGGTGAAAGATTCATTATTAAACCAAGCTGGGCCTATAAGCCCTTGCCTCCCTCGACACGGATAGTCATTCAGCTTGATCCGGGAGCTGCTTTTGGTACCGGCCTGCACGCTACTACCCGGTTGTGCCTCTTGCGCCTGGAAAAGCATTTCCTCCCCGGCATTTCCTTGCTGGATGTGGGGACGGGTTCCGGTATACTGGCAATTGCAGCAGCCAGGCTGGGTGCTTCGGATGTCCTGGCCCTGGATACGGATACCGTGGCTGTTAGAGCGGCCAGAAACAATGCAGCGGCTAATAGCGTGGGAGATATTGTCCGGGTCAGGCATGGCACGCTGAGTCTGCGTACCATTAGAGAGAGCAGGTGCCGTTTCGATATGGCTATGGCTAATATCACTGCCGCTGTAATCTGCGATCTGGCTGGAGGAATCTATAAAAGCCTGAAAAACGGCGGCCGCCTGGTGGTAAGCGGAATAAACTCCCAGTCACTGGATGAGATATTGATCAGGCTGGCGCTGGAGGGTTTTACACTGGAAGCAGCCGATCAGTATGACTCGTGGTATGCTGTTATCGCTCGAAAGGATTAACGTGCTGCTCTTGTCTGCCGGGTATAACGGCGGAAAGTTGGATGTTGTGAATAGTACCGGGTTTGTCCGGCAGGCTTAAGAAACGGGACTGAAAAAGCCGGAGATACCGAAAAGCCAACAAATTCACCATATTTATAAAGGGGGAATATTATGAATATGACCGATCTGGAAAACCTTATCAAAGGACGGCGTTCGATACGTTCCTGGGAGAACAAGCCCGTCCCTGAAGAAATGTTATTACAGGCTATTGAACTGGCGACATATGCGCCGAATGCGGGCAATCAGCAGAACTGGAAATTTTACGTGGTTTTAAAGCCCGAGACAATAAAGGCCGTGGCTGATGCGGTCCAGGCCAGTGCCGATAATATAGCTACCTGGCCGGAGGCGCTAAAATTTGGCGAGACAGTAACAAAAATGCTGCAAAGGCTGTGTCTTTTCCGCAGTGCCCCCGCTCTGGTGGTTGTGTGTGCCAGCCAGTACCAGTCAGCAGTGGAGCAACTGGTAGTCATTCGTGAGAAGACCGATCCTGAAGCTGCCATGATACGCGAGTGGAGGAATATCGCCAACAGCCGCATCCAGTCCGTTGCGTCCGCTATCGCCTATTTTCTTCTGGTATTGCACGAGATGGGACTGGGAGCTGTCTGGATGACCGGGCCTTTACAGGCCAAGGGTGAGATTGAGAAGGTGCTGAATATTTCCGCTCCGGTGGATGTCGTGGCCTTGATACCGGTGGGCTATCCGGCTGAAAACCCGCCGCTCAGGGAAAGAAAACCGGTCAAAGACATTTGCGTGGTCGTTAAGTAGAAAGTTTCCATTTTTTGGCCTTTTGTCTTAGTTCATCCGCGTTACGCATGGCTACCTGGCTGTATCCGGGTCCGGCCAGCATGGCAGCCATCTCTTCCAGCCGGTCGTTTTCCTTCAGGTCTTCAAGGCGGCTGATTGCCCGGATTCCATCCATATCTTTACGGACCCTGAAATGGGAGTCGGCATAAGCGGCAATCTGGGGCAGATGAGTAACGCAAATGACCTGGTGGTTTTTGGCCAGCGCCGATAGCTTTTTCCCGACAATATCGCCGCTTCTTCCTCCTATACCGATATCTATCTCATCGAATATCAACACCGGAATGTTATCGATATCGGACAGGGCCCCCTTTAATGCCAGGGTAAAACGTGAAATCTCGCCGGTCGAGGCTATTTTTGCCAGTGGTTTAAGCGGTTCGCCGGGATTTGTCGATACCAGGAATTCCACCTCGTCAATGCCATCGCTGTTGAAGGCGAAGACCTGTCCGTCAGGCCCCGGAAGGCCTTCAGCCGCTTTTTTTTGTGTAATAGAAATATTAAACCGGACTGCCTTCATTTCCAGGTCGTCCAGTTCTTTCCGGACATCCTGTTCCAGGCGCAGGGCTGACTTCGCACGCGCGGCCGAAAGCCCGGCGGCTGTGTCCCACATCTGTCTTTTCAAATCGGCGCGTTCTTTTTCCAAACGGCTGAATTCTTCCGAATAATGTTCTATAGCCCGCAGTTCTGTTTCGGTACTGACCAGGTAGTCCAGGATTTCCTCGATACTTTTCCCGTATTTCCTTTTCAGGCTATGAATAAGTTCCAGTCTCATCTCGATTTCTTCAAGTCTTGCAGGGTTATGCTCGAGTCTGTCGCTGTATTCCTGGACGTCCCTGTTGATCTCTTCAAGTGTATAGACCGTCTTCCGCAGGTCGTCAAGCTGTTTTGATAGTGAATTGTCCATTTGAACCAGTTTTTCCATGGCCTGGAGGGCTTCGTTGATCCCGGTTAAAGCTGAATATGGGTGAGGCGATGAATCTGAATCTGACAGGGCCATGGATATACGGCTTGAATACTCTTTGAGTTTTTCACTGAAAGAGATAGTCCGCCGCTCATTTTCTATCTCCTCTTCTTCGTTGATACGCAAATCAGCCCGCCGGATCTCCTCAGCCTGGTATTTGAGGAACTCTTCCCGGCGGACTGCGTCTTTTTGTCTTTCCTCCTGCGTTTTCAAAGCCGACCCGATTTCCAGCAGCCGGCCTGTCTGAAGGCTGAAGCGGTTTCTGATATCCAGTGTATGGGCATAAGCGTCCAGGAAATCGAGGTGGGTTTTTTTATCCAGCAGCGAGAGGTGTTCGCTTTGTCCGTGAATATCTATCACCTGTTGTATAGTCTGGCGTAAAAGAGTTTTTGTTACGGGGTGTCCGTTAATCCTGATAATACCCGGCTTCTGTTTTCTGATCTCATAATTGACCACCAGGATGTCATCGTCCTGGATTACACCCTTTTCAGTCAGCAGTTCTTTGAGAGAGAAGTACTGAGGTTTGAGCAGGAATGTGCCCTCGATGAAAGCTTCAGCGGCCCCGTGGCGGATAGCTTCCTCGCCGGCTGAAGCCTTGAGTAGCATTTCAATGGCGTCAATAATCAACGATTTTCCGGCCCCGGTTTCACCGGTGATAACATTCAGACCTGCATCCGGCTTCCAGTCGATATCCTGGATAATGCCCAGATTTTTAACTGTCAGTTCAAGTAACAAATAGACCACTCCCGGGAGCAGAGCAAACCACCATTTTTCACGCTCAGGGTTATTGTATCATGTTATCCTGCGCCCGGTGAAGAGGGATAAAAACAGATAACCTACTTTGAGATGAGTTTGACATAATTGACTATATCAGATATAATTATAGGTGGTGGCGTTGGGGAAACCACCAAAAGTACCTTTTTCATAGCACCTCCTTTGATAGCCTGCCTGTTCATATGGCAGGCTATCGTATTAGTGTGCACAGCGCGGGTCCTTTACCGTGGTGGTCTTTTAGGGAAGGGTTTTATGATTGATTTCTGGCAACGGGCCATGTAATGGGTTGGCGGGATCTTCCGTTTCATAAGCCGTCCGCTGTATTTTGAATGATCATAGCAACACCGCAGGGAAGGCTATTGACGAGTGTTTGAAGGTGGTATATGATCGAGGAAGAATGTTGCCTCAATATGATAAAATACGGTGGAAGGGTCCCAGCCGCTTCTTTGTTTTCTGCTTTTTTATCACAGGGAATAACAGTGATAAGAGAAAGATGGATTTAGAGGCACGACAGAAGGGAATGTTTCAATTCTGACGTTTAACCGGGACGAGGTAAGTAAGTTGAAAACAATAATGTCCAAACTTGCTATTATATTGGCGGTAATTATCCTTTTGGCAGCGGCAATACCTGTAAAATCTGTGAATGCCGCCTCGGTAACATTAAGCGTGGATGCTCCTTCGGAAGTAACTAAGGGCACATCGTTCACCGTGAATATGGTTGTCGATTCTGTAGCGAAACTCAAGTCCTGGCAATTTCAGGTAGCATATGAAGATAACATTATCCGCATTCAGGGTAAAGAGGGAGTCACCGGCGTTTACGGAGGAAAATTCGGCAACACCTCTTTGCCGACGCCGATATGGAGTTACTCTCCGGCAGGAGAACCCGGTAACATGGCAATAAAAGGGCAGTCCTCATCTTTACTCAGCGGTGAGGGTTCCCTGGTCAGAATAAGCTTTATTGCCATGGGCGATCCGGGTTCAAAAAGTGAAATCAAATTATCGAATATGCTGCTGACCGATGAGTCCGGCCAAAGTATCGACGTGAGCGGAACTAATGCAACAGTTACTGTCGTAAGCCCGGCTGAATCTACCACTCCTCCTTCCCCGACCCGGTCAACGACCACACCGCCTGCCGGTACAACTACTACCGCCAAGAGCCCGGATGCCTCACAGCCCCCGAAGACTGAGACTGCTTCAACGCCTGTTGCCGGTTCAACCCCTAAAGCAACCGGGACAGCGTCCCCTTCGGCGACATCAGCTTCCCCTTCGGCGACATCAGCTTCTCCGACCGCGACCTCAACGTCCAGGGAAAAATCGCCAGCCAGAATCACGATTGAAGCGCCGCATATGGTGCAGCCGCTGTATGAATTCGCCATGCGGATTGATATTATTAAAGTCGCCGAACTGGACTCATTTCATCTTATCCTTGAGTACGATCCGGAAGTGCTGGTAGTAAATGATGTTTCTTCCGGGATGATTGGTTCGGATGAAATTGAGATTACGGAGTGGTCACTGACGCCGCCGGAGACCCAGGGAAAAGTGGAAATGATGGGGATAATCAAAGGAGGTAAGGGGGCTAACGGTGCGGGATATCTGGCCAAAATTCACTGCCAGATGATCGGGGAAATGGGCCAGAAAAGCGAATTAACACTTTCCGAGATTGAGTTGACTGATATCGATGGGGAATTCATGGTAATAGAACCTGTTCCCGGGGCTTCTGTCGAAGTAGAGGCCACAAAGGTCAGTACGGTAATGCCGAAGGAAGTGCCCCAGGATGGACAGTTTGAAGCAACGGTTGATATTACCCAGGTAACCGGTCTGGCTTCGTACAGTTTAGTCATTGAATATAATCCATCCGTAATAGAAATTATTGAGGTCAATCCCGGGATGATCGCATCTACAGAGGTGCCGGTTGACGATTGGGATTTCATACCGCCGGGTGAACAGGGAGAGGTATACATCAAGGGAGCGTTTGATGAGGACCTTGGAGGTATAAAAGGATCGGGCTGTCTGGCCAGGATTCAATGCCTTGCCGTTGGCCGCCTTACTCAGCGAGGCAGCCTGGCTATAAAAAAAGTTGAGCTGTTTGATGAAGAGGGAGAGCCTGTTCTTCAGTCTCCGCCTGAGGACGGGTCGATACTAATAGCCAATCCCTCTTTCCTTTCTTCCACGTTAGGTCTGGTTGTTGTGATAGTTGCGGGGCTGGTGGTAATCGGTCTGGCGATTTTCTTTATATTGCGGAGATTACGCCGCGGAGGCGTTCAAAAAGCAACACGGCCATCGCCTTCCCAGGGCAAGAAGGGCAAGCAGCCAAAGGTTGAGGAGCCGGAAGATTTAATCGAAGTGATGCGCAGCCGGATCTCCCAGTTGCCTTCCCGCCGGGGAGGGCGGAAGCCCGGTTCCGGTGAGGATAAACCGGAATAAACCGATAATACCTTTGTTCGTATGGCCTGATATTCCAAGTATATCCAACAGCAAATATTTTCCAAGGAGGAAGACGTGAATAATCCTAACGCACCCTATCCGGGAAGACAGTTGTTTTTAGGGCTTACCACGGAAAGCCAGCCCTTTTTTGCTTATTTGGTAACAGGACGCTCTCCTGAAAGCAGGGAAAGAAAGGCTGTACAGGTAGGCGATGTTATCCGGATAGGTCCTCTTGCGGATAAGGCCTATGATCCACTGAGGCATTATTCAGCCGTCAAATATGACAACTATTCGGGTATCGCGGTGGTAAGTAACGGAATCCAGACGGAAGCCATATTCGAAACCTACAAATTGCTTGATAATACGGTCTCCGTTCTATCTGCCGATTATATGCAAAAAATCATGGAGGGAGCCGGCTCCGAGCCTGACAGCTATCATACACCCCGCATAGCCGGCCTGATTTCAATAAAGGATGAAAAAGGCGGGAAGACGGTCTTCTTGTTAGGCATCAAGTCCTTCAATACTCCGGCCAGGGCCGTAGCGGTATCGCCTAAGGCCGGCAGAATGGTCGGTGTTTCCACCTACAAAGGTCCGCTTGATAAGCCCGAGGCCAGGGATCCCTCAGCGGCGTTTGCCGAGATTGAATATAGAGGCGCCACGGCGGATGATCTGGCAGCTTTCCTGTTTGATATTTCAGCCGCTGATTACAACGGAAATGATATCCGGGTCTGTACTATCGGCGGGATGTATTCGATCAGGAACGGCTGGAGCTTTTCCATCAAAAACGTTTGATGATTCAACTGATTATCGTATGGTATTTTGACAGGCTCGGCGATAGTTTCTATAATTAGGGTAGCGTCGGGAATGATGTATAAATAGTATATATAAAATCGGTAAGGAGGTACAGGAAATGGCAAACGTAGTTGGTAAAAGATATCGCTGTACTAAATGTGGCGCAGAGTTCATCGTTACCAAGGGTGGAGCGGGGACATTAGAATGTTGCGGCCAACCAATGGAACTTAAAAAATAGTTATTCTGATTATTAGTTAGGAGGCAAATGAAAAGTGGCTAATCAACTTGGTAAAAGATATCGCTGCGAGAAGTGCGGCACCGAAATTTTATGCACAAAGGCTGGTCAGGGAGAAGCTGTTTGCTGTGGTGAGCCTATGAAGACACAGGAAGCTAAACCCATTCCTTCATCCGACTAGTACCAAACTGTACAATTCTCTTAATGTTTGTTTTCGCTTCTTTTTTTCTCTCCCATAATGGGAGAAGCCAGTGGATATGTAATAGGGTTTTTTCCGCTAAGTACTGGTAAATAATGGCGAAGTGCTCTTAATACTATGATTTATCCTTATCTTTAGTTCCTCTCCGGTATCCGGTTATATCCGTCATCCTGTTCTTGCTCAGATCTGAGGCCAGGGGAGAGAAAGCAGGATGCAGTAAGAATCAGCGAACTGAAAACCAGTTAGCGGCGGACAGGTAATACTGAGAGAAACTTAATAGTCCATTTCCGGGCATGCGCTCTGTGATTAGTGTAGTACCAGTCAATCAAGTTTACAGTGTTCAGCGCGCTTTCAGCTTCAAGCTACTGTAAATCTGTTTATGTGGGACTGCACTGGCTATTTCCCCTGGAGAAGGGAGAAGAATTCGTTACGGGTCTCCGTTCTGCTTCGGAAAGTGCCCCTGAGAGCAGAGGTTACCAGAGCGCTCCCCGGTTTTTTTATCCCTCGCATGATCATGCAAAGATGTTCCGCCTGAACCACAACTGCCGCTCCGTCCGGTTTTAGCGCCTGCATAATAGCATCGGCAATAGATGAAGTCATTCTTTCCTGAATTTGAGGACGTTTGGAAACGATTTCTACCACTCTGGCCAGCTTGCTGGCCCCTACCACCCGTCCGCGCTCGTTGGGAATATAACCCACATGGGCGAAACCGTAAAACGGCAACAAATGGTGTTCACACATGGAGTAAAAGGGTATATCCCGGACTATTACCATCTCGCGATGGCTTTCCTCGAAACCTACTTTCAGGTCTTCTTTGGGGTCTTTTTCTATTCCCGAGAAAAGTTCGGCAAACATCTCCGCTACCCGCCTGGGAGTATCGGCCAGGCCTTCCCTGTGGGGATCGTCCCCTATACCTTCTATCAGCATTGTTATGGCAGTTCTGATTTTTGCTTCATCAATCATCCTGGTTCTCCTGTCCATCCCCATCCCGGTGATTTTTCGATACCGGCTGAACCCAGCAGGCAGATCGAGCAGTGAAGGAGTATTTTTCAGCGATATATGCGTCTGTAAAGGACACCCGGGTTAACCATTATTTAGAGGTCTTCCACGCGTATGAGATTGCTTATATCTTTCACCACGCTCAATGAGCCCATTTCGCGGATTGCTTTCTGCACGGCCGCCTCCACCGCCGGATGGGTCATGATCACGATTTCGGCCGATTGAGTAGCCGCATCCGCTTCCTTCTGAATACAGGCTGAAATACTGATCAGGTTTTCTCCCAGAACACGGGTAATCTGAGTCAGTACCCCGGCCTGATCGGTGATACTCATCCTGAGATAGTAACGGGCGGTAACCTCCGACATGGGTTTGATCTTCTTCGGTTGAGGATGCCAGACGTAAGGATTCCCGCCGTTATGGGCCATCTCCCTGGCGATGGAAACCACATCAGCTATCACAGCACTGCTGGTGGGATTGGGGCCGGCGCCCTGTCCGTAGAAAAGTACCTTGCCCACCAGGTCGCCTTCAATAAGGACAGCATTATAAACACCCTCTACTTTCGCCAGCAGAGCGTCTTCAGAAATCAGTACCGGATGAACACGCACCTCTATCCATTTATCGTCCTGTTTGGCGATAGCTAAAAGCTTGATGGCGAATCCCAGTTCTTTGGCATACCTGAAATCCCGGCTGCTCAGGCGGGAGATACCCTCATGATATATATCTTTGGGGCTGATACGGGTACGAAAACCGAGAGAAGACAGGATAGCCAGCTTATAGGTAGCGTCGATGCCTTCGACGTCGTCCCTGGGATTGGCTTCAGCATACCCCAGTTCCTGGGCTTTTTTAAGAACATCGGAAAAATCGGCGCCTTCCCTGGCCATGCGAGTCAATATATAATTGGTAGTGCCGTTGATAATGGCGTATATGCCGTTGATTTTGTTAGCTACCAGGTCAAACATAAAGGGACTGATGACCGGTATGCCGCCGCCCACACTGGCCTCATAGCGCAGGTTTACCTGGTTTTTCTGGGCCAGGGAGAACAATTCTGCGCCCCGTTTGGCTATTACCTCTTTATTGGAGGTAACAACGTGTTTGCGGGCATTTAAGGCTTTTTGATGGTACTCGAAAGCCGGATGTTCGCCGCCTATGGCTTCAACGACAATGTCTATCCCGGGAGTGGAAAAAAACTCGTTCTCATCGACCGTCAACAGGGCAGGATCGAACTCTTTAGCCAGGGGGCGTTTCAGATCACCTGGCAACACCTTGATTTTTTTTAGTTCCAGCGGACAGCCGGTCTGTTCAGCCAGCATGGAGCTCTTGTCCCTCAGAACTCTGGCTACCTGCCCGCTGATCACGCCCAGTCCCATCAAACCTATTCCGATTTTTTTATTATCCACAGGAACTCCTTATCCCAGGGCGCGACCTTCAGCTTCCGTCAACGCCCAGCTTTTCTGTTCGTTTGTCATAATGGTCTCCACCTTATCCTGGTTATCGTTCCATACCTGGGTCTGCCATTCTTGAAGCTTATTATTGACCAGAATATCACGGTTTTCACCTTCGATAGCCCTGTTCTCTTTTTCCGATACGCTCATCAGCCAGACCCCCCCCTTGGTAGTCTGTTCCGCATCGGCTATCGGATCGCTGATCTGGTTTTCCGGCAGTACCATGTCCGGGTCGTCATTGAAAAAGAGGTCGGCTATTTCTTCGCTGAAGTTTGTCTCAAGGTCGTCCCTGGTTTGATATCTCATGTCTCCGCCATCTTCAGTAGCATTGGTATACTGGGAGTGGGCCTTTGCCAGAGTAATGAAGTCATTGCCCTCGCCTCCCTGTTCCAGTAAACCTTTTATTTCATCTGCCTTTTCCCGGCTGTTTAACAGCATTATCATGAAGTGTATATCGCCCTCAACCGGTTCTATGGTTGTTACTCCATCTTCCTCGAAGACTGGTTCATCCGTTGACCTGGCCAGCCAGTATCCCATGTGCTTGCTGCGGTCGGGATCTTCCAGTGTCACCAGTGTTCCGGGCACGATTTCGCTGCTGAAAGCCTTATCTGCCACGATGCTGTTTTCTGCGGCATCGATAGTGAGGGCTAAGACGTCTTGGGGCACCCACCCGTAATCACCCCGCTTTTCACTGGAGGTGCTTTCCAGGGAAAGCTGGGCGGCGATATCGCCGAAGTCCTCTCCGTTATCTATTCTCTGTTTGACATCCTCTGCCTGGGTCTGGCTTTCAAGAAACATGGCTTTCACCTCTCGCTGGTCACCCTCTGCCGGGACGGTGTTCTGGCTGAAGTAGTCTTTGAGCTTGGTATTTAGCAGTTGAGCGCGCACAAAATTGTTTCGGGCCGTATTGCCGCTGAGATCATTTTTCTCCAGGTCTGCCTTGACTTCTTCATCACTCACGCTGATTCCGAATTGGCTGGCCGCTTCCCGAACGTAAAAATGGTTCTGTTCTATCAAGGTCACCGCCATATCTCCCATATAGGGGATCAACTGCGTACCGCCGTTGAGTATACCCAGGTAAGCCAGCGTGTCGATATAGTAGTCCATGGAGTATTGCTTATTATCCACTCTGATAGCAGCCGCCTGATAGGGTTTGTATTTGCTCATATAGATACCGGTACCTACTATCGCGAGTACAGCAACGACAACGATTATACCTCCGATAAAGAGGAAGCGCTGTATACGGCTTTCTCGCTGCCAGTGAGACAACTGGCGCTTGGTGATCTCACGCTTTGGTTTCACGAGCTTTTTCTTAGGCAAACTAACCCCCTTTTTCCACTCCTGAGCAGGTGACCCAGGTTCTGTCAAATTTGGTAACGATTCACACTCTATTATAACGAAAAGAGTGAGCTTTTGAAACATTGGGTAATAGGGTAGAGGGTTGAGGGTAGAGGGAATAGGGAATAGGGACGGCTGTTTCCGTCCGGCATTAAAAAATGGTGGAAGGAAGTAACCAAATAACTATACAATATGGACTATGAACATACGTACAGGTGCGGTATTAACGGCCTGTTTTTTTACCATTCTGGCGGCTTTTGCCGTGCGTTATACCTACGGTACGCTGCTGCCGGAGATGCTGCTTGATCTCAACATCTCGAAAACCCAGGCGGGAGTGATATATTCCTCGTATTTCATTGTATACACGCTGCTGGCGCCTGTGCTCGGCCTGCTGGCGGACAGGTTTAACCTGAGGGTCCTTTTGACCGTCTTCGTGATATTAATGGGTACCGGGGCTTTTTTGATGCAGTATCCGCATTCCGTATTACAGGCCACGCTTTTCTTCGCCCTGGCGGGGATAGGCTGCGCGGCCTGCTGGGTCCCGGTCATGGCGCTGGCCCAGCGCTGGATCAACCCGGCGCGCCGGGGCATGAGCCTGGCCTTTATCGATGCGGGCAGCTCACTGGGGGTGATCACGGCTGGAGCGCTTGTTCCTCTGGTGGTATCGGGTTCGGACTGGAAGACCGGCTGGCTGGCGATAGGCCTCTTTACCATCCTGCTGGGAATGTTTAACTATGTCCTGGTGCGCGATCACCCGGAGGGACACCCTGTACGAGTATATGCCGGAGAACAACCCGGGAGGATCGAGCACGGCGGATATCGGGAAGTCCTGCGAGACCGTAAATTCTGGCTTATCGGCCTATCCTATTTATTAACGGGTTTTACTATAATTATCCCTTTTACTTTTCTGACCACATACACGGTGCAGGAAAGACATATCTCTCATGACCTGGCGGCCTTGCTGATAACCGTGATAGGGGCCGGTGGAATGACAGGGAAGCTGGTGCTGGGACCCGCTTCGGACAAGCTGGGCAGGATCAGGATAATGGTGCTATGCGCCTTTTTGATCGGTGGAGGATGCGCTGCCATGATCTATAGCAGCGGATGGATATATGTGCCTGTCTGTTTTATTTACGGCATAGGCTATGGGGCCTGCTGGTCGATGTATGCTGCCTGTGCCCCGGACTTCTTCTCGGACCGGGCGGTGGGAGGGATCATCGGGCTGTGGACCTTTTTGATGGGGATTGGATCCATAATTGCCCCTATAATCACCGGCTGGTCGGCGGACCTGACCGGCAGTCTGAAGTGGGCCTTCGTGATTGCCGCCGGAGGCGGGGCGGGCTCTTTTCTGCTTCTCCTGCCGTTATGGAAGGCAGGCAGGGTTGAGGGTAGAGGGTAAAGGGTAGAGGGCTGAGGGTAGAGGGTTGAGGGTAGAGGGTTGAGGGTAGAGGGTTGAGGGGATAAGAGTGGAGGAAGCGGGATGGACGGAAAAGAACGAACTTTCCTTCATGATGAAGAGGCAGGTGTAGAAACATGGCACTGCCGTGTTTTTTGTAGGGGCGGACCTCCGTGTCCGCCCGCTGCTACCTTCGAAAAGCAGGGCGGCTTCTCCCGTTCGTAAAGGGAGAATACAAGAGGGATTTTCTCTCTCTCCGGCTTCCGGTGCTATAGCAGCACTATGCCTGTTCGTGGCGAACAGCCCAGCGGGCGAGGTCAAATCTGAACTCATTCAGGCACTATCCCCTGGAATTGAATTGTTTCAAATTTTCAGAAACAATTCACTGGAAAAATGGCCTCTCCATGTTCAAATTTGCCCCGAAAAGCCCTTTTTCAGCTATCAAGAACAATTAAAAACAAAGGCCAAACAAACGGAAACAAGGGAAATCAAAGGGCAATTAAACGGTCTACAAAGCCAATCAAATACGGGCCGCCTAGCCCTATATGTTTGTGTTGGGTTTCGCGCGGAGGAAAGGAGGCTGAGTTCAGCGGATTCTGGCAGGAAAGAAGATTGGAATCCGGGTTTCCGCCGGAATGGGCGCACCATACTTAAGTAAGGCCATAAGCCAGGGGCATATAAAGGCTGTTCGGAGCGGATTCGTTTTTTGAAAAATGAAAATAATTTGTTTTTTAAGGAGGCTATTTGAGGCTGGAGATGGGTAATGTGGCAGGAAAACGAAAAAACGAACAGGGGTCAGTTTCAAGGGCGCATGCGAAATGACAGGCAGAGTGTTTATACAACCTGTCATTGCGAACCTCACGAGGAATCTTTCACTCACCGGGCGTTTACTTTGTACCCCCGGTGTTCAGGATCATACCAGATAAGATAAAGGACCTGTTTATTTCTGAAGCCCCAGATTCTGCAAATACTTCCCAGGCTGATCTGAAACAACTCATCCAATGTCTGTAAATCTCGCTCGACAAGTCTTTCCTGGAAATGTTTCGGCAAATCTTCAATCGGCCATGAATGGCAATGGTCTTTTTCTTTAACCTTACTCCAGGTCATTCCTTCGTAAAATTGAAGTTCTTTTATTATATACTTTAGTAATTCTACCGAATCGCAGTTG
Source organism: Dehalococcoidales bacterium (assembly GCA_016926695.1). The sequence goes on along the minus strand of JAFGOB010000046.1, from coordinate 13,567 downwards.
CACCAGCCAAAATCACTATGGTCATAATCCATATAGGCATCATTGACGCGCCAGACAAATTCATCCGGTCAAAACTCTCCGGGTCATGCTTCCTTCTTGGGGTTCTATCATCTGATGGGTTGTTGTTCTTACCTTTTTTAGGTTGTCCTTTTGCCATTAGATGAGTTCACCATTGAAACCTACGGCAGTATAGTACTCAGCCATTGATTCCAGAGTTATTTCATTATCACAATTTGTATCGTCCGGATATCCTTCCCTTGCCAGATTCCACGGATCTTCCATATGGGCCAAATCGCTAAGCCACTGTGCGGATTTTTGACCGTAGGCAGAGAGCACACAGTCAATGGTATCTTTTTGTTTCCTGCTGAGGTTATGCGGGTCACCAACCGGTAATCCGGTTATAGTAAAGGCGCCTTTATGCAAATCATATAATTCCCTTACTACCGGCCCCATTCGCCAGGCCCGGATTTTTTCACTAAATAAAGGCTCTTCATCCCAAACAAGCGACCAGGCCTGGCAATAATAAACGAGCTTTTGAAGCTTCATGGCTGTCATGGGACCCTGTTTTTGGAGAATATACTCAGCTACATCATAAACATCAGCCATATACATCCTCCTTCCTCTATATTCTGGCTAAAGCATAATATGAGGGCAGACTAAAGTCAATATTTGTTATCTCGTTGGGTTGTATGATTGAAAATCTGTGCTCGATTACACCGGTGATAGAGAGACGCAGTTCCGGTTAGTATAGAGCCAGCGTTCCGGTACTGCTGGAACCACCCTTCCGGGAGGCAGAGCCACTTGAACCGGATAGGATAGTAACAGTTGTAGTTGGTCTTGTTGTTCTCCTGTTTGTTGATGGCGTTCGAAGGGTGGAAAAGTATTACTTTCGATTTGAATTGAGATATTCATAGTTTTCATTACTGGATAAGCATGTCTTGTACCTTACTGAATTTATTGATTCTGCGCATAGAGAAGGTTTTATTGGCACGGTCTATTTTGGATAGCGAATACGGTATGTAGTGTGCCGGTGCCTGAACAAGTTCAGGACGAACCGGCCAGCCCTGACTCCTGAATTAAGATCAAATCAGGAATATGGCTGAGCATCAACATGAATATTCCGGTTAACACTATCAAGATAATGAATGAAGCGGTATTTCTTTGTATACAAGGTTTCCTCATGATTTCAATAGCCCGGGGCGGGCGGGTTTCGGGATAAGATGGAAAAAACCCGCCCCTACGCGTGGGTGATTCATCAATTTTCCGTAAAACATTAACGTACGTCTTCAGAAAACAGCCCATTTGAAAAAGACCAATATGTATCCCGGAAGGGTGGCTCTCTGAACGCCGGAAGCCTGGCTCTCAACGTCCGGAACCGTGGCTCAAAGTACTCCGGATTATTCATTTTTCATTAATAACCACGTTTATTTTCCGGAAACACAAACAACAAGATATATAGTAGCACATATGTTCTGGTGTTGTAAAGCGTTCTATGGCACCTTTTCAGGGAGCAGGGCATAGGGAAGAGGGTAGAGGGAAGAGGAGAGTTTATTTTACATATCGTATGGGCCAATCTCAAAGACAAGCAATATAGTATTTCTCATGCGAGTATTTACACAATGCGATTATCATGATAAGATGATAGTGAATAGAGAAAAGAGAGAAAAGAATCCACAAGGATTCACAACAGGAGAAAACACATGAGCAAGATTAACGATTTATTTATCGGTCTGGTAACAGACTACTCCCATTCCTACCCGGGTTTCTTCAAGAAACAGAGGCGTTCAAGCGGCCTGGACATGTTTTATGATTACCAGGTTTACTCCCGGCTGGAAGAATCAGTAGACAAGAGATATGACCTGGATAGCATCAACCTGTAGTGTCAGGAGGGTTTGTAAAACACTGCGTATAGACAATACTCAATCGAGTATTTACACGATACGATGATAGTGTTAAATTAATAATTGGATATCCTGGAGTTGGTCATACTTAACTTCTTCATCTTTTTCCTCCTTTGTTCAGCCTACCGTTGCAGCCCGGTAGGCTGAACCGTTTTTCCAGGGTAAAAACATCCGGCTGTAAACAATATTGTAAGAGTTGTGCTAAAATAACCTCATCAAACACAGTATACCGATAATAGCTTTTCAGGGAGGCCTGATTTGGACCAGGAGATAACGCTTAACCGGGATCTGGGTTTTTTAAGGATAGCGGCTGCTGTTCCCTTGTTGAAGGTTGCGGAAATAGACTACAACGTTGAATCAATCCTTGAAATGATTAAACAGGCCTTCGAGGAGGGCGTTCAGGTTGTTGCATTCCCGGAGATGTCGATTACTGGCTATACGCTGGGAGACCTGGTACAGCAGCAGGCCCTGTTGAACAAGGCGGAAAAGGGACTGGAGAGGATTCTTGCCGGGACCGCGGAATATTCTTTGCTGGTACTTTTAGGATTGCCTCTATGTGTGGAACAAAAGGTCTTCAACTGTGCCGTAGCCATAAATGCAGGGAAAATCCTGGGTGTAGTCCCCAAGACCTATTTACCCTCCTACAAGGAGTTTTACGATGACAGGTGGTTCGAGCAGGGAACGAAAGCACGGACTACCTCGGTCAGGCTATGTGGAAAGGAAGCGCCTTTCGGAACAGACCTGCTTTTCAGGACAGGGGATGCTGTTTCGACAACCATCGGGGTTGAAATTTGTGAGGACCTGTGGGTGCCATTTGCCCCCCATGAGTACCAGTCGGTGGCCGGCGCAAGCCTGATATTCAACCTCTCGGCCAGCAACGAGATACTGGGCAAGTCCGACTGGAGACGGGTGCTGGCTATGTCGGAGTCAGGTCGCTGCCTGGCCTGCTATTGTTTTGTTTCCAGTGGAATCGGTGAGTCTTCCAATGACGTGGTTTACGGCGGACACGCCATCATCGCAGAGAACGGAACCATACTGGCTGAGTCCGCCCGGCTGCGGCCCGGCCCGCAGATGATAACAGCGGATGTGGACCTGGAAAGGCTGGCGTTCGATCGCAGGATGGGGACCAGTTTCCAGCAGGCGTCAGAGGACAGGCCGCGCTTTCGCCTGGTGGAGACCTCTGTCAGGGACATCGCTACGGGAATGATGAAGCGGGCACTTGACGCTCATCCCTTTGTCCCGGCTGATCCCTCAGGAAGGACTGAAAGGTGCCGTGAAGTCTTTTCCATGCAGGTGGGAGGACTGGCGAAAAAACTCTCCGGGGCGAAAAAACAGAAGATCGTTCTGGGGATTTCCGGAGGACTGGACTCCACCCTGGCCCTGCTGGTAGCCGTTAAGACCATGGATTTCCTGGGACTGCCACGCTCCAGTATCCATGCTTTTACTCTGCCCGGTTTCGGGACTACGCGCCGTACGCGTTCCAATGCCACCAGGCTGTGTAAAGCCCTTGGTCTGAGCTGCAATGAGGCCGATATCACCCGCACCTGTACCCTCCAGTTAAAAGACCTGGGGCATAGCGGATCCCAGGATATCGTTTTCGAGAACGTCCAGGCGCGTTATCGCACGGCTTTTCTCTTTAACAAGGCCAATGAGCTGGATGCTATAATGCTGGGAACGGGCGATCTGACGGAGGTAGCCCTGGGTTGGAGTACCTTTGCCGGAGACCAGGTATCACACTATCATGTCAATGTGTCGGTCCCCAAGACTCTGGTGCGCTATCTGATAAGCTGGGTGGCGGACGAGGACCTTCGCGATACCCCTGCACGGAAACTGCTCAACGATATACTGGCAACACCTATCTCTCCCGAGCTGTTAAGACCCGCCGGCGGCCGGATTTCCCAGAAGAGTGAGGATATCATCGGGCCGGTTGAGCTGGCTGACTATTTTCTTTACCCCTTTATCCGTTTCGGCATAAGACCCGGAAAAATACTTTTCATGGCCAACGAAGTACGCAAACAGGGACTGTTTGACGGCCAGTATTCGCTAGAAGACCTGAATAAATGGCTGCAAAGCTTTATCAGGAGATTTTTCGCCAACCAGTTTAAACGTACCTGCATGCCCGAAGGCCCCAAGGTAGGCACCATCAGCCTTTCGCCGCGGGGAGACTGGAGGATGCCCTCCGATGCCGAACCCCGCCTGTGGCTGGAAGACCTCGAAGAAATGTACCGGAGACTGAAAAACATGTAGCTGCAACTAATACGATCTGACCGGGGGGATTATCCTGCATAGATAATCTCAGGCGTACTTGACAATCGTTAGCGCCTATGGTATGGTAGTAAGTGAAGCCACATACAGCACTCGAATAAGCTTCTGGAGGTGTAGATGGGGCTAATTGAGAAATATGGAGTACGCCAGATTGACAGTTGATGCCCTGCGTAAGGGCAGGGCGGCTAAAACGCTCGAATTCGGCTCGAGTTAGATATGAAAGCCGTTCTCTTTGGAGGGGCGTAAGAAAAGGAGCTTTGTACTCCGGGGGCTGAATTTGAGTTATTTCGGAAATGACAGCGGGGGGTAAATATTTTAAATATCTCCCGCTGTTTTAGTATCTGGAATTATCTTGTCTGACTGATCTGTCCTGTGGAATCACAGGAGTAAAGGCACCTGGTGTTCCGGTTCCTGAAGTAACCTGGATAAAGAGGGTTATCCCGGGGGAAGGCGGACATATCACCGGTATAACCGGTCTCCGCCACACCCGTCAGTTTTTCTCTCAACATCATGGTATCCAGAGCTGTTTGAACGATCCGGAATTCGAATTTATCGGCTATGATTCCAGCTTCCGGCAACAGGCCTTCCGGTACTGTCTGTTCCGCTGAATTTTCCTCAGGCGCGGTTGTTGAACCAATAGCAGCCGGACTGGCTTCGATCCTGCTACCGGGAGCGACGACTTTAATCAGTATAGCGGATGTCATAATGCCTATGATGGCGAATACAACAATGAGTTCTACTATCGTATATCCCTTGCTACCCCGGACCGGTATCGTGTTCCGTATTTTCATGGAGTTGATTATTGCCTCTTGCAGGTTATTACCCGGTAATTATAGGTCCATCCGGTTAATCTTGTATTAAAAAAAGCCGTCTGCTCTAACAAAAAGGTAAATTTCAGTAAAAAAGTTCTCACAAAAAAACTCTTAGCAATGAGTTTGAAGAAAGGGAAGACTGTCTAATCTGATAAAAAGTCGGGGATATCCGGCAAAAGTGACGGTCTTTTCTGTTCGAAATATATGGTTTAACATCCGTAACGACTGTAAAATGGGATGATAAACCTGTAAAATAGAATAATAATACAGGATAGAGTTTACTTGCCTGAGCGGCGTGATTCGTAGTAAGATGGATTTAGGTGATATAGATAATTTACACCGGTGTATAAAATTTATATAGCAACCGGTGAAACTTTTATTCCAGAAAACAAGGGGACGAAAATGCCTGTTAAACCGGAAACCGGTAACCGTATCCTGAAAGCCAGGGAGATAGAAGAGCTGAGCGGGGAGAAAATTTCCACCTGCTATCAATGTGAAAAATGCACCAACGGCTGCCCGATGACCTTTGCGATGGATATTTTGCCTCACAGAGCGATTCATTCCATACAGCTTGGTCTGGCTGATGAAGTGCTGGACAGCGATACAATCTGGGTCTGTGCTTCCTGTGAGACCTGTACCGCCCGCTGCCCGAATGAGATAGATATCGCACACGTCATGGATACCCTGCGTCAGATTTCCATCAGTCGCGGGGTAAAAAAAACTCAGAAGCAGTCCCCGGTATTTCACCGTGCCTTTCTCAATAATGTCAAAAGGTTAGGCCGGATGCACGAGATGAGTATGGCCATTGATTTTGTTTTACGCAGTGAGGGAATCAAGGGCCTGGCCAAACAGGGCGCTTTCGGACTGAAAATGATGCGTAAGGGCAAGATGAAGCTCCTGCCAGGACGCTTGAAGGCCGGAAACGAGGTGAGTACAATTTTCCGCAATGCTGAGAGGAAATAAAATTGATGAAGATATCATATTACCCCGGGTGCTCCCTGGACGGTACTGCTGTCGATTATAGCGAATCGCTTCAGGCTGTGGCCAGGATACTGGATATAAAGCTGGAAGAGCTTCCGGACTGGACCTGCTGCGGTTCATCGTCCGCCCATGTTATGGATGACCGGCTGGCCGTATCGCTGGCGGGAAGGAACCTGATTATCGCCGATAAGATCGGACAGGACCTGATGGTACCCTGCGCGGCCTGTTTTCAAAGGCTTAAAGCCGCCGACAAGCATATCAAGGCCGGACAGACCGTTGAAGGGATGCAGCATAAATATGAGGGCAAGTTCAAAATCAAGCACAGCGCCGACCTGATATGGGAAGACTGCGGTGAGAAAACGATAGCCGCCAAAGTCAAGCGTCCGCTGGCGGGCCTGAACCCGGTCTGCTACTACGGGTGTTTGACCACGCGTCCGCCCAGGATCACGGATGCCGCCAGTTCTGAGGACCCTCAGTCCATGGATGAGATCATGAAAGTCCTGGGGGCGGAGGTGAAAAACTGGTCTTATAAGACGGACTGCTGCGGCGGAAACCTGGTGTTAACTCATACGGAGCTGGCCAAGAAACTCATTAAAAAAATACTGGATATGGCCGAAGAGGCCGGGGCCGACTGCATCGTGGCAGGCTGCCCGATGTGCCAGTCCAATCTGGATACCAGGCAGAACGAGATACTGAAGGAAAATGGTCAGAGGTACAACCTGCCGGTCTATTATTTTACGGAACTGATGGCGCTGGCATATGACGATTTGTCGGTTGAAAAATGCCTGAACAAGCATATAACGGATGCGGTTTCATTGCTCAGAAAGAAGGGCTTGTTATAAACAACAAAAAACATGAGCCTGCAAAACAACTTTTTTCATTATTATCAATAACATTTGCCTGGAAGAGACATCTTTAATATTGGCCTGAGGGGTATGATAATGAGCGAACGGAAAAAACAGAAGACCGGAGCGGTATTGGTGGTCGGGGGCGGTATAGCGGGAATGCAGTCCGCCCTGGACCTGGCGAACTCCGGGTTTAAAGTCTATATAGTGGAAAAGACAACCTCGATCGGCGGCCGCATGTCGCAACTGGACAAGACTTTTCCTACCAATGACTGTTCCATGTGCATGATTTCTCCCAAGCTGATCGAGGTAGCCAAACACCGCAACATCGAGATTATCACCAATGCGGCGGTAGAAGCCGTGGAAGGGGAAGAGGGCGATTTTGATGTAAGGGTCCTGAAGAAGCCCAGGTATATCGATACGGAGAAATGCAGTGGCTGCGGTGATTGCGTGGAGGCCTGTCCGGTAGAGGTGGATAGTGAATTCGAGGAGGGCCTGAACAAACGCAAGGCTACGTCGAGGCGCTACCCCCAGGCCATCCCGGGCGCGATGGCTATTACCAAGAATGCCAGGCCGCCCTGCAAGCTCACCTGTCCAGCCGGATGCAACGGGCAGGGCTATATAGCCCTGTGCTCGAAAGGCAAATACCTGGAGGCATTTGAACATATCAAGCAATGGATCCCTTTGCCGGCCTCGGTCGGCAGGATCTGTCATCATCCCTGCGAGCAAGAGTGCAACCGCGGACAGATAGACCAGCCCGTGGGCATAGCTCCCATCAAGGCTTTCATCGCCGATGTTGTGCGCCGCAAGAGAGAAGAGGGCAGTCTGCCTCCGGAAGAGAAAAATGTTATCGACCGTTCCAGACCCAGGGTAGCGGTGGTAGGAGCGGGGCCATCCGGTCTGACATGCGCTTACGATCTGGCCAGGCACGGCTATCCCGTGACAATATTTGAAGCAACCTCCAAACCGGGAGGTCAGCTCCAGTGGGCTATTCCCAGGTACCGGCTGCCCAGGGATGTACTGGCTGCGGATATCAGCGAGATAATCGGGCTGGGTATAGAACTGAAACTGAACACGCCGGTCAACAACCGTTTCACACTTGCCAATCTGAAATCCCAGGGTTTTAAGGCGGTCTACCTGGCCATCGGGGTGCAGAAGAGCCGCAACCTTTCTATCCCGGGGGCAGACCTCCAGGGCGTATTGCCGGCGCTGGACTTTTTGAGGAATTCGAACCGGGATAAAAAGGTCAACCTGGGCAAGCGGGTGGCGGTGATCGGCGGGGGTAATGTCGCCATGGACGCGGCCAGAACGGCCCTGCGCCTGGGGGCTGCCGAGGTGACAGCCTTCTGCCTGGAGTCCAGGGAGGAAATGCCTGCCCATACCTGGGAGATCGAGGAGGCTGAAGAAGAGGGCATCAAGGTCAATACTTCTTGGGGCCCCAGGGAAATAACAGGAAAAGAGGGCAGGGTCTGCGGCATTGAATTCATGCAGTGTACCTCTGTCTATGACAAGGATAAGAAGTTCGCGCCGGTTTACGATCAGAATGTAACTATAAAATATGAGTGTGACAGCGTGATAGTGGCCATCGGGCAGGCCACCGACCTGGCGGTGCTTAACAAGGACGCCAGGGTCAAGACCAGCGGCGGCGGGCTGATTATAGCCGACCCCGTCACGCTGGCGACCGGAGAGACAGGTGTTTTCGCCGGGGGCGACGGCGTATCCGGCCCGAAATCGGCGGTTGAGGCCATCGCTCACGGCCATGAGGCCGCTATTTCCATAGAACGCTTTTTAAGCGGATTTGATTTAAAGAGGGACAGGTCCAGGACCAGCGAGGAGCCGGCACGCATTCCGGACGGCAAGCACCCTAAAATGAAACGCGTGCAGATGGAAACCATACCCATGGACAGGCGTCTGACCACCTTCGATGAGGTGGCCCTGGGTTACAGTGAAGAACAGGCTAAAAGGGAGTCCGAACGCTGCCTGAACTGCGGGCTGTGCAGCGAATGCATGCAATGCGTGGCCGTGTGCCAGGCCAAGGCCATCGACCACACACAGAAAGAAGAGAGAGTTGAGCTGAAGGTAGGTTCACTGATACTGGCTCCCGGATTCGACCCTTTCGATGCCCGTCTCAAGGGAGAATACGGCTACGGCCGTATGCCCAACGTGGTGACCAGCCTGCAATTCGAAAGGATACTCTCAGCCTCAGGTCCCTATCAAGGCCAGGTCAGGCGGCCTTCGGATGGCGAACATCCGGTAAAGGTCGCCTGGATACAATGCGTGGGCTCAAGGGATAAAAGCTGCGGCAGGGACTATTGTTCGTCAGTCTGCTGCATGTATGCCACCAAGGAGGCGATCATCGCCCGTGAGCACGACAGCTCGATTCAGCCGACTATTTTCTATAATGATATCCGCGCCTTCGGCAAAGGCTTTGAAAGATATTACGAATCAGCCCATGCCAAATTCGGGGTAAGATATATCCAGGGTATTCCTTCAACAGTGAAGGAGCTTCAGAAGAGCCATAACCTTTTACTGGAATACACGGGTGAGGACGGCCGGAAGGTCCAGGAAGAGTTTGAAATGGTGGTCCTCTCCGTCGGTCTGGTGCCGGCGGAGGGCACAGCCGAGCTGGCGTCCATCGCGGGGATTGAACTGGACAAATTCGGCTTCTGCGCTTTCGAAGAGACGCAGCCCGGTATGACCTCCAGGCCTGGAATATACGTCGCCGGGGCTTTCAGCGGTCCCATGGATATCCCCGAGTCGGTAATGAGCGCCAGCGGAGCAGCCTGCCTGGCGGGACAATCCATCGCAGAGGCGCGTGGTACGCAGGTGACCGAAAAGGTCTATCCTCCCGAGACGGAGGTTGAAGAGCAGGAACCGAGGGTGGGCGTTTTTGTCTGCCGCTGCGGTACCAATATAGCCAGGGTTGTGGATGTGCCGGCGGTGGTGGAATATGCCAAGACCATTCCCAACGTGGTACATGCCGAGGAGAACCTTTATACCTGTTCAACGGATACCCAGACCCGGGTGATCAAGGCCATACAGGAGAAAAATTTAAACCGCGTGGTGGTGGCTTCTTGCAGCCCGCGTACCCACGAACCTCTTTTCCAGGATACCATCCGTGAGGGCGGGCTGAACAAATATCTTTTTGAAATGGCCAATATACGCGACCAGTGTTCATGGGTACATGCCTCTCATATGCCCGAGTCAACCGACAAGGCCAAGGACCTGGTGCGCATGGCTGTGGCCCGCGCCGAGACACTGCTGCCCCTGCACCAGCAGAGAGCGGAGGTTACGCGCTGCGCGCTGGTTATGGGAGGCGGTCTGGCGGGCATGACGGCCGCACTGGCCGTGGCGGACCAGGGCTTCGAGACTGTGCTGGTTGAGAAAGAAAATGAGCTGGGGGGCAATGCCAGGAAGATCTTTTTCAGCGAGCGTTCGGACCCCCAGAAGCTGCTGGCAGGACTGATCGAAAGAGTGGAATCGAAACAGAATATTAAAGTATACCTGGGAGCCAGGATCAGCAACAGCTCCGGCTTCCTGGGCAACTACAGCACGGATATTATCACGCGGGAGGGAAAAACGGAGAATGTCCGGCACGGGGTGGTGATTATTGCCACCGGCGGGACGGAATACAGGCCTGACGAGTATATGTACGGGCAATCTCCCCGTATCCTGACCCAACTGGAGCTGGAAAAGCGGCTACGGGATAAAGGCGAGGGTTCCGAAGGGATCAGCGGGCTCAAGTCCGTGGTCATGATCCAGTGCGTCGGATCACGCGAGGCCGGGCACCTGTATTGCAGCCGGGTATGCTGCAGCCAGGCCATCAATAACGCCATACACCTGAAAGAGAGTGACCCCGATATGGAAGTTATTATCCTGTACCGGGATATCCGCAGCTACGGCATGCACGAGCTGCAATACCGCAGGGCGCGTGAAATGGGAGTGACCTTTATCCGTTTCGATTCGGCCATTAAGCCTGAAGTAAGCCTGGAGGGCGGATTAAGGATTAAGGTGCTGGATAGAACGCTGAACCGCGAAATAGAATTTCAGCCGGACCTGCTGGTACTGAGCGCCGCTATACGGCCCCAGCCCGACGCCGAGGAGTTCGCACGGGACCTGAAGCTGCCTTTGACCGAGGACAAATTCATCATGGAAGCGCATATGAAACTGCGGCCGCTGGACCTGGTCAACGAGGGCATGTACGTCTGCGGGCTGGCCCACGGGCCTAAGAATATCACTGAGTCCATAACACAGGCCAGGGGCGCCGTATCCAGGGCCTTAACGGTGCTTTCACAGCCTTACCTGATGGTGGGGGGTGTGGTTTCCGTGGTGGACGAAGATAAATGCGTTGCCTGCCTGACCTGCGTCCGCTCCTGTCCATATAATGTGCCGCGTATTAACGAGAAGGGCAAGGCCTATATCGAACCAGCCGGCTGCCAGGGCTGTGGCATTTGCGCAGGCGTCTGCCCGCGTAAGGCTATCACACTCCAGCATTATTCGGACAGGCAGATAATCGCCAAGCTGGATGCCATCAAAGAACCTGTAGCAGGGAGGAGTTAACTTGGAAGAAACATATCAACCCAAAGTAGTGGCTTTTTGCTGTCATTACTGTGCATACTCAGCCGCCGACCTGGCCGGTTCCATGCGGCTGGAATATGCTCCGAACATCCGCATCGTTAAGCTGATGTGTACCGGCAAACTGGAAACGCAGCATTTGCTGAAAGCCATCGAGGATGGTGCAGACGCCGTCTTTGCCGCTGGCTGAGAGGAGGGCAACTGCCATTTCCTGGAAGGAAATCTGAGAGCAAAAAAAAGGGTCAATCAGGCTAAACAACTTCTCAAAGAGGTTGGGATCGAGCCTGAACGTGTGGAGATGTTCAATATGGGCGCTTCCGATGCCGTGCTATTTGCTAAAGCCTGCGATGAGATGACGGCCAGGGCGGTAAAGCTCGGGCCTGTAAAATTTAAAACGGAATCAGTAGAAAACGGTTGAATTCCGACGGCTTGAACCGGCAGAGAAAAATAGAGGTGAAGTTTAATGATCGTTGCCGAAAGGAAACCATTCGAAGAAATATGGAACAGCGTCAAGGACCTGAAGAGCGTGCTGGTTTTGGGCTGCGGCACCTGCGTGGCTGTCTGCCAGGCGGGGGGTGAAAAGGAGGTTGGCCTTCTGGCCAGCGAGCTGCGCCTGAAATGCCGCATGGAAGGGAAAGACCTCAAAATCGGAGAAGCTACTATAGAAAGGCAGTGCGACAGGGAATTTTTCGACTCGATCAGAGATAAATACAGGGAATATGACGTCATTCTTTCCATGGCCTGCGGGGCCGGGGTACAGTTTACGGCGGAGGTGCTTGAGCCTGCCCGCGTCTTTCCCGCACTGAATACCCGTTTTATCGGTGTTACCGAACAGGAGGGCGCCTGGGCCGAGCGCTGCCGTTCCTGCGGTAACTGCCTGCTGGGGGAATACGGCGGCATCTGTCCTATGACCATCTGCGCCAAGGGCCTGTTGAACGGCCCCTGCGGCGGCAGTAAAAACGGAAAATGCGAGGCCAGCCAGGACAAAGACTGCGCCTGGGTGCTGATATATAACAGGTTCAAGAAACAGAACCGGCTGGATGATCTGCGCAAACTTACGGGATTAAAGGACTTCAGGACTCAGGCCCATCCGGGGCGGACCGTCAATGAGGCTTATCTTAAACCGCAAATGGAGGAACAAAGTGCCAAATAGCAAATTTAAGGAAGCCCTGTCTTCAGGTAAATTCGTGATAACAGCCGAGGCCGGTCCGTTAAAGGGAACAGACCTGAGTGAGCTAAAGGAAGTGGCTGAAGTTTTCAGGGGCAAGGTGGATGCCGTCAATGTCACGGACCAGCAGAGCTCGGTTATGAGACTGGGTTCGCTGGCCGCCAGCCATATCCTGCTTGAGTGGGGTCTCGAGCCGATCTACCAGGTGACCTGCCGGGACAGGAACCGTATTGCTTTGCAGTCCGATCTTCTCAGCGCTGCTGCGCTGGGAATAAACAATGTGATGGCTCTCACCGGTGATTTGCCCTCTTCAGGCGATCATCCCCAGGCCAAGCCGGTCTTCGACCTGGACTCCGTCAGCCTGCTCAACGCGATCCGGAGCCTGAATGAAGGCAAGGACATGGTAGGGAATGAGCTGAAAGGCAAGCCGGACTTCTTCGCCGGTGCGGTAGTTAATCCGGGGGCGGATACCGAGGCGGCCTATGAACTCCAGATAATGAAAATGGAGAGGAAGATCGCGGCCGGGGCCAAATTTTTCCAGACACAGGCCATCTATGATCCCGATACGTTTGCCAGGTTCATGAAACGGGTGGAGCAGTTCAAGGTACCGGTACTGGCCGGAGTAATTCCCCTGAAGTCCGCCGGGGCGGCCAGGTTCATGAATAAGAACGTGGCCGGAATAAATATACCGCAGGAGATGATCGACCGCATCAGCAAGGCCGAGGATAAAAGCAAGACCGGCATTGAGATGTGCGGAGAGCTGATAAAACAGCTTAAAAGCCTGTGCCAGGGCGTGCATATCATGCCTATCGGCTGGGAGAAGAAGGTCCCCGAGATCATCCAGGCGGCGGGAATCTGAAACAAATAGCTGTTATTCATTGTGCCCCCTTAGTCCTCTCCCACAAGGGGCTTATATTTATACACACTTGGCACAGAATCGTCCATGCCTCTTGTCAGAGTCACCATGAAGTATGAAAGTCGAGTCGAGCAGCCGGCTGAGCCAGGGACGAGCAGGCTCCG
>JAFGOB010000045.1 GCA_016926695.1 Dehalococcoidales bacterium | reverse complement strand
CTTTGGCGGACAGCAGCTTAAGGTGGTTTGAAGCCTCCACCTGCATGGCGGCTTCGAGGGGCCTACCCTCATCTTCTGTACAACATTGCTTCCGCATTTGTGGCGCACAATGGATTCGTTTTCGCAAAAATTATTTTTTTAAAGAGCACGGCCTTTTCATTGGTTAAAGAAAGCATATCGCCGCAGATTATAAACAGCCGGGGTATACTATAGCACAAATGTTCTACTATTGTAAAGCGTTTGGTGGCACTTTTTGAGGGAATAGGGTTGAGGGTAGAGGGAAGAGGGATAAGACGCAAGTTACAAGAAACAAGAGAGAAGAGACAAACAATAACCAATGACCAAACAGTTTCAAGTTTTGAGTTTCGAGTTTTGAGTAATGAGTAACGGGAAAAGGGGACCGATAGGACCGATAGGATGATAGCGACGATAAGCCGTGTGCAGGGTAGGGTGTAGTTGACCATGCCAAAAGGGAGTGAAGGGGGCTGGTCTTTATAACGGTGAATTGTTGATGATTGATGAAGGGTGTATAACTGGCGTAAATCAACATAATCGTTATTGATATCCCCTGGTAAATAGCACAGTACCTTATCCGGGAGCAGCAAATGGTCAGTAATACAGAACGCTATGAGACTATAATGAACCTGCTTAAAAACTTGCAGGGAATGGAACCGCTGAAAAAGCTATTCTGGACGGAATTAAGCTATGACAGGATAAATGAACATCTCTCCCGTGAAGGTTGGGCGACTAACACAGCCGCTGTATTATACGGTGATCCGGTTTTATTCGCCGGAGGCGGTGCGGAAAATGAATTCAAGGTTATTTACAGCCAGTTGAATTCGGATAAACTTTTGTTGACTCAGGAGCGTCCGGTAGTAACCCGGCTATTAAGAGACCACCCTTATGCGCTTTTCATATTTTCCAACAGGAGCCAGGACCGCTGGCATTTCATCAACGTAAAATATGACGCTGAATCTGAGAAGCGCAGACTTTTCCGCCGTATCACTATCAGCCGGGAAGAAAGATTACGGACAGCCACTGAACGGATTGCCTGCCTGGACCTGGGTAAGACCGGACATGATGCAACCTTGTTACCCCCCCTCGAAATCCAGAATTTTCACGATGAAGCCTTCGATGTCGAGGCTGTTACCAGGCTGTTTTTCAGCGAATACAAAGCGGTATTCGATCTGTTAAAAAATGAACTAAAGACCCAAAGCCATGATAATGCCTGGGCGCACGATTATTCACTGCAGTTCCTCAACCGGACCATGTTCCTTTATTTCATACAGCGAAAAGGCTGGCTGGGCAAAGATCATGATTTTCTCAGGACGTTCTGGGAAAGCTACCGGGAGTTAGACCGGCCTGAAGACAGCTTTGTTGAGCAGTGGCTGAACGTGCTCTTTTTCAAGGCCTTTAACGATGGATTCCATGGGGGACACAAATATTTTCCATCTGGCATAAATGAAATCCTGGCTTTGGCACCTTATTTAAACGGCGGCCTCTTTACCCCAAACAACCTGGACGGTCAAAACAGAGCCGTGATCAACGACTATCGTTTCCAACAGGTTTTCACCTTCCTGGAACGTTATAATTTTACCATCAGCGAAGACAGCCCCCTGGATAAGGAAATCGCAGTTGATCCGGAGATGATAGGTAAAGTATATGAAAGCCTGGTAAACGTCTCGGATGAGATCGATGAGCGTGGTGAAGCCGGTATCTATTATACACCCAGGACGGAAATCGACCTGATGTGCCGGCTGGCCCTGGTGGATAACCTGACCAATCATCTGGGTGAAAACTATAATAATATCCTGTATCAACTGGTGTTTTCCCTTGAGCCCGATGAAAAGGCCGAGGCCGATCAAGCGGTTGAATCTGCCGGGCTGTGGCAGTCCATCGATCAGCGTCTGCGGCAGACCGCTGTCCTTGACCCGGCCTGCGGTTCCGGGTCATTCCTGGTGGGAATGCTGCATATCCTGGATGATTTGCAGGAAAGGGCCAACCGTCATCTGGGTAAGACTGAAAATTCATTTATCCGTAAAAAGCGTATTATCGCTGAATCGCTCTACGGCGTGGATGTCATGGAATGGGCCTGCCATGTGGCTGAGCTCAGGCTCTGGCTGACCTTGATCGTGGATGCGGAAATCCCTGAAGAGGAACTGCATGTACGGCAGGAGCCGCTGTTGCCCCATTTTACCTTCAAGGTCCGCTGCGGCGACAGCCTGGTATAGGAAGTGGGCGGCATCAACCTGGGGCATGTGCGCGATTCTCACCTGATTCCGCCTGACTTGAAAGGCAAAATCAATAAATTGAAAAACCAGAAGCTGAAATTTTACGATAATGCACCAGACCGACAGTTCCGCACGCCTGAGGCTCTGCAAAACGAAGAAAAGAGTCTGTTTTTAGAAATTTTGACTGCACGCCAGCAGCAAATAAAGGAAGAAATCAACCGGTTGCGCCGTAAAATTGAGGGACCCTCTGAAAAGCGCATCGGTCTTTTCGATGGAAAAGTGGAAGAAAAACCCTTTCAAATAGAACTGGATGCTCCCGGCGCCAGAGAGCGGATCGAAGAGCTGGACCGGGAATACCGGCAGCTTGAGCAGTCGAAAACAGCTTTACAGACCGGTTCCCAGTCGCCCTTTGTCTGGGATATTGCCTTTGTGGAAATATTCGAGGAAGAAAAAGGCGGTTTTGATATAGTGGTAGGTAATCCGCCCTATGTAAGGCAGGAAGTCATTGCGGCCCCGGTCATTCAGGGCCATCGGTTAACTGCTGATAAAAAGATCTACAAGGAAAAATTGGCGAACTCGGTATACAGGGCTTTTCCCCGTTTCTCCGGCTATAACCGGAATACAGGCAGCGTAGCTCATAAGCTGGACGCCAAGAGCGACCTGTACATCTACTTTTATTTCCGCAGCCTTTCTTTGTTGAACAAAAAAGGCTCCTTCTGTTTTATCACCTCCAACTCATGGCTGGATGCAGGCTACGGGGCTGACCTCCAGGAGTTCCTGCTCAGGCACAGCCAGTTTAAACTGGTCCTTGACAACCAGAACAAACGCACCTTTGCCAATGCCGATGTGAATTCAGTCATCGTTCTGCTCGTTGCCCCTGATGATAAAACTGAATGGGGTTTGGAAAAGATAGCCCGCTTCACTATGTTTAAAGTACCCTTTGAAAATATTCTTGACCCGGTAATCATGCAGGAAATTGATGAAGCCGGTGAACGAAAATCTACTAGAGAGTACCGGATTTTACCGATAAGGCAAGACAGGCTGCTTTTAGATGGTTGTGAAGTACAAAAAGAGGATACAACCGAAACATATAAGAACTCCGGACCTCTAATCAAAATTACTCGTTATATTGGTAATAAATGGGGAGGCAAGTATCTTAAAGCACCAGATATTTGGTACAGAATAAATGATCTTGTAAAAGATCGTACAGTTAATTTAGGGCAACTTGTAAAAGGGCAGCGCTATTTAAATACTGTCTACACCGGTCTGAGAGAGCCGCAGTTCCGGTTAGTATAGAGCCAATGTTCCGGAACTGCTGGAACCATCCTTCCGGAGGTGAGAGCCACTTAAACTGGAAAACAGATATTCAGTAATTATTGGTCTTGGGTCTCCCGTTTACTTATG
>JAFGOB010000007.1 GCA_016926695.1 Dehalococcoidales bacterium | reverse complement strand
GTCCAGAATACTTTCTGGCAGGGGCATGGGGAAGATCCCCATAACAAAAATCCCCCAAAACTGGGGGATAAAGGGGGTTCATAATGGTTGTTTGTCAAATAACCTGAATCCTTCGAAAACCAGGTTGTTAAAACTAATCATGCCTGGTTTAGATTTAAATAAAATCGTTGTTTTGGACAAGAGCGTCTTAAATACTTTAAAAGGAAGCACAGTATGGATAAACAGGACAGTCTATCAGGGGCTTTCAGTCCGGTGCCGCTGCCTCATGAACTCGTTTCTCTCCCGGTAATAGAGGCCGAACCATGGTTTAAGATAGCGGAGGGGACCGGCGCTTTAATCGAAGGACCGGCATTTAACAAGGAAGGAGACTTCTTCACGACCGACACCTTCTCCGGGACGGTATTCAAGATTTCGCCCCGCAAGGAGATGAGCGTCATTTTCGAGAAAAAGGGGGTTATCGTGGACGGCACGGCCCTTCACAAAGACGGCAGGCTGTTCATCGTATGCCTGAGCGGAGAACTCCTGTCGATGAATCCAGACGGCAGCGAGGCGACTTTCATGTATCCCAAATACAATGGTAAGACTCTGTACATGAATGACCTTGTATTCGATGCCGACGGCAATATCTATGTCACGGATTTTACAGGGTCGATAGCGGACCCGACAGGCGGAGTCTATCGCCTGTCACCGGATGCTAAAACCGTACACTCAGTCCTTCAGCACCTTGCATCTCCGAACGGCATTTCCCTATCCCCGGACGGGACGGCGCTCTGGGTAGCAGAGTCAGCCCGAAACGACATCCTCTATATAGGACTACAGGAAGACAGGATAACCCCAAGACCCATTCTCGGAGTGGGCTGCGTCTATTATTCCACGGGATGGCCCGGGCCTGATTCCAACAAGGTGGATAAAGAAGGCAACCTGTATCAGTGTATTATGGGCCAGGGCAGGATTCTTGTGCTTAACGCGCACGGTATTCCGGTGGCGAACGTGGTGATTCCGGGAAGAGCTGAGGGGAAATATCTGAGGACATCCAATCTGGCCTTCAAGCCCGGTACACGTGAGGGTTATATTACCACCTCGGGAGAAGGCGGAGCCTGGATTTACCGCTTTACCGGACTGTCCGAAGGCCTGCCGCTGTTCTCACACCAATAGGCCGAGGCATCCCGTTAACCGTATATTAAGCAGGTACAAAGGCATTGCCGCCTTTGGGACGTTTTTCATTGCCACAAATCAGACAGTGCCATACCGTGGCTGATTCTTTATCGAAAACAATATCCTCAATGTGAGGGGTTACTTTACCGCATTTTTCACAATAGAAGTTTTCCACGCCCATTTCTTTTTACCTTTCCCGGGCTCACCAGATTTTTTTACCGGCAGGTCAGAAAGCAGTCCTGAATGGTGAAAGGGAATGTTACCAGTCCCTTGCCTTTTCCGCTTTTTAAAGCCTCAGATACTCCACAACTGCGAATTCAGCCGGAGGTAAACAGATAGCAGCCCACCTTGAATTATATTCTATTACGCACGTGTAAATCTAGACCCCACCAATCGTTATTGACACTCGTATTCGCAGCATCTATACTGGTTTTCATGGCTGAAACGGGAATCTCTTTTTCTCCGGCACAACCGGGATATCCACCTGTGAAGCATTGAGGAAACAACCGATTACGAACGGTTCGCTAAATAGCAATCCACAGGCTGTCCGGTAAAGCAACCGGTCAAAACCGTAGTTCAAAGTTAACGGGGGTGAGAAAATGAATAAAAACTGGCGTGAGCTTATCAGTCAGCCGCAGTATGCAATTAAGATTGAAAGAGACATTACGGTACGCATGCGCGACGGGATTGACCTGGCTGTAAACGTATACCGTCCCGCTGCGGAGGGCAGGTTTCCGGCCCTTCTGGCTATGTCGGGCTACGGGAAAGAAGAAATGGAGCTGCTTCTTCCGCCCCAGCCACTTAACAAAAGCGCGGTCTGGGACGGCAACATCGAAGCAGGAGACTTTAACGACATCGTCCCCAGGGGCTATGTGCATATAATAGGCGATTTCAGGGGCACCGGGCACTCCGGGGGTGAATACCCAGGTCCCAACGGAAGGGACTGCGCCGAACTGGTGGAGTGGGCAGCCGGGCAGCCCTGGTGCAACGGCAATGTGGGTATGATAGGCTACTCGGCCTTCAGCGCTGTCCAATTGAACACGGCCTTCGAGCAGCCGCCCCACCTGAAATGCATCGCGGTATCTCATATATCAACGGATACCTACCGTGAAAACGCCTACAACGGGGGCGTTCTGAGCCTGATGGCCTATGGATTATGGTATGGCCGCCACGGCACCAGCGGGATCGCGCCCAACAACGCCGCATCATCGGTCCAAAAGGCCCTGCCGAAAGAGGAGTTTGAGCGCAGGCGGCAGGAGCTGCTGAACCATCCCGATATTAAATACTATCCGAACGTATACCATCTGCTGCTTTATCCCCGTAAAAATCCGAGGTTTTTCGACATGCTCATGAACCCCTATGACGGTCCCTGGTATTATGAAAGATCGGCCTATCCCTACTTCGACAGGATAAAAATTCCCGTCCATATCACCGGCAAGTGCGCTCATGAGACCATGGGCTACTGGGATGTCTATGAAGGCGTTAAAACGCCCAGGAAACTGCTGGTAAAACCCAACGGCCCTGAAGAAAGGCCCTGGAGAGAAGACCTGGAGACCCTTATCAGGTGGTACGACCACTGGCTGAAGGGCAACGATACCGGCATGATGGAAGAACCGCCGATCAGGCTGTTCGTTATGGGAGAAAACAAATGGCGCTCTGCCAGTGAGTGGCCCCTTCCGGGCATCGAGTATACCAAATGCTATCTTCGCAGGTGGGAAGGACTGTCCTTTGAACCGGAGCTGCACCAGGACGAACCCGATGGATTCTTCCAGCAGCCGCTTCACGTCTCCAACAAGAGAGATTCTGTGGTCTACCTGAGCCCGCCTCTCGATGAAGAGCTTCAGGTGATAGGTCCGGCCTCCATCACTTTTTTTGCCTCAATCGACCAGGACGACACCAACTGGATCGTCAAGCTGTTCGACGTTGCGCCGAACGGTGTGGAGACCAGGCTGTGCAAATCTTTCCTGAAGGCCTCGCACCGGGCCCTCGACCCGCAGAAGTCCAGGCCGTACGCACCCTACCATCCCCATACCAGGGAAAGCATCGAAACCATCAAGCCGGGGAAAATATACGAATATAATATTGCCCTCAACGTCATTCAGAATGTCTTCAAGGAAGACCACAGGATCAAGCTCAGCATCGAAAGCCTGGAGTCGCCCAGAGACCCGGAGCTCCAGATCCACTATCACCCTCACCTCAATACTTCAAAGGCAACGCTGCATAAAATCTTCCGTGACAGGGTCCACAGGTCGCACCTGCTTCTTCCGGTAATCCTGGGAAAACGGGAAAAACCGGAGATAAGGCAGTTGCCGCAGACCATGAGCGACGACAACTGCCTGCTTCTCTCGGACTACTCCGTCTACGGCCCTCCTTTCCAGGACCGGCCCGGCCCGAACCTTTAAAGTTTTGTTTTGCAGATTAACAAAAAACGATTAAAAAAACGAAGCCCGTTGAGCGCCGGATGAGCATCATTTCCCCTTCTCTTTCCCTTGCACAGTCCGAGTGCTTAACAGGGCTTCGACAATTTATTAAATTTATTATGTGTGACGAAATACGCCGTTACATTCAAACCGTTACCTACAGGAACGGCAAAACCGGGCACCCGGCCTAACCGGCCGGGTTCACCACGCGCCCGAGAAATAGGATCGTGCCTGTCTCGATATCCCGGATGAGATAGATGAAGGGACGGTCTATGGTAACTTCAACCGGTTCCGCCGGCATGGCTTTCAATTGCATTATCACGGCGGTGGCTGCCGCTGCCTCCGTTCCGGCTTCATCAACGGACACGAAAGCCTTGTGGACCACATCCTGGACGAACAGCTCTGTTTTGCCCGTCATGCCGGAAAAGTCCGCCGCCATGGAAAAGGCTTCCTTCATCCCCAGCACTTCCAGGGTTTTCTTCAGGCCGAATTCGGACTCATACTCAAATTTCGGCATCGATAAAGTGACGTTTTTGTTACCGATAGCGACGATGATTTCTTCAAGCATCCCTATATCAAGACTGGACTCGAACTCCTTGAAATTGCCTTCCTCCGGCAGCAGCATAACCATGGAGAGCTCGCCGCCGTCGTACTTCAATTCAACCGCCTGATAGCCCTGGCCTTCGGTATAGCCCAGCATTTCAGTCTGATGCATCATTTGCACGCTGACATTGCCCCCGTCAAGCAGATTGAACATGGCCTCCACGGTATTGTCCGCATCAAAGGGATGCTGCCATGCCGCGTTGAAATAGATGGCATTGGTTAATACCAGGCGTGTCAATGAGTTGATTATGCCCTCTTTAATCAGGTCTTTGATCCTGCCCTCGGTCTGGTCGCTGACCCAGTCATTAATGGTCAGTCGGGACTCCTCAGCCGCACCTGCAAAATCAAGCACTCTCAGCCCCGCCCCGTAGTTTTCAGCCAGAATATCCAGGTACTCGGAAAGGAACTGATAGTCCTTTTGTCCCCAGATGGCGTTGACCACGTTGAGCCTGAAACCTTCGCTGTCTTTCCCTTTCGCGCCTTCACCGCGCTTTTTCAACTCCAGGTCGAGTCCGTTGAATGCCGGGTGTAAAGTATCCTGGGGCAGAAGGTAATGAAGGGTATCCGCCATCTCCTTTTCGGTCTCCCCCCGGGCGCCGGCGTAAGTCATCGCCAGTGCCAGGGAAACACTGTACGGGGAATAGAAGAAATTATCTTCCCTTTCCTGCCGCAGGATCCGGTAAAGGTCTAAAGCGAACTGGCTGTTGCCGCCCACAAGGGTTGCCAGTTGAGCTTCGGAAAGGTCCGGGGATTCAACACGAGACTCATTCGACTTAACTACCTTGAAAGACACCGGCTGTGCGGCCGGTTTGGTTGCCGATGGCTGCACCGTCGTGGGCTGTACGGTGGCCGGCTGTACTGTAGCCGCAGGTTTGGTGGTCTCTGCGGATGTCGCCGTCTGGCTTGTTCCAGAGCATCCGGCAAGACTTATCAGCATTATCGAGGCCAGTACAAAAACGATTATTTTCTTCATGATCTTCCCCTTATAAAATCCAATTATTTGCAACTGTTATACTACCTGACAATATATTCACAGGAACAGCCCCGCTTTTTACAGCGAGTCGCTTTCCTTTTGGGATTGTTGCCCCTGCCTTTATTATTAACGATAAAGCGGATAAATAGTTAGGCTTGAAAAGCGACTATTCCCGGCTTGTGTGCCCCTCACCTACCTGACCTCCATTCAGGCCCTCTCCCAGCCTGGCACACACTTAAAACCGTGGGTTTATTAATGGGGGAGAAGCATTGAAGATATATCGACCATTCTGAGCCCGATTGATTCCTTTTACCCAATCGGCCATGGCTCCCCTTTACGCCTGCCTGGGTACCGTGAGAATCGTCCATGCCTCTTGTCAGAGTCACCATGAAGTATGAAAGTCGAGTCGAGCAGCCGGCTGAGCCAGGGACGAGCAGG
>JAFGOB010000044.1 GCA_016926695.1 Dehalococcoidales bacterium | reverse complement strand
GAGGATTCAAGTGGCCACAGGCAAACTCTATCAGTCCCATGATGAATCGCTCATCGGCGGGATAAATTACGAGATTAAAAACGAATCAGACGGCAGGTGGTGGGGCGAATTGACCATGATCGATTATGTCAAGATAAAAGACGGACCGGGATACGTCATGGAGCTTGAAGACGGCCGTCGTTGTCGGTGTTCCCTGAAAAAACGGGTGAACCGGGCAGTAACCAGTCTTCCGCCACGGTACGTCTACCATGTTTCGGGCAGCGGTAATTTCACTTAAACATCATTGAACCGACGGAACATGTCCAAAACGTGACCAAAAACCGTTACGGAAAACGCTGGTATGCCGTACCGAGGCTTCACTTATAACGACCAATTAATACAACACTGACTGATCAGCATCGTTTCTGCTGTTGACCGGACGGTCAAACGTGCACCCGTTATCCTTCAAACTCTTGACAATTACGGGATATTTTTGTACCATTATTTCGATGGATATCGAAATATACCGTTATGATCCAGGATATTTTTAAAGCGCTATCCGATCCTAACCGCCGGGCGATATTACAACTGCTCGGGAAACACACCATGAGTGCCGGAGAAATAGCATCCCATTTCTACCTGGCTAAATCGACGCTTTCCAGTCATTTCAATGTGTTGAAAAACGCCGGTCTCATTGATGAAGAGCGGAACGGCACCACCATCTATTACAGTCTGAACCTTTCCGTGGTAGAAGATGCCATGGCGTCATTTATGAATGTTTTCGGGGTTGGAAAGACTGGTAAAGAGAGGAAAGATGAAGATAAATTGGAAAAATGAACTGCTGCCGCTTTTTTTCATTGCTGCGATGTTCGTTCTTGCTACCGTCGCATGGCCGCATGCACCAGATAGAATACCCATTCATTGGGGTGTTTCAGGAGAGCCGAACAATTATGCTGGCAAGGTAGGACTGTTTTATCCGCCGTTGATTGCCCTCGGTATCTATTTCTTGCTCCTGTTTCTCCCTTACATCGATCCCAGGCGGCGTAACTACGAAAAATTCAAGGGATCTTATACGGTGATACGCACCATCCTGGTCTTCGTCTTTATGTGTATTCAGGTATTCACCGTGCTCTGGGCCTTTGGCATCGATGTAAAAATCAATATAGCCGTACCGGTTATCGTCGGGCTGCTATTCATCGTACTGGGAAACTATATGGGTAAATTCAAACCCAACTGGTTTACCGGGATAAAAACACCGTGGACCCTTTCCAGCGATGAATCATGGAACAAGACCCATCGTCTGGGTGGCTGGCTGTTCGTTCTTTACGGACTGGAGCTTGCTATCAGCGCACCGTTCCAACAGGAGTGGCTGTTCATCACCCTTGGTATTGTCCTCGGTGTGATTATCGTTACACTGTATGTGTACTCCTATTTCGCCTGGAAAGCAGACCCCAACGCCAAGAATCTAAACCGACGATAAAAAACTTGGGGGGAGAACAAGCCGAACAGGTTATCCGATCAACCGACTTAATAAAGATAATAAAAGAAAGGATTTCGATATGAAGACTACTCTAAAAACAGTAATTACCATCGCTTTGCTGCTGACGATAACGGCCTCTATCTGGGCCTGTTCCGGAAGTGAAACAACTACAACAACAACGACAACCACCGCTACTACGACCACAAGTACAACAACGACCTCTTCCACTGTGACCACAATATCAACTTCACCACTATTGACTGAAGCCGAGGTACGAGCCTTCGCTGATCCTGTTGCTACGTCGATGATGGAAGCTTTGACCGAAGGAAACTACGATAAATATATCGCGGACGCCAATGCCGGATTTAAAGCGGCTCTCACAGCAGAAGCGTTTGCCACAGCATCGACACAGATGAAAAGTCAGGTCGGAGAATTCGTTTCCGTTACCTACAAAGGTTGGGAAATAGTGGAAGGTTATATCAGGGTCCACTATGACGCAGAATTTACTATTACCCCCGTTCCCTTACTCATGGTATTTGATCAGGACCACCTTGTCGCCGGTCAGTTTTTCCAGTAATAAATGTAGATATGGCCTGTGGCTCGCTACCATAACCCGCGGTTAGAAAGAGTATCGATATGAGTTTGTGGGAACAAATGTTGACCACGTTGAAGTCCCCGTTTGCATTCGTGGAACTTGAATGGCACCTCATCCTGGCAGCCGTCGGCCTGGGGCTGGCATTCGGAACCGTCTGGCTGGCCGCTTACCGTCCTAACCTGCTGAGCCGTCCCTGGCTCTGGGTGGTCGGCATCATCAGCGCATTCCTGACCTGGACGTCTATCGCTTTTGTCCAGATACCGCTCCAGCAATGGTGGTGGGAGTTCCTGGACCTTTTCTGGCCGCCGCTGGTGGTCAATCACTGGCTTTACCTGTCCGCAGTCCCGTATATCCTGTTGAGCGGCATCGTGCAGGAAGCGTTCAAGCTGTTCCCGGTTATCGTCTACCGGCAATGCTTCATGGAACGTTTCACCGTCCCAGCCGGGATTATCGCCGGAGCGGTAGCCGGGGCCGGATTCGGTATCTTCGAGGCGGTCTGGGTACATAACACCATATTCGCTTCCGGCTGGACATGGGCGTCGGTTGAAAGCGCCGGCTTCAACGGACTTCTGGGGTTCTGGGAACGGTTCTTTTCCATCGGGCTCCATATCAGTGCATCCGCTCTGGCTGGCTACGGACTGGCAAAAGGATGGGGCTGGCAGTTCTACCTGCTGGCCGCCCTGGCTCACGGCATATCCAATTATGGCGTGATATTGCTGCAGCGCCAGTTACTCACATCATTCCAGATAGAAATGTACATTGCGGTCATCGCGGTCGTTCTGACAGGCGTAATGTTGTGGCTGAGGTGGCGGAGGAAGATAGAGGCTGATGTGATGCATTGACTCCCGGAACGCTGCACCCCCCTTCTTCCCATCCCGGTAAGGAGCGAAGTGACCAAAGAATATCCGGGCGACGCGGCAACTAATTGAAACTAAAACCGACTCATGAAACCCGGCTGTCATTCCAGGGAACCTGAGGCAATTGCTTAAGGGGACAGGAGGATCAATTCCGATCAATAACCCCGTGAGTAGAGTTGAAGACGCCGGTCGAGACACCACCCGCCAGCAACGACAGAAATGAGGTGGGTTATGCTACGCTTCCCCCACCCTACTTTTCTGCGCTGTTGCTCCATTGGCGTTACTCGTATAATCTTGGTATCGAGATGATGCGGATCAAGTTATGAGTTTCAGAGATAACGGGTGAATAATCAATGTACATGTATTCAACACTTGAAAACACATCCGTTCAAACACTGTTCCTTGCATTTTTAGAAGCATTTGAAGATTTCCCATCAACAAAAAATGTAACCGTTGAAGCATTTCAAAATATGCTTCAAATAAGGGGATACAATCCAGAAATTTCCTTGGGTGCGTTTGACAAATCCAATCATATTCTTGCTGGTTTCATTCTAAATGGGCTTAGGGCTTGGAATGGAAAAAGTACAGTATATGATATTCTTACCGGTACCGTACCTTCATACAGGAGGCAAGGTATAGCAAACATCATGTTTGAAAAGCTCCGGGTAGTATTAAGGCAAAAACATGCGGAGCAGTATGTAACAGAAGTGAAGAAAGAAAACACCACTGCTATTAAACTTTATAAAAAACAAGGTTTTGAAATCAATAGAGGATTGTCAAGTTTCACACTCAAAAAAGAAAATCACATAAAAAAGACATCGGCTTATAGGATTGAGTATTTTACAGAGATTCAACAAAATGTGTGGGGACAGCTTAAGTCGTTTTGGGAATTCCAACCGTCCTGGCAAAATTCCATTTCTTCCATTACCGCAGTTCAAGGAATTATGATTTATGCTTTAGTGCGCCTAGATAACAAAATCATCGGCTACGGAGTAATTGATAAGAATACGGGGGATATTCTCCAGTTGGCAGTACATAAAGATTATGGTTTTATTTGCCTTTGGTTGGTAGTGTATAATAGGGTTTATGAAAGTATTATGGTTTTGGGTATTTCTCATAGCTCTATGCTTTAT
>JAFGOB010000043.1 GCA_016926695.1 Dehalococcoidales bacterium | reverse complement strand
TGATTTCCTCTCCCCAACGTGGGAGAGGATTAAGGGGGTACATTATTTCATAGCAATATTCCAGCGTTTTTACTTTAATAAACAAACAATTATTACCATGGGGAGATTGATACTTGCAGAAACCGGTCAGAGTGAAACTAGCCAGACAACTCAGACGTAATCAGTCTGAAGCCGAGGAAAAACTCTGGATGAGTTTATGGAAAATAAACCTGATGGGAGAAAAATTTCGCAGGCAGCAACCTATCGGAAAGTATGATTGGATAATATTTCACCCTCATCTAACTTCTCCCCTCAAGGGAGAAGAATGGTTCTTTGATTTCCTCTCCCCAACGTGGGAGAGGGCTTGAACAGAATTCAGGATAGGGGGTACATTTACCCGGAGGTATCGGTTTGGTACTGGAACTGAGGATAGGGGATATCGTCCGTTTGAAGAAAGCCCACCCCTGCGGAAGCTATGAATGGGTGATAGTCAGGCTGGGAGCGGACATCGGCATCAGGTGCCTGAAATGCCAGCATACGGTACTGATCGAGAGACCGGTCCTGGAACGCCGCATCAAAGGCTTTCTTTCCAGGGGCGACCCCGCGACAGGATAACGCTGCAAACGAGCAAGCGCTTTTCACCATGTCTGAAAAGCCACCCGGCAACTCTGCCAGCAGTCTAAAGCGGAAACAGGGCCGGTTAGTCTTCCACCACGATGCGGGCATCAACCGCCACCGCTCCGTCCGCAGAGGCGAAAACCGGATTAAGGTCAAGCTCATTTACCTGCGGATTGGCGGAGACGAAGTCCGAGACAGCCAGCAGCATTTTTTCCAGCTCCGGTATTTTCACCGCCGGCTGGCCGCGGAAACCGGTCAGCAGCTTATAGCCCTTGATTTCCCGGACCATCTCGGAGGCATCGTATCCGGAAAGAGGAGCCAGCCGGAACGAGACATCCTTCAGTACCTCCACCCAGACGCCTCCCAGGCCGAACATGACTACCGGGCCGAACTGTTTGTCTTTGGAGACGCCGATAATGGTCTCCACTCCCTGCGGGGCCATGGTCTGGACCGAAACGCCCAGGATTTTAGCCTCGGGACAGGCCTTTTTCACGGAACCGAGAATTTCATCATAGGCCCTGCCGACCTCTTCTTCAGTCTGTAAATTGAGTTTCACGCCGCCGGAGTCGCTTTTGTGCACCACATCCGGAGAGACTATCTTCAGGACTATTGGAAAACCCAGCTCCCGGCTTATCTGGAGGGCTTCATCCTTCGATGACGCCAGGCGTGTTTCCGTTACCGTCACGCCGGCTTTTTTCAACATGCTCTTGGCTTCAACTTCATTCAATAACATCTTTCCGACTCCATAAAGAATACAACCAGAAACTGCCACTATTATAGGCCAGAAGGGAAGTGCAGGGCAAATAGACCGGCAGGGCGGATGCAAACCGATAGTCAATATCCCTGACAGGGGCTATAATGTTTAGGTACTCCAAACATCAATCCCTCTTCCGCCGAGAAATGTGGAAAAAGGCAGGCAATTGGCAACCGGTGATACACCCATAGTAGAGGAACTGCAAAACGGACTCCGCCCGGAGGATCTTTTCGAACTGTTCAGGCATGAGGACCAATGTTTTTTCCTGGACAGCTCTATGGACCCCTCGAAACTGGGCCGTTACTCGCTGATGGGCGGCAGTCCTTTCCTGGTCTTCAGCTCCAGGGGTGAGACAATCAGTCTCAGGCAAGATAGCGGCACAACCTGTATCAGCGGGAATCCCTGGGATATGCTGGGCTGCTACCTGGAGATGTATCACCTGGAAGGCCGCTCTGAATTGCCCACAACCGGCGGTGCAGTGGGCTATTTGAGCTACGACCTGGGCCGTTTCATTGAACGCCTGCCGGTAAAATCGGCGGACGACATAAGGCTGCCGGAATGCTGCCTGGGTTTTTACGACCTGCTGCTGGTCTTCGACAACCTGACCGGAAGGTCATTTATCATATCCAGCGGACTCCCTGAAAAGGAGGGGCCGTCAAGGGCCCGCAAAGCCGGGGAAAGGCTGGCTGAGTTCAGGTTCCGTTTAAGCAATTTTCTGAAAACGGGCCCGCCTCCGGCGGCCGGAGGCTGTCAGCCGCTCGGTACACCAGTAAAGGGAAACTTTAGCCGGGATGAGTATATAGGGGCGGTCGAAAAGGCCCGCCAATACATCATCGAGGGGGATATCTTCGAAGTAAACCTCTCTCAACGTTTCGAGGCTGAGATCACCATTTCTCCCTGGGAGCTGTACCGCCGGCTGCGCAGGATCAATCCCGCTCCCTTCTCCGCCTTCCTCAATTTCACAGAAACGGCGATCGTCAGCTCATCGCCGGAGAGATTCCTGCGCTGCCGTGGAGACAGGGTGGAAACACGGCCCATCAAGGGGACGATTCGCCGGGGTAAGACCACAGAAGAAGATGAGGCCAATACCAGGCGGCTGCTGGAGAGCGAGAAGGACCGGGCGGAAAATATGATGATCGTGGACCTGGAGAGGAACGACCTGGGACGGGTATGCAGGTATGGCTCGGTCCGGGTGACCGAACTGGCCATACTGGAAAAATACCCCACTGTATACCACCTGACCTCCACCGTTACGGGCAGGCTGAGGGAGGGAGTAACCCGCGCCGATCTGTTGAAGGCCACCTTCCCGGGCGGCTCCATCACCGGGGCGCCCAAAATACGCGCTATGGAGATCATCGAGGAACTGGAGCCGACCCGCCGGAGTGTATATACCGGCAGCCTGGGATATATAGGATTCGACGGCAACCTGGACCTTAACATTGTCATTCGTACCTTCCTGGTGAAGGGGAATCGGGCTTACTTCCAGATGGGAGGGGCGGTGGTCTATGATTCGGACCCGGAGGCCGAATACCGGGAGACGCTGGATAAAGGGGAAGCGCTCTTCAGGGCTTTGAGATGATAGTAATAATCGACAACTACGATTCTTTCGTGTATAACCTGGCCCAGTACCTGGGGGAGATGGGATGGGAGCCGGCGGTCTACCGCAACGACCGGATTACCCCGGCGGAGATCGCAAAGCTGGCCCCTTCTCATATCATCATTTCACCGGGGCCGTGTACGCCGCGGGAAGCCGGTATTTCCAATGATGTTATCCGCTGTTTCGGAGGAAAGATCCCCCTGCTGGGGGTCTGCCTGGGTCACCAGTGCATCGGTGAGGTATACGGGGGACGGGTGATACGTTCGCCGTTTCCCACCCACGGAAAAAGCTCCCTCATTCATCACGATAAAAGAACGGTCTATAAAGGCCTGCCCAATCCCTTCCCGGGAGGGAGATACCATTCGCTGGCGGTAGCGCTGGAAGACGAACGGGGAGAACTGGAAATCACGGCATCAACCTCAGACGGTATGATTATGGGGATACGCCACCGGCGTTATGTGGTAGAAGGCGTCCAGTTCCACCCGGAATCGATCATGACGGAAAGCGGGCACGATCTCCTGCGCAACTTCTTGAAGTACCGGCAGGGCCTCTGGCCGCAGTAATAAATACCGATATAAACACAGAAATTTCCAAAGCCAATAGAAATTGGTTATTCCGATATGGAGAGACTGCTTCGGAGAAGGTTAAGAAACCTAGCAGTGACGAGTCGCTAGAAGAGCCGTCAATAATATGGCGGGGTGACACTGTGGCAAGGAGGAAGAATGCAGGAGCTGGTATATTTCAACGGGCGTTTCCTGTCACCGGAGGAAGCCAGGATCGCAGTGACGGACTATGGCTTTCTTTTCGGATACGGGCTTTTCGAGACGCTGAGGGGCTACCGGGGCAAACTTTTCCGGCTGAAAGAACACCTGGACCGACTGGGAAAGGGCGCCAAAGAACTGGAGATACCGGTAATCAATGCGGAACTGGAAAACGCCGTTCAGCAAACCTTAAAACTGAGTAAACTAGCGGATGCACGGGTCCGGCTGACCGTAACCATGGGTAAAGGCAGTCCGGTCCCCGATCCGCAGACGTGTTCAGTGCCCACGGTACTGGTCACGGTTGTGCCTTTTGCGCCTCCCGCGGAGGAGGTCTATCAAAAAGGCTACCGCGCCGTTACGTCCGCCATTCGCAGGTACAGCGGGTCCCGGCTTTGCGGGCTGAAGACCGCCTGCTACCTGGAAAATATAATGGCCCGGCAGCAGGCACGCCGGGAAGGGGCGGATGAGGCTATACTTTTAAACGAGAAAGGAGAGGTGGCCGAGGCCTCCGGCAGCAATCTTTTCCTGGTCAGCCGGGGAATATTGAAAACACCGGGACCGCAGAGCGGAATATTACCGGGGATTACACGCCAGGCCGTGCTTGAGCTGGCCCCGGGAACCGGCATTACGGCCGTCGAGGATACGCTTCAGCCAGAAGACCTGTCTGCCGCGGATGAGGCCTTTCTGACCAATTCATTGATAGAGATTATGCCGCTGAGGACAATAGACGGTCAGCAGATCGGCAGGGATATACCGGGACCGGTCACGCAGCAACTGATGGCCGCCTACCGGCGGCTGGTGGAGCAGGAAACGGGGTGATCACAGTCTTTAACGATAAAGCCTTACTTAATATATTGAGATTTCCGGAGGACAGCCATGAACTTCTGGATAAGATTGGAAGGAACGCTGGCGGCTTATGGAATAATACTGATCGAGCATTTTTCAACAGCTCTGAATACATGTCGGGTGTCGTTATCAAACGGGGCCTGTCCGGCCGAAAAGAAAATCTGTGTGATTACAGGGATATTCTGCCGCTGGCCTGATCAGATGGGGACAGGGATATTGGCAACAGGAGGCTATTATCCAAAAAGAATAGTGAAAATGATTGAAAATATAACCTGCCGCAAAGCCGGGTTTGAAGAGATTGATACTGTACTTACTCTTCTGAAAGAAGCGGCTTTGTGGCTGCGGGAAAAGAAGATCGATTACTGGCAGGAATGGATCGAACCTCCTGCCTACTTCGTCGACTGGATCAAGCAGGGTTTCTCTAAAAATCAATTTTTCCTGGTGGAAAAGGCCGGAAAGGCTATCGGCTGCTTCAGGCTCCAGTGGGAAGACGAGATGTTCTGGGGCCAACGGGAGGAGCAGGCCGGTTATGTCCATTCGTTTACCGTTTCCCGCGATCTGGCCGGCCGGGGAATCGGGTATCAGGTCCTTTCCCTGGTGGAAACTCTTTGCCGGGAAAACGGCAAAAATATTCTCAGGCTGGACTGCGGGGCATGGGTGCCGGGCATCCGTAAATATTACGAGGGATATGGTTTCAAACCGTTCTGCGAAGCGGACGTTGTGAACAAAAAATGGATACTGTACGAGAAGAAAACAGGGTAGAGGTCGAAGTTAGTTTTTAACAATCTGCCTGTCCGTTTAAATTGTGTTCATTTGATGTACAATAATAAAATGATGTTGAAATTAGAGTTAGTATTTCCAGGGTAAAAATATGGGTAAAATCCTTGAGCAAATAATAAAACTAATCGAACAAGGACAAGTCATTATTTCCGAACATGGATATAATGAAATCGTTGCAGATAAGCTTTATGTACGAGATATAATCTTAGCGGTTAACGCATCTATGATTATCGAAGAATACCCTGAATATTCCAGGGGACCATGTGTCTTGGTTTTACAAAGAGATAGAGAGGGACAACCTGTACATGTGGTGTGGGGAATCCCTAAAGGGAAAAAATCACCTGCGGTTCTTGTTACCGCTTATCGCCCTGACCCTGAACGTTGGGAAGAGAACTTTCTGAGGAGACGAAAATGAGTAACCGTCGCTTGAAGAAATTGATTCATGAAGGTAACTATGTAGCCGAAGTTGATGTGGAAATGATTTACACTGATGAAGGATGGTCTCCCTATCTTTCACTGGATGATGTATATAAGCTGGACGATATTAGAGAAACACTTCAGCGAGGGGATATTAAGTCGGCAACCAAACTAGCCAGGATTTATACCTTAACTCCGGTATCAATCTAATACAGACGCAATAATCATTGAGGCAAATAGCACAAAGCTTGAAATTTGTTGTCATGGTGGATGAGCGTAGCGACGAAGTATCTCAGGATGGTGGGGACTTGTATCATTATCTGGTGCGTCTGTATTAGTAATTACCTGAAAACATCTGTATGTTTGCACCAGGTTGACAATCAGTTGATCATCATAATAGAATGAATTTACTTTTTCAGGGAAAAAAACAGGAAAAAAGATGGTTTTGGTGAACTGGAATAGCTGCCGGGTTTGCGTCGTTTCCGACCATACCGCTCCGATTTTTCCGGAGCAGGCCTGGCATTACTCCAGTTCGTAAATAATCTGAAATAAGCTACCAGTACAGAGGATATGCCGGGCCCGGGAAAGAACTTCCCGGGTTTTTCATTTTGACAGGGCGGCAGTAACGATTTATGGTACAAGATGCTTCCCTGGCATTTCCTTTGCACACGGGAACTGCTGTAAGAATCAGGTCCAGACAGGGGAGGTTAACATGTTTGAAGAGGTTAAAAGAGTTAAGGAAGTATCTTCTTCGATGGTAGATAGCGAATGGAATCGGCTCTCCGCTTTTTGTTTCTGTTATGAGCAAATATGGCGTATTGCTGACTACACCCGAAGGCTGGCCCTTTGCGGTGAACCGTGAAGACTTTGCCCGTCTCGTTCAGACAGGTGATGCCTATCAATGGCTGCGCAGGGGTTATTGCCATTTTTTCACTTCATCTGAACTTGAAGATCTGTTTTTGGCGGAAAATGTCCGGTTACTGCAAAAAGTCGGCCTGGAAGGTTTCAATACCGATGAAAACACCACCAACATATTTGCCGAAAAATACCCTGAAGCCTGGAATAAGTGGCTGGCAATACATGACCGCTATTGTACCGATCCTTTGGTAGTGGATGCCAGC
Organism: Dehalococcoidales bacterium; assembly: GCA_016926695.1. Next base: position 8,479 of record JAFGOB010000043.1, on the reverse strand, counting down.
GGTCATATGATGTTTGTCGTCAGAAAGCTATAACATGTCGGGGGTGGAGGATGGCTGAATTTAAAATCAGAAAAGCACATGCAGGCGATGTCGCCCTGATCCATGAATTGCATTGCAGATCGGTCAGGGAGCTATGCCGGAGCCATTATTCGCCGGATCGGATTGAAGGGTGGCTTGAACCACGAAGACCTGAAGGTTATCTGCCGGGAATCGAGGCCGGAGAAATGTTTATAGTGATGGCCGGCGGGCAGATGGCCGGTTTCGGGCATGCCCGGCAGGGTGAAATCCGGGCTGTCTATGTTGCGCCGGAGTTTATCGGACTGGGTACGGGCACTCTGATTCTAAAACATGGGATTGAAATAGCCAGGACTGGGTATAGCGGACCGGTCCGCCTGGAATCCACCCTTAATGCCAGGGGATTTTATCTGAAAGCAGGGTTTGTTGAGATAGAGCGAGTTTCTAAACGGCATGGCAATGTACTCCTGCAGGTAGTGATAATGGAGCTAAAGTAACGGACGAATAATGATATTTAGAATGGCCGTCCTGTTTTCCATGTCAGCAAGTAATGCAAAGGTATTAAAGTCAAATGCTTAAAAAGGTGAAAAATATGAAAGAAAATTCTCCGGCATCCTGGTTTGAGCGGGTCCCCAAGGTTGAGCTGCACCTGCACCTGGAGGGGGCGATACCGCATGATGCGCTGTGGGAACTAATACAAAAATACGGGGGCGATCCAGCCGTCCCCGACCGCCGGGCCCTGGCTGACAGATTCCAATACCGTGATTTTCCTCATTTCATCGAGACCTGGGTCTGGAAAAACCGGTTCATACGGGAATATGAAGATTTCACCCTGATCGCCGGGGCAGTTGCCCGCGACCTGGCAGACCAGAATATCCGATATGCGGAGGTATTTTATACTCCTCCGGACTCCTCCGGACTTCTTCGGCCGCGGCCTGGAAACCCGGAAGATCACCGAAGCCGTTCATAGCGGCCTCTCCCGGGTACCGGAGGTCCAGATCGCACTGGTGGCTGACTTCTGCCGTAACAGCGGACTGCCTTATGCAGACAGAACCCTGGCTGCGATCAACGAAGTAAAGGGATTGGGAGTCATCGGGGTCACCATCGGAGGATCGGAGCAGACTTTTCCGCCGGAACCTTATGCCGGGGTTTATGAACAAGCCCGGCAGTTGGGTTTTCACACCAGCGCCCATGCCGGGGAAGCCGCCGGAGCGGAGAGCATCTGGGGCGCTATACGCAGTCTGAAGGTGGAGAGGATCGGGCACGGGACGCGGGCTGTTGAAGATGAGGGGTTGATGGATTACCTTGCTGAGAAAAAAATCCCCCTGGAGGTCTGTCCGCTGTCCAATGTAAGGACCGGAGTAGTAAGCTCCATCGATGCCCATCCGGTGAGGAAGTTCTTCGAGCGCGGTCTGGCGGTGACCATCAATACAGACGACCCCAAGATGTTCGGCAACTCCCTGGCTGAAGAGTACCGCCTGCTGGTTGACAGGCTGGGATTTTCCAGGCAGGAAATCCGTACCCTGATTCTTAACGGTATTTACTGCTCCTGGCTGCCAGTGGAGAAAAAAATAGAAATGGCTGCTCATTTCCAGGCTGATACAAGCTGGATGGAATAGGGCAGGATCGAGAAAACCGCAGGCTGCTCCAGGACCTCGTTCAGGCCGGCCTGCCTGGTCCGCAGATCGCAGTACCCCTTAAAGAAGTCCGGATTATCGTAGATGTTCTGTTTCATCCTTCTTTTCTCCACTTTCCTCGCCCCTATTCCTAAATTCGCCGCAGCGAATAGGATGGCGGGTACCCTTTGGGTGCCGAGGAATAAGAAGGTGAGGGTGACAGAAATTATACTACGAGAACAGTGATCTTCATCGTATATGGTACTCATGATAAGTACGGTAGCTGACCAGATCGGCAATGGTGGTCACTGTAAACCCCTTTTTCCGGGCGAAGGCGGTGATTTCCGGTATACGCGACATGGAACCATCCGGGTTCATGAGTTCACAGAGGAGACCGCAGGATTTTAGTCCGGCCAGCCGCGGCAAGTCGACGGCCGCTTCGGTATGTCCCCGCCTTTCCAGCACGCCTCCCGGGGAGGCCACCAGCGGGAAGACATGGCCCGGCCGCCTCAAGTCTACAGGTAAAGCCCGGTCGGCGACCGCGGCCTTTACGGTAGCCACCCGGTCGGCCGCCGAGACACCGGTGGTAATATCACTGGCGGCATCAACGGAGACGGTGAAGGCCGTGCCGAAGCGGCTGGAATTATGCCGGACCATCATGTGCAGTCCCAGGGATTTCGCTTTCTCCGCCGTGATGCACAGGCAGACAATACCGCTGCACTTGCGGATAAGCAGGTTCATCTGGGGAACGGTTATTGACTCGGCGGCAAAGATGAGGTCGCCCTCATTTTCACGTTCCTCGTCATCGGTGACGATGATGCCCTGACCCTGCCTGAGGGCCTGCAATGCCTTTTCCACCCGCTCCAGCGGGCTGCCGAACCGGGAAAGCAGACTGCGTTTCATTTACTTCTCCCTAAAACAAGATTACCTATCCTGATCAGGGCGAAGGGGAAAGAGGCCCGCAGAAGCGGGATGCGCGTTTAAAACAGGCAGATAGACAGCGTCCGCCTTATCCTCTTCCATCCGGACTGTAACCGTCGGCCCTGGAATATACCAGGTCTGCTGACTCCCCTTACCGGGAACGCTTGCGGGCTCTCCATTGTGGACTACCGCCGATAGGGAATTTCACCCTGCCCTGAGAATAAGTTATCCTATTTTATCCCCGGCAACCCGGTCAAGTCAAACCCTGAAGCCGGCTGCTTCCGCAACAAACTGGAAGGAGAAGTCAGCGGCCTTAAACGCTTCATGGGTTTTACGATGACAGATATTAATATAACCTGCTTTTTGTACTGTTACTGGTAAGTTATCTCGCTTCTTCGTGTCACCTGTATAATAAGGACTAACTTATCGCTATCATACACCTCGTAAACAACCCTGTAACTCCCTACCCTGATTCGATAAGCTTTTTCAGCGCCTTTAGTCTTTCTCACCCCGAGAGGACGAGGATCATCGGCTAATCCTTTGACAGCTTCGTTCAATCGCTTAAATTCATCTCTACTGATTCTGTCTTTGAGCTTTTCCAGATCACGGTCAGCGGCAGGTGAGACTTCGAGTCTATACACGTTTCGTCCCGGTAGCTCCTTCGCGCCGGTCTATTGATTTCTCAATTTCCTGTTCAGCCTCAGACCATGGACGACCACCGTTTTCCTGCCATTCAGTCCTGGCCGCCTCAATGGCAGGCACGAGTTCGGCATCCTCACGGTTTTCCAGCCATTCCCGTACCGCATCTGCTACTATGTCACTCGCTGTAGTATGCCTCCTGATTGCCTCTATCTTAAGTTGTATATAAAGCTCTTCGTCATGAAACACCAATGTCATTTTCCTTTTCATACAACATCCTCCTTCCAGCCGTATATACTTCCAGCCGTATATACTTCCATACGTATGTATATTTTAGTAGGCTGCAAGGAAGGATGTCAATTGGTAAAAAATATAATATGATCAGAGGAGCTGCCGGAGGTTCGATCTTGAGCGCCGAGCTGCTTAAATCCAGAGGAATGATATAAAAAAAAGCAGCAGGTTCCCATGGTAAAATATTTACTGAATTCGATTCGGCCTGAATAGAATCAGGGGTAATAATCCTTTACAATAATGTTGAATACATTGAAGAGGAATGAAAAAATGCCTACAAAACAGCACCCGTTTACGCTTTCTCAACTTGAAGAAATAGCCGGGAAATATCCCACGCCGTTCCATATCTACGATGAAAAGGCCATACGGGCCAACGCCCGCCAGCTCATCAGGGCCTTTTCTTGGAACCAGGGATTCAAGGAGTACTTCGCCGTGAAAGCCACTCCCAACCCCTTCCTGCTGAAAATCCTGAAGCAGGAGGGTTTCGGGACGGACTGCAGCTCCCTGCCCGAGCTGCTGCTTTCCGAGAGGGCAGGGATTATCGGGGAGGAGATCATGTTCTCCTCTAACGACACCCCGGCCAGGGAGTTCAAAAAGGCCAGGGAGCTGAAAGCAACCATCAACCTGGACGACATCACCCATATTCCCTTCCTGGAAGAACACGGAGGGATTCCCGAAATAATATCTGTCCGCTACAATCCCGGCAAGGCCCGCCAGGGCAGTTTTATCATGGGAAAACCCGAGGAAGCCAAGTACGGTTTTACCCGGGAGCAGGTTTTTACAGGTCTGGACCAGCTCAGGAAGAAAGGGACCAAGCGCTTCGGCCTGCATACCTTTATTGCCTCGAATGAGCTAAATCCGCAGTACTTCATAGATACGGCCAGAATGATGTTCGAGCTGGCAATAGAGGTGAAGAACAGGACCGGCATACGGGTGGAATTCGTCAATATCAGCGGAGGCATCGGCATTCCCTACAAACCGGAAGACAGGGCCGTGGACCTCAAATTTGTAGGCGACGGCATCCGGGAAGTATACCGGGAGCTGATAGTACCCTCCGGGCTGGACCCCCTGGGCCTGTTCATGGAATGCGGCCGCATGATCACCGGCCCCTATGGCTACCTGGTCTCAAGGGTCCTGCATATCAAGGATACCTATAAAAAGTTCGTGGGGATGGATGCCAACATGGCCAACCTGATGAGGCCGGCTATGTACGGCGCCTACCATCATATCAGCGTGGCCGGAAAGGAGCACCTGCCGCACGACAGGATATACGATGTGACGGGCTCGCTGTGCGAGTCCATCGACAAGTTCGCGGTCGACCGGATGCTGCCGGAAATCCGCGTCGGCGACCTGCTGATCATCCATGACAGCGGGGCGCACGGGCATGCTATGGGTTTCAACTACAACGGCAAGTTGCGTTCAGCCGAGCTGCTGCTGAGGGAAAACGGGGAGGTGGTCGAGATCAGGAGGGCTGAGACGGTCGAGGACTACTTCGCCACGCTGGACTTCCAAAAGCTGGCAGAGTTCCGGGCGTAAAGAAGATGGGCGGACCTGGAATCAACGTTTTCCTATGCGGATATCGGGAGTAACTGGCAGTCTTTTTTCAAAATGATCGATCTCTTTCGCAAACTGGCAAAAGAGGTGGCCCGAAACCTGGGATTCCAGTATCCGGATTCCACGGACCAGAAAGTAACCCGGTACTGCCGGAAATTGAGATATACCCAGGAGAAGTAATAACCAGGGTGCCTGAGGTTTACCCCGGTTTTTCCCTTCAACTGGTATACCTCATTTTTTACGGCTGCAATAGCAATCCATTCCCCGCCGCAGAATACGCACGAGGCAGACCATGGAACATTCCACATCAGGCTGACCGGTTTACACTTGTTATTACACATTGAGATGTGTAAAATTCAAGTGTAGCGATAAAAAAGGGAGGTCTATATGGCAACCAATCTGGCTATAGATGATAACCTCCTGGAAGAGGCCAGGCTGATCGGTAAGCACAAGACCAAGAAAGCCGCCGTGACGGAGGCCTTGCAGGAATATGTTCAAAGAAGAAAACAGATCGAAATTATCAGGATTTTCGGTTCGATAGAGTATGATGAAGCCTATGACCATAAACAACAGCGAAGCAGTCCATGAACGTGCTGGTTGATACCTCGATATGGTCGCAGGCTTTACGCAGAAGCCCTCTGAAGAATTCTCCGGTAATTGAAGAATTAACCGAGTTGATTAAAGAGTCAAGAGTGCGAATTATCGGACCGGTCCGCCAGGAACTATTGTCCGGAATAAAGTCCGAAAGTCAATTTAAAGAACTTAAAACCTACCTGAGTGCCTTCACTGACCTTATATTACAAACGGAAGATTTTGAGCTGGCGGCGGAATATTTCAACCGCTGTCGCCGTGCCGGGATTCAGGGATCAAACACCGATTTTTTGATTTGTGCGGCAGCCAGTCGCCGGAATCTGGAAATATTCACAGCAGATAACGATTTCACGATCTACAGCCAGCATCTGCCCGTAAGGCTCTATTCACCCAGGAAATGGCTCTGACAGAAATCAAAAATGCCATACTGGAGCACCCGGTTCTTCTTCCCTCTAATCGGGGTACGTTAACCGCAGGTTGACGCCGCATCCTGGCAGTGAGGTGAATCCGATCTTAAGGGTGATATTAACCGGTAAAAAGAGATATAAATATTAAACTAACAGATTTCTCTCCAGTCGATCAAACAGCGATTTCTGCGCTCCATTCGCCTCAAGATATCGCCTTGCCGAGCCGTATTCCCTTTTAAAGTTGGAGAGAAACACCCCGGAGTTGCCTCCCAGGTATAAGCCGGTAAATTCAGGGTATCTTCGGCTATGTTCGGGTCTTTACGCAAGCGATCAAACAGAATGTTCATGTCCTGTGCATTTAAAGAATAATCATCAATAATATCTTCATCAGCCACACCCAAAACGCTCAGAACAAAGGCTGCGAGCACACCGGTGCGGTCTTTACCGGCTACGCAATGAAAAACAATCGGACTTAATGCGGGTTGGGCAATAATTTCCAGGGCTTTTGTTATTTGTAAACCGTATTCTGGATACCGGATACGGGACAAATAAAACTGCCCCATATGTGTAAAATCCCGGTATTGTTCTTTTTCTTTACTACGGTCTATATAAGCATTAAGCGGCACATAAAAATATTTAACTCCAATCCGGTTTAACAAGCTAATTTCCTGTTGCTGTGCCATTCCTTCTCTGGCGTTGCGAAGATCGATTACAGATGTAATACCAATTTCTTTTTTGAATATGAATAAATCAACTTTTGTCATATTACGCAATTCACCGCTGCGGAATATCCGTCGCCAGGCTATTGTACGCCCGTTTTTTCCTTGATAGCCGCCCAGGTCCCGGAACCCTGAAACTGCTTCAAAATCAATGCTTCTGGAATAGAACGGTTGCATAATCCGTCTATTTTTCCTCTAATATTTAAATCCATTAAGGAATAATCATAGCTGCTGTAATTATATATTCGATGTCTGTAAAAAAACAGCAAGCGTTGATTTCCAAAATTCCCGGTAAATCTTCTCAGATTTTTTTATGAATACTCTCCAGGGGGAAGGGCGGCCGGGCGATGGGGCGTACGGCCAGCGATACCAGGGCCAGCTCATCATCGTCTCCGGCAATGCGGTTTTCCCTGAGAGCGCCGCATTTCAGGCAGCGGTGGACTATCGACCACTCATTGCCCCCTTTTACGCTGACGGCAATTGGCTCCATGATACCCCCGCAGACGGAAGCCCGGTCTCCAGGCCGGTTATCCAGGTGAAGGCTCCTGAGACAGCGGGGACAGTGGTTGCGGTGTTTCGTACCGGGCGCTTTCATACTTACGGTATACCCGCAATAACGGCAGGCAAAGGCTTTCTCTGTTGTACAGGGTGAGTTGTTTTTCATCGCTTTACGAATTTCTATCTACCTGAAAATGACTCCGTCTTACGGGCTGGAGCCACCCTTCTCTCTCAATTATATTACGCTTTCAGCCGGTACGGACGGATTTTTGCCCGCAGGAAGCCGAGAGGCAATGCGGATTAAGGAAAATGCAGCGGTATATATCAGGAGAACAGCCGCTTCGGTATTCTATTTACCATAATACTTTGTGTTATAACCCGAGTTTAACAGCACAAAGAAAGAAAAAAAGTCCTGTGAGAGATTCAAAAAGGAGGATTTTTGGGCCTTTAAGAATGATATAAAAAGTAGTCACATAACAGAGGCTTTATCAAACGAGTACTTGAGCTGACGCAGTTCATGTATGGTAGGCAAACGCAAATTTGTGTAAATACCCAGTGAATCAAGAATTAGACGAAGATCATCGGTAGGCTTTGTCAGCCTGAAATAGCCACCCGGCAAAGAGTCAGCCTGGAAGCCGGAGAGGGCTTTTTTTATGCGTTCAGCGGTGAGGCCGGATTCCCAACCGGCTTCATTCAGAGTATCTTTACCGAGATGGCGCAGTATTTTGTGCTGAATCAGCCGAATCATTGCCAAAGAGATAAAGCACACAAGGAAGTGGGCGTTAATGTGCTCTTTAGTCTGAACGTAGACCGGCCTGCCATCCAGGTCGCCCTTTATGATGCGAAACGAGTCCTCAATACGTGATAGACCGTGGTATTTATTGATGATTTCATGGTCGCTCTTGTCTATCTCGGATGTCATAATCGTATAGTAACCAAGCAGGTCGAGATACTCTGGTATTTTATCCATGTCGATGGAAAGATGGGTTGCAGTATCCAACACTTCGCCGGACGACTTGTCAACCTGTTGTTTGATCAAGAATTGTTCTATCTTTTTTTGCTTGTCTTTCAGTTTGTCGGGGAATGCGATGATGGAGTTGAGGTATTCAATGAATTTGAGGTTTTCATGGTACTCCCTTTCATAATGCTTTTTGCTCCAATAACAGACCAGCTTTTCCTTGACTTCAAGCGTCTGGCCAGCCTCGTTCTTTATTTTGCGGCTGCGGAG